>JALFSW010000042.1 GCA_022779305.1 Prevotella sp. | reverse complement strand
ACACAATTTTATGATGAACCTCTGCTCGGCACTCACAGCCTACTGCTTCTTTGACAACAAGCCAGAGGCATTGCCAGTGCATGTGGAAAAGACAAGGCAATTGGAACTGTTTGCATACTAATCTTATCCCGAACTCGCGTAAGAAAATGCTCTCGGACAGGAATTTCCGTCCTTCCGAGCTTGCTGCGATGGCTTCGGGCTACACCAAGCTGTTGGAGCAGAGCGGTGAGAGTCTGAAGGAACTCAAGTCCGTTGCCAAGTCGGGCGTGTTCTCCATGAACGACCACGAGCGTATGCAGGCGATTGACCGCATCTATACCACACTGCGCGAATACCGTTCCTTGGTGTCGTACTACACAAGGAAGAATATCTCCGTGAGCTATGTCCGTGCCCGTGAGAGGAACGACCTCGCCTCCGTCAAGGCACTCTACGGCAATACAGCAAGCAGGTATTGGTAATCTTTGGCTTATTCATCTATCTATTTTTTCAGTTATGGATTTTGCCAGTTTACACGAGCTTTTACGCTCCACCTATGATGAGATGATGCCGCTATGCTCAGAGATGACGGGTATTGCCAAGGGGATAGCGGGCTTGGGCGCACTCTTCTACATCGCCCTTCGGGTGTGGGCTTCCATCGCCCGTGCCGAGGCAATCGACGTGTTCCCGCTACTCCGTCCCTTTGTCCTAGGCTTCTGCATCATGTTCTTCCCGACCATCGTGCTGGGAACGATGAACGCCGTACTCTCACCCGTGGTGCAGGGTACGGAAATGATGGTACACAAGCAGGAGAACAGCTTGGCAGAGCTGACTGCCAAGAGAAACAAGTTGCAGGAGGAAGCCTACCTCAAAAATCCCGAAACGGCTTATCTTGTATCGAACGAGAAATTCGACCAGAAGATAGAGGAGATGGGCATCATCGGTCCGGAGGATGCCGTGACGATTGCGGGGATGTACGCCGAGCGTGCCGCCTATCAGACCAAGCAATGGTTCATGAAACTTGTTCACGACCTGATGGAACTGCTGTTCCATGCCTCGGGGCTTATCATCGATACGCTTCGCACCTTTATCCTTATCGTCCTTTCGATACTCGGTCCCGTCGTCTTCGGCATTGCCGTGTGGGACGGGCTTTCGGGTTCGCTCACGGCTTGGTTCTCACGGTATATCTCGGTCTATCTATGGTTGCCTGTCAGCAGTATTCTCACGGCACTTCTTACCAAGATACAGACGCTGATGGTTCAGAAGGACATCGAGGCACTCAGCGACCCTAATTACCTGCCCGATTCGGGGACGTGGTACTACATCGTCTTCTTCCTTATCGGCATCGTGGGTTACTTCTGTGTGCCGACCGTGGCAGGCTGGATTATCGAAGCCGGAGGCGGTATCGGCTCCTACGGTCGCAATGTCAATCAGACCGCACAGCGTGGCGCACAGGGTGCATACACGGGTGGCAAGTATGTGGCAGGTGGCGCAGGTGCAGCCATCGGCAACGTGGGAGGTCGTATCAAGGGCAGGCTGTTCAAGGGAAAATAGGAATCAGAAAACAAATAAAATGAAAATAGAACTATGGAATTCAAATCACTCACCAATATCGAAACATCATTCAGGCAGATACGGCTCTACGCTTTTGTCTTTGCTATCGTATGTGTGGCAGTGAGCGGTTATGCCGTCTATGCCTCGTACAGCTTCGCCAAGGAGCAGCGGGAGAAAATCTATGTGCTTGACCAAGGAAAGTCGCTCATGCTCGCCCTCAGTCAGGACGCAAGCCGTAACCGTCCCGTGGAAGCCCGCGAGCACGTCCGCCGTTTCCACGAACTGTTCTTCACCATTGCGCCCGACAAGGATGCCATAGAGAAGAACATGGAGCGTGCCTTTCTGCTGTGCGACAAGTCGGCTTTCAACTACTACAAGGACTTGGCGGAGAAAGGATACTACAACCGTGCCATATCGGGCAATGTCAATCAGCGCATAGAGGTGGACTCCATCCGTTGCAACTTCAACGCTTATCCTTACGAGGTAACGACCTATGCCCGGATGTTCATCGTCCGTCAGAGCAACATCACGGAGCGAAGTCTTGTTACGACCTGCACACTACAGAATTCTGTCCGCTCGGACAATAACCCGCAGGGTTTCCTTATGGAGCAGTTCCTTGTAAGACAGAACCAAGACATACAGACCTATAAACGATAAGGCTATGGCAAGGAAAGGAAACTATTCATTCGCCCGCCACTACCTGAGGCTGCACCTTTGGCTCCGTCATCGGTGCGAGAGGCTCACGATAAGACAGCGCAAGGCTGTCGTCTATGGGCTGAGTTTTGTCTATCTCGTCTGCTGTCTTTGGATGATAGCACAGTTTTTCCTGCCTCAGAAGGAGGATAGACTGTCCATACCAAAGGGTAGACTTCTGGATAGTCCCATTCGGACGGACAGCACTTTACACGAGTTACAAGGCAATTATTACCTACAATATCATCAAACAATCAATGAAAATGGATAATAAACAGAAAGAACAACTGAAGAAAGGCTTGGTCTTCGGAGGACTGGGACTGCTCTTCGTCCTCTCGATGTGGTTCATCTTCGCCCCGTCGGGCAAGGACAAGACCGCTGCCGAGCAAGGCTTGAACGACAGCATACCGCAGGCGACCACCGAGCAGCTGACGGGCAACAAGCTCAAAGCCTACGAGCTGGGCGACAAGGCGCACGAGCAGCAACAGGCACGTGAGGAGATGGGACGACTGTCCGACTACTTCGCCGAGAATACGGCTCCAACGGAAACGGAACGTGCCGAAGCAGCCGCTTCCACGGCAAAGATTGAAAGCTCGATGCGCCGTTATGAGGAAAACAACCGTCTGCTTAACTCTTTTTACGCCCCCGATCCGCATGAGGAGGAGCGTGAGGCAATGAGACAGGAGATAGACAACCTCAAAAAGGAATTATCCTCCAAGGACAGCAGGGAGGATGATGAGGAGAAACGACAGCTCGCCTTAATGGAAAAGAGTTACCAAATGGCAGCGAAGTACCTGCCAGGGACATCTGCCAAACTACCGTCCTTGGGCAATGCCTTTTCGGACGGGAAGGACAATGAAATACCATCCAATGATGCCGAGAGAAATCAGACCGCATCAACCGGTACGCCCGCAATGGAGGTCCTGGCAGAGCGCAGGCAGGTGGTGTCCTCACTCAGTCAGCCGATGAGCGATGCGGACTTTATTGCAGAGTATGGCACGAAGGCACACAACATGGGCTTCCATTCGCTCACGAGTACGGCTGCTCCCACGATACGCAACACGCTCAAAGTGGTGGTGGACAGGACAACCACGCTCAAGGAGGGCGACAATGTGGTACTCCGCCTGCTGGAGACTGCCAAGGTGCAGGGACTGCGTATTCCACGGCAGAGCCGACTGATTGCATCTGCCAAGATTGAGGGCAACCGTATGCGACTGCTTATCAAAAGTATTGAGGTGGACGGTCATATCATAGCCGTCAAACTCTCGGTTTACGACACGGACGGACAGGAGGGCGTGTATATACCTGGTTCGGAGGACTTGGGCGCTCTCAAGGAGGTAGGTGCCAACATTGGTGGCTCGATGGGGACATCGTTCACCTTCGCTTCCTCCGCCAAGGACCAGATTATCTCCGAGGCGGCTCGTGGTGTGATGCAGGGAGCGAGCCAACTTCTTCAGAAGAAACTGCGTACCGTCAAGGTAACGCTCAAAGGAGGCTACCGCCTTTTCTTGGTGCAGCCCAAATAGACCTTAGACTTTAGAGATTAGAAGTTAGAATAGATAGTAAATACAACAATATCAAAATTGACAACAACAATGAAAAAACTTATTTTATCAATGGCTTTGCTCGCCACGATGGGAGCGACAGCCACCGCACAAGACCTCAACAACGGCACACCGCTGGTGCCTAATCGTCCACTCTCTTCAGGCGAACTCTTCCAAGGCATGAGCCGTGCCATTCCTAATGGGCGTGTTGTCTTGCCATACGGCTTGGACGTTACTTTCGAAAAGACCGTGCATCTTATCTTTCCCTCTACCGTCCGCTATGTAGACCTTGGCTCGCAAAACATCATTGCAGGAAAGGCAGAGGATGCGGAGAACGTGCTCCGTGTAAAGGCTGCCGTGAAGGACTTTGAGACGGAGACCAACATGAGCGTGATTTGCGAGGACGGCTCGTTTTACGCTTTCAACGTAAAATATGCCGATGAGCCGGAGAAGCTCAGCGTGGAGATGAAGGACTTTCTGTCGCCAACGGATGGAAGACTACCGAGCAATCGTGCCGACATCTATTTCAAGGAACTCGGCAACGAGTCGCCCGTCTTGGTCAAACTGATGATGCAGACCATCTATCAGAATGACAAACGCACCATCAAGCATATCGGTACGCAGCAGTTCGGCATGAAGTTCCTGCTCCGTGGCTTGTATGCCCATAACGGCTTGTTGTATTTCCACACCCGTATGGAAAACGGCACGAATATGCCATACTCGGTGGACTTCATCACGTTCAAGGTGGTGGATAAGAAAGTGGCAAAGCGTACCGCCATTCAGGAGCAAGTATTGCAGCCCTTGCGTGCCTATCATCAGGTGATGCAGGTGAAGGGTAAGGATAGCGAGCATTCCGTGTTCGTGCTGGAGCAGTTTGCACTCTCGGAGGATAAACAACTCGAGATAACGCTCTATGAGCGAAACGGAGGACGCACACTGACCTTTTATATTGAGCAGGAAGACCTGTTGCTCGCCAAGAAGATTGACAACCTCAAACTCAAATGGTAGGTGCTATGAAGAAGAAACTCATTTTATCGGTTTGCGTGGCGGTGGCAACGGCTTTCAGTCTGCCATCGCACGCTCAGCGACTCATTCCTAAACAGAAAGGAATGGAAGTCGTGGGCAGTGTTCCCCTTATCAAGGGAGAAAAGTTCTTTGCCAAGGATAACTTCGGTGTTGGGGTATCGCTTACCCGTTACTTGAAGCGTGAGAACTATGCTTTTGTCTTGGCAGAGTATGAACAGCAGAATATGCCGTATAGGGATTATGGCGTGAAACTCAAAGATGCGCTCTTGCACTTGGGCTATATGCACCCGATACTCTCCGACAATGGCAAGAACGTGTTTATCTATGGTGGCATATCCGCCTTGGGTGGCTACGAGGAACTGAACGGGGACAAGAAGCTGCTGCCCGATGGGGCAACATTGCTCGACTGCTCACGCTTCGTCTATGGCGGTGCCGTACATGGCTCGGTGGAAGTGTTCTTCACGGACAGGCTTCTGTTTCTTGTCAAGGCACAAGGGCGTTTCCTCTTTGGAACGGACATACATCATTTCCGTCCTGCATTATCTGCGGGACTTAGGTTTAATCTTTAAGCAAGAAGAAAAATGAAAAAGAAGAAATTAAATACTATTTGGGTAATGGGCGTACTTGCCCTTGCCGTGTTTTGCTTATCTGCTTGTGATAGGGAGTTGGATGTTCAGCAGTCTTATCCGTTCACGGTTGAGACAATGCCTGTTCAGAAGGACATCATCAAGGGACAGACGGCAGAAATACGCTGCACGCTCAAACGAGGGGGCGACTTTGCCGACACGCACTACACCATCCGATATTTCCAGCCGGACGGCAAGGGAACATTGAAGATGGATGACGGCACGGTATTCAAGCCCAACGACCGCTATCCGCTCACGAAAGATGTGTTCCGCCTGTACTATACCTCACTCTCTACTGATCGCCAGACGATTGACGTGTATGTGGAGGACAGTTTCGGGCAGATGGCAAAACTCTCGTTTGAGTTCAACAGCCAAAGGAACGAGGAAAAAGAGAAGAAGTAGAATTTATACGACGTCTCTTGCAAGCTGATAAAACTTGCAAGGGGCGTTTTATTGCCGTTTTATTCGTCTTCCTCGCTATGAATGAGTAACTTTGTGGCGGATTCTATAATGTACAACTTATGAGACAGAAACTCACTTTAATCACATTGGGAGTAAAAGACTTTCAAAAGGCATTGGCTTTCTACGAGGGCTTGGGATGGAAGAAATCAGAACAGAGTCAGGAAGCCTACGCATTGTTTCCTTTGGGTGGGATAGTTTTAGGATTATACCCACTGCAAGAATTGGAAAAAGACACAACGCTGAATTATCAGCAGGCATCCTTTTCTGGCATGACAATCAGCTATAACGCCACATCGGAGGAAGAAGTCGATGCCGTTATGCACGAAGCCGAACGGCTCGGGGCAACCGTTGTGAAGCCTGCACAGAAAGTGTTTTGGGGCGGTTACAGCGGCTATTTCAAGGATTTGGACGGCTATGTGTTCGAGGTAGCCTACAATCCTTTTTGGAAGATTGACAACGAGGGCAACCTCATCATGTGATTCGTCAGACGCAATGACCAAAGAGCAGACCATTAAGGAACTGACGATAATACCCGGAATAGGGAAATCGCTTGCAACCGACTTATGGAATATAGGGATAACCTCCATTGACGACTTGAAAGGGAAAGACCCCGAAGTACTTTTTGCCTTGTCCAACGACTATGCCGGAGTGGTGCAAGACCGTTGTGTGCTATATGCTTTCAGATGTGCGGTTTATTTTGCACAGACACCGCCGGAGCATCGGGAAAAAGAAAAACTGAACTGGTGGTTTTGGAAAGACTAACATGCCACATTACATACTAAAGCATTTCCAAGGGGCGTTTTCCTGCCGTTTGGCAGCCATACGGAAAGGGTCTGCCGAGAGTGGTCGCCCAAAAGATGCCGAGCAACCACTAAAAAGCTCATAAGCTTTTGTTCGATTACTCATAAGCTTTCCGCGAAAAGCTTATGAGCTTTTGCAATAAAAGAAGCATCTTTGCGTTATTCTCATAAAAAGGGCTTTGCCGACAGCCAACACCTCCGACTGTGGCAAAGGATATAAAAGGAGGAAAAAGGATTGAGTTATGGCAAACAAACCGTTACAATTCGTTCTTGTGGAACGTAAGATGAATGTCGGTCCTCAGGCAGGAAAGACCGTCCAGATTGCCCAGCCTACGGGCAGGCACCGTGTGGACTTCCGCAGTTTCTGCGAGCGTGTGGCGAAGTCCACCACGTTTAATCGTCAGGAAGTGGAAGCCGTGTTGAACTATGCCACCGAGATTGCTCGCGACATCGTGGCGAACGGCGACATCGTGGAGTTCGGAGACTTGGGCACGCTCAAACCCTCGTTCAAGAGCAAGGCGGTGGAGGCTGGCAAACCTTTCCGCGCGCAGGAACACATTGAGAAGCCCATGGTGCTGCTCAGCCCGTCGAAGAAGTACTTCACGCTCACCGACGTGAGCTACGAGCAGACGGAGCCCAAAGCTAAGAAAGGCACGAAGCCGAACACCGGCGGAGGCGAGGAAAATCCGTAATGTGAGTTTTTGTTTTCGCTGCGACGGGGCAAGCCTGTCGCAGCGATTTATTAGCTACATAGTTATGACTCGGAGAACTATGAATTATTAGCATTACAAATGTTTTTGAAGATAGAATATTTTCTTATTATGTAGCATATTGTTGTTGTTCTTATGTTATTATTTTGACAATATTTTTAGTGTGAAATTAAAATTTTATGAACAATTTGGCTGTTAATAGTATAAAAAATACTGAACTCAGACCTTTTTGGAATAGGATTTTCAGTTTTAATTGGAAGTTTGGACTTTTTTTGATTCTTATAGTTTGCATCCCACGGTTTATATTGGTGCTAAATGCGAATGCTTCTGGGAGTTATGGAGCTATTGGACTGATAATGACGCTTTCTGCAATCGTGCCATTCTTTTTTCTGAGTAAATATGGACAAAAAGAAATAGGAATAACAAAACCTCAAAAAAGTAATTGGCTTTTGATTGCTTTTGTTTGTGGACTGATTGCGAGCCTTTTTCTTTATTTCTTAGGACAAATCTTATATGGAAACTCTTATGAAAATTGGTACGAATATATCGGAAAGTCTTATAAGATTCCGACGAGTATAAGCCCAAATGATAAAAAAATATTATTTGTTATTATGGCAATTACCGGAATGACATTTAGTCCAATCGGCGAAGAACTATTTTTCAGGGGAATTGTTCATTCAAGCTTTGCAAAATCAATCGGAGAGAAAAAAGCATCAATAGTTGATAGTTCTGCGTTTGCAATAACTCACATTTCACATTTTGGCTTGGTATTCATCAATAATAACTGGGGCTTTTTCACCATTCCAACTATAATTTGGGTATTAAGTATGTTCTTAATGAGTATATTGTTTTTCACTTTCAAAAAACATTCCGGCTCACTTTTAGGAGCAATAATCTGCCATTCAGCATTTAATCTGGGAATGATTTACAGTATATTTTATCTAATGTAACCAGACAAGGAGAGTATTGAAAAGTGCAAAAGAAGAAACATTCTAAGTACTTGGTATTCTCCACAAGTGGTAAGTATCGTAAAGTATTGCTTCTGTCTTATCTTACGTTCAAAGGTTTCCTTGACCTGCAACCTTGCCCTGCAATGAGGGCAGGAACAAGTGCCTGTTGTCTTCTCCATTGTCCAACTATGCCCACAATCCATACACGTGGCACGTCCTTGGGGCAAGCGGTAAGCGAAGTGGTCTATACATTCACGGACGAGTTGTTGAGCGAGAGCGAAAAATGCCCATTTGCTCTGTGTCTTAGTTATTGAGCATAAGTTCTTGCTCTCGGCAAGTACTGCTTTCTCGAACTTATTTCTCGGTTTCATAGGCTTAAAAATCGAATAATGAACGTTGTGGTTGGGTGTCGGCACTCTCGGTCTTCTTGGGTCGGTCGTTCCGCTTCTGTATCTTGGCAAGTTCCTCACGCTGATATTGTACAATGGCTTGCTTGCGTGCTTCGGCTTTCTCCTCCTCCGTGAGTTCTACAACGTGATTGACCATTACTCGGCAGTCGGTAGCCTTTCCCACCTCTATATCGTCCTCGTCATAGTAGTGGACTGCCATTGAGTAGATTTCATCATCGTCAAATCCGTTGCAACCGCTTTTCTGCACCTCGCTCAGAATATAGGTTATACACTCTTCTATGCTCTTGTTGGGCTTTTGCAGGTTAGGGGCAAACAAGGGGTCTGTCATAGCACGCTGATTGAGATATTCGGCTATTGTCCGTGTGAAATGTTCTGTTCCTTTCATAGTCGTACTTGTATTGATGTCGTTAATACTTGGGGATTTCTACTATTTGGTTGATGCCCCCATATAGGTATGCTCTTAGGCTGGTGCGGTCGGGTGCGTAATACTCTGCCCAATGTCCGTATTGATTGACAAGGTATTTCTTCAGCACATCGAAGAAGTCAAATCTCCAACCTTGCAGGGGAACGGCTGTGCGGAAGTAGGTGTTTGAGTTCACTGCTTCACATAGCCAGTTCTTTTCCTCACGGCTCATACGCTCGCCACGATTGAGTTTCACACGCAGGAGATATACTTTGCTCTCTCGGAGGTTCTCCAAAGAGGGTACGTCCCACTGCACAAACTTCGTAGCCACCACTTGCTCACTTTGTCCAACCACAGATTTAATGCGGTAATGAGAGGAGGAGCTATATCCTTTTTTCTTCATCGAAGATGTTATGTTTACTTTCTGCTTATCCATAGCGACATTTTTTTTATGCGTCCAAAGATCGGAGTATGCTGATTCCTTTTTGTAGCAAAATCAAGGTAGCGGGGCGGGGGCTTGCACAAGGTTTTGGCGGAAAATACTACCCGCAGGTGTGGAGATTTTCCGGACAAACCTTTAGGCACAGACCTTGGGAAAGCCAAAAGCCCCGTACTACCTTTGCGGATAAAAAGGGAACAGCATCCGTCTTCTTCGTTTCGCATATTGTGGAGCATTGGAAAGGAAGCGAAAGTGCAACGCCTATAGTGGAAAACAGAAAAGGTGGCTATCTCGAAATGTGAGATAACCACCTGATGAATGATAAATGAAAGGTTTTACAGAGCCGTGCTTCTCAAAGCACGCAAAGCAGGATGGCAATCCAGAAGATGTATCTTAGCAGTGTAAATGTAACTTGGAGAATGACTCTGACAATAAAGCGCAGTATCAGAAAACCTGCAATGACTGATACGGCGGTAACGACTTGTGGCGTTACTATCTTTGAGATAAGCCAAACGACACCGATAACGATGGAAAGCAGGATGGCGAGTTCGATGAAGCGTGTCCAACCGAAGCGGCGGACTTGCGTGGGAGAAGTCGGCTGATGCTTGTCATTATCGGTTTTGTTCGATGCGTCTGCCTTGATGAAGGCAGGTGTATGAACGTCTTGATTCATGATGATTGTATTCATAATCGGAGCTTTTAATAGTTCAAGAGCAATAACAAGATATTCTGCCACACAAAGCCAAGTGTTTGCCCAAACTCTTGGTGTGTGGGGAAGAATGGTTATCTTGGCTCTTGACACTACAAAAGCTCCGTGTGGTGCTACATCAAGCCAGGTTCTCACTATCGACTGTTGGCAGACCATTGACCTCGATGAGCAGAACGATTGTTCCTGTCAGTTCGGTGTAAAGTTTCTCATACTCAGTACTTGCGCCGAAGTCATCTGACAGCTCATACTTGTCGAAAACGCTTTGCACTGCCTTATTCTTCAGAAGTATCGGTGAGAGTCTTTCGGGGAGTGGAGAGGGCAGTTCTTTCTCAAACTCATTCTCCAAGACAGACACAAGCGTATCATACTTTGAGAAATGCAGTCCTCGATACAACACTTCGCTTGCCATACTCTCTGCTTCGGGATGCGAGAATCCTTGCGCCACGGCATCACAGTAAGTGGTAAGTGCTTCATCGGCTCTTGCCGTTATGAACGGCTTGTCATTCTGCATTTCGGGGAAATACTCACTGAGGTAGTTCTCCAACTTCAGACGGAAGTAGGAAAGTTCTTTCTTTGTCGTTTCCATAATTCATGTTATTTTTAGGTTATACATTATCATATTATCGGATTCCCATTGCCTTATTGAACTTGCCGAGCTTATCGGCGAGCTGCTCCATGTCATGCTCTACTTTCTTGTTCGTTATTCGTGCATAAATCTGGGTTATTCTGATATTTGTATGTCCAAGCATCTTAGACACCGATTCCATAGGAACACCCTTGGATATAGACATAGTTGCAAAAGTATGTCTTGCCATATGAAAGGTAAGATTCTTTTTTATGCCACAAAGGTCGGCAATTTCTTTCAAATACGAGTTGATACGCTGATTGCTCATCATCGGAAAAACCTTTCCTCCCTTTCTGTCAATATCGTAATATTTCCTAATAATGGCAAGTGGAATGTCCAGCAACATGACATTTTCGTCAATACTTGTCTTGTATCTCTTGGTGATGAGCCATTGCCGGTCCTCAACAGTCACAATCTTATCGTAAGTAAGATTGTAAACATCAATATAAGCCAACCCTGTGAAGCAGGAAAAGATGAATATGTTTCGTACCAGCTCCAGCCTTTCTATCTCAAAGTGCTTCTTCATGATTCGGAGTACCTCTTCTTCTGTGAGGTAGCCCCGGTCTACCAATTCATAGTGCAACTTGTGGTTTGCAAACGGATCATGCATGATAAGTCCTCTGTTTCTCGCATAGTTCACGACTGTCTTCAAGTTTCTCAATTTCTTGGTGGTTGTGTTATGTACACCACCTACAACGGATGTCAGATACAATTCAAAGTCCTGAATAACGGCACTTGTAAGTTCTGTCAATCCAATATCCTTACGATGATATTTTGCTTGCAGAAAATCCTGAAAGTTCTGCCTCACTACCTTATACTTATAAAAAGTACCCTTTGTCAGCGTCTTGCCAACTTGTTGCGTGATGGAGTCTATGTATTTGTCAAAGACTGGAAGGAAAGTTGTAAACTCCTTATCTGTTCCAAGAAACACTGACCTGATAAGGTCTAAGGAAAGTTCCTCGGAGGTCTCGTATTTCCTGTAAATCTGCATCAGCGTTGTTGTCAGTGCATCTATTGAAGCATTGACGGAGAGTGCTTCTGCCGTTCTACCAATCATTCTGCTAGTTTTGTTACTCCATTTAGATTTATCCACGAAAATTTTAGTGGATCCCAAATTTGCCATTTCGCCTCCGAGATACATCCGGAGCATTACAGGCGATTTTCCTTCTTTGTTCTCATAGTTGGAACGTAGGTAATAGGACACCTTGAAAGTTGTTTTCATAACGCATCATTTTAGTGTAGCTTTTCGGCTACAAAGTTCTACATAAATTATTGAAAACAAGATATTTGCATGCCGTCAATTTGGTAGTCATTTTCCATTCACTGCTACATTTTTTTTACTGCCTGCTTTTGTGTAGCGGTTTCTGTAGCAGAAAATGACCGAATGATGACTATCAAAAGGTATGGTTTAGCAGTCAAGCGAATGTGGATAAAAACAAAAAAATCGCTGTAAAACCTTGATTTTACAGCGATTATCCTTGTTTTGAAGGCTAAAGTGACGTATTGTCTGACGTTCTCTTGAAACCTATTTGTGGACCAGCCTGGGCTTGAACCAGGGACCTCCAGATTATGAGTCTGTTGCTCTAACCAACTGAGCTACAAGTCCTGAATTTTAAATTCGTGTGCAAAGATAAACAAATTAATGGAAATAAGAGAAAAGATGCCAAATATTTTTTTTGTTTTAACACATTTTTTCTGCCATCTGTACTGTCTACCATCCTTTTTGATGTATCTTTGCAAAACTTTCAACCAAAATATTAAAGACAAAAAAGATGAAAATCATAAGATTGGAAGAGAAAGAACAATTCGATATTGCGCCATCGGTGGGCACTATTGGTTTCTTTGATGGTCTACATTTGGGGCATCAGTATCTCATTCGAAAGGTCATTGCTGAGGCATCTAAAGCGCAATTAGATACTACTATCGTAACGTTCGACCGCCATCCATTGGAAGTGATCTGCCCAGAACGCTGCCCTCGCCTACTCTTCACATTAAACGAAAAAATCGAACGACTTTCTCAGATGGGTGTAAAAAATGTGGTGGTCTTGCCTTTCAATAAAGCATTGGCAGCACTCACTGCTCAAGACTTCATGACCACCATCTTGAAAGCACAATTACACATTGAAAAACTCATCATCGGATACGACAATCGTTTTGGGAAAGATCGCTTGGACCGACTCGAAGATTATGTCGAAACAGGCAAAAAAGCCGACATTGAGGTTATCCAGAACAATGCCTTTGAAATCAAAAATATAAAGGTGAGTTCTTCTGTGATAAGAGCTTACATTGAAAAAGGTGATTTGGCACAAGCTAATTTTTGTCTTAATCGTCCCTACTCGCTACACGGAACCGTGGTCGCAGGCTATCAAAATGGGCATAAATTGGGTTTTCCGACGGCAAATATAAAACCGCTTAATATGCATAAAATCCTACCTCCTGCAGGGGTGTATGCCGTCAATGTGAGACTTGAAACGAATAGTCTTCCTCTCAACGGAATGCTCAACATCGGAATGCGACCCACTTTCAACGGACAAGAAGAAAGCATTGAGGTGCATATCTTTGATTTTGAAGGTGACCTTTATGGTAAGGTCATTGAAATCATCTTCTTCAATCGTATCCGAGATGAAAAAAAATTTGCTTCGCACGACGATTTGGCAGCCCAGCTACGCTACGACAAAAAACAGATAATCGATTTTTTTCAACCTAACAAGCATAAAAAATAGAAAACAATGGAACAAAAGAAAACACTCAACAGTATCTTTCACTTGATACTCTATATAGCACTCTACATTCTCATTCAAAGCATCGTTCAATTTCTTGCCATTGGTATTTATGCCTTTTTGAAAGACATTGACTACATCGTTGTGCTTCGAGGTGTTACCAAAGGATTTTATAGTCAAACGCTTGCCATTAGCACGGTGTTGAGCGGAATGATCACCATCGTACTATTCGTAAAAATGAAGTGGTCTCCCGTTTCTCGAAATTATCTTCAATCACGTCCATGGGGCACCTTGTTTTGGGCTGCAATGCTTGGCATTGGAAGTATTCTGCCCGCACAATTTATCTACGAACAAATGGAAATAGCCCTTTCTGAAACCACACAAAATATTTTTGAAGGTTTGATGAAAGAACCATGGGGCTATGCTGCCGTTGGAATTATCGCCCCCGTGGGAGAAGAAATCATCTTCCGTGGAGCTATTTTGCGCACCCTCCTTGGTATGTTTGACAAGAAATTTACGTGGATAGCCATCTTCCTTTCTGCACTTCTTTTCGGTGTCATTCATGGAAATGTAGCTCAATGTGTTCATGCTTTGTTGCTGGGTATTGCATTGGGGTGGATGTATTATCGCACAGGCAGCATTCTTCCTGGCATTGTTTTGCATTGGGTAAACAACAGCATTGCCTACGCACTTTACAATCTTCTACCCCAAACCACTGACAATGGCGAACTCATCACCCTCTTCCATGGTAGTGAAAAAATGATGTATGGCGGACTTTTCTTCTCGCTTTGTATCCTCATTCCTTCCATATTCCAATTGGCAATGAGGATGAAAAGACATTGATAACGCACGATCCATAAGAGCCTCAGCCACACAAGATAAACCTGCTGTGTTTTTCATGGTTCTACCTTGAAAAACACAGCAGATTTTTGTACTCCGATTTGGAAAGTTCACTTTTCCTATGAGTAGGTTCTGTATAGAGTTTATTGAAACGCTTCTTCTTCTGCCGCTGCGATGATGGCTTCACGGTCAGATTGTGTGCGTTTCACATAATTTTTGTCTTTCGCTTGCTGACCGCTTGTTTTTTGGTCAGAACTATTTTTTACATCGTCATCATGCACACCTTGGGCAACCTTTTCATCTTTAAAAACCTCGGCAATGAAAGGCGACTCGTGTTTTTCTGCAACCTCGGAAGACGATGGCATGAAAGCTGTTTCAGGCGTGGTTTTAGGTACGCCTACGATAGGTTCTTCCTCCATCTTCGTGCGTTCACTCTTTGCTGCAAAAACACGTTTGAGGAATTGCTGTTCTCTGCGCAAACGCTGAAGGGTGTTGTTGGCAGCTTCTTGCTGGCTTTCTTTCTTTGAATAGCCTTTTCCCTCGCCACACGCCACATCCTCAATGAAAACTTGCATGTGGAAAACAGGGTTGCCGTCTTCATCTTTATAATCTTTCAAAAGCTTGAATTCAAGCTTCATTTTGTTCTTCTGACTCCACTCGATGAGCTTTGATTTGAAATTCACTTCCTTATAAGCAACCTTATCTATATTGATAAGCCTACCCAAAATCTGCTTTTTCATGAAACACATACAAGCATCATAGCCATGATCCAAGTAGAGTGCGCCCACCAATGCTTCAAAAGCATTTCCGCCCACATAGCTGTTGTGTGACATCGACTGCCCACTTGAAAGGATTAAACGATTGATTCCCAACTCCTTTGCCAATCGGTTAAGGGTTTCTCGTTGAACGATTTTAGAGCGTGTATTGGTGAGAAATCCCTCACGTTTGCCGGGGAAATGCTCATAAACAATTTCGGCAACGATAGCATCTAAGATTGCATCACCGAGAAACTCCAAACGTTCGTTGTGTGTTGGTTTACCTTTCACATTGCGGCGCGCAACACTTTTGTGCATGAGTGCAGTCTTATAGTAGTCTATGTTGTGCGGAATGATGCCAATGATTTGGTATAAAGACAAATAAAGCTCCTTTTCCTTTCGGAAAGGGAGCCTTATTCTATCAATGATTTTATTCAGCATATTTCTTGAAAATCACGCACGCATTATGGCCACCGAAGCCAAACGTGTTACTTAGTGCAGCACGCACTTCACGTTTTTGCGCCTTGTTGAACGTAAAATTCAAATTGTAATCCAATGCAGGATCTTTGTCGTCATCCTCGTGATTGATTGTTGGAGGAATGATGTCGTTCTTCACAGCGAGAATACAAGCCATTGCTTCCACTGCCCCCGCAGCTCCGAGCAAGTGTCCTGTCATGCTCTTTGTTGAAGAAATGTTGAGCTTATAGGCTGCTTCTCCAAACAAATCAACGATGGCTTTTGCTTCAGAAACATCGCCAACAGGTGTAGATGTTCCGTGAACATTGATGTAATCAATGTCTTCTGGACGCAAACCAGCATCCTCCAAAGCCGCTTTCATCACAAGGTTTGCACCCAATCCTTCTGGATGCGAGGCTGTGATGTGGTGTGCATCTGCCGATTCTCCTTCGCCAACAAGTTCTGCATAGATCTTTGCACCACGTGCTTTGGCATGTTCCAATTCTTCAAGGATAATGCAACCTGCACCTTCTCCCATCACAAAACCATCACGGCTGGCAGAGAAAGGACGTGATGCACGTTCTGGGTCATCGTTTCTTGTAGACAAGGCGTGCATTGCGTTAAATCCGCCTACGCCACAGCCGCATATCGCAGCTTCTGCTCCACCACTCACAATGACATCGGCTTTGCCCAAACGGAGCAAGTTGAAAGCTGTTGCAATTGCGTTGGTTGATGATGCGCAAGCTGAAGTTGTTGCAAAGTTAGGTCCGTGGAAACCATAACGAATGCTGATGTGCCCAGCAGCAATGTCGGAAATCATTTTGGGAATGAAGAAGGGGTTGAACTTGGGTTCTTCACCAAGGTGCTGACCATAATATACCACCTCGTCTTCAAAGGTTTTTATACCACCTATTCCCACACCATAAACCACGCCGACGCGATCTTTATTGATTTTTTCAAGATCCATTCCGCTATCGTTCACAGCCTGAATAGCACTGATGAGTGCCAATTGTGTGTAGCGGTCGAGCTTGCGCGCTTCTTTACGGTCAATGTAATCATTCACGTTTAGGTTTTTCACCTCACACGCAAATTTTGTTTTGAAGTTTGTGGTGTCGAAGTGTGTAATGGGGGCTGCACCGCTTTTACCCGCCAACATATTTTCCCAAGTTTCCTCTGGAGAGTTTCCCAATGGTGTAACCGCACCAAGACCGGTTACTACAACTCTTTTTAATTCCATTTATCTATGATTTTGCATCCTGCAATGGACAGAACAGACGTGCTTTGAGCAAAACAAAATTAAGGAGTTAAGCAAGTGGTTCTGTTTCTTATGTTGGCTTCATCTCAAAGCACGTAGAACAACTGGCTTAAGTCCTTAATTCCTTTCTTTCTTATTCTTTCTTATATTGCAAAGATGTAGTAAGATATAATTGTAAAATTAAAAGAACAAATTTATGGAAGGATTCCACCTCTGTCTTTATAAATTATATTGCTCTAATATTACTTTGCGTTCTCTTCGATGTAAGCAATAGCATCGCCTACAGTAGCGATCTTTTCTGCCTTGTCATCTGGGATAGAAATTCCGAATTCTTTTTCGAACTCCATAATAAGCTCTACTGTATCCAATGAATCTGCACCGAGATCATTTGTGAAGCTTGCTTCTGGCTTTACTTCAGCTTCATCAACACCAAGTTTGTCTACAATAATAGCTTTTACTTTTGATTCAAAATTTGACATAATGTGTAATGTTTAATTTGTTTAATATTATTTTCAATCCTAAAATCGGCTGCAAAGAAAACGCTTTTTTTTCACGTATGCAAATTTTTGAAGCAAAAATGTGCTTAAATTTGCACAAACACACCATCAATGTGCAATATATTGCCCCTTTTTTGCCTTTTTCCATTCATAACTAAACACCAAAAGACAAAAAAACTGCACAATGACAAATAGATAGTTTTCTCGCCAAAATTCAAGATTTATGTCATTTCCATTCTACATATACAATAACACCATGTTTATGGCAATTTCCAACTGAGGCTTACTTGCATTCCAACTGAGCCTCAGTTGCAAGGTAAGTGAGGCTTGGTTAATCGGCAAGTGAGCCTCAGTTAAAAAGCGGATTAAACCCAAATCGGTCATTAGACCGTTAGGGTGTCCTTTTCTTTTATTTTTAACTTCCCAACGGCTTGCATCTGCTTATCGGCTGCTTGTTTAGCGTTTTCTCTTGAAGTAGCCCGCTACATCTGCGAAAAAACGCTAAACAATCTGCACAGATAATCAGGCGCAATCCCTTTGGTCTCTAATGACCGATTTGGGTTAAAAACACTGGAAAAATTAGAAAAATCCACCATATCTCATAAGACATCAAAACAAGGTTCAACTTCGTTTAGTCATTTCTCGCTTTAGCAATGTAAAAACTTCGTTCCTCATCTTTCCACCAGCTCATCTGGCTTAATAAAAATGTTCTTTTTTCTTTGTAGATGTTATTAATTTCAACTATATTTGCAAAGAAAATGTATTCGATGGCAAAGTGGGCAGTACATGGGTGATGTGGTTGCTCAAGACAAACTGCCCATCGAAGAGCAACAAGCATGAAACATAAAACAAAAAAATAATATGTCATTCACAGAACAATCTAACGAGATTTTCAAACAAGCCATTCGTGATTACCACATCACGGACAATGTGGACACGCCTATAAACAATCCTTATGACCGCGACTCGATTGAAAACCGCCTTTATTTGAAGTGCTGGATAGACACCGTGCAGTGGCACTATGAGGATCTTATTCGTGATCCACATATTGCTCCCGAAGAGGGAATGAGCTTGAAACGTCGTATTGATCATTCTAATCAAGACCGCACAGACTTGGTGGAACAAATTGATTCTTACTTCCGCCAGCTTTATTCAGACGTTACTCCCCAAGAAGGCGCAACAATCAACACGGAAAGTCCAGCATGGGCTATAGACCGTCTTTCAATTCTTGCATTGAAAATTTATCACATGAAGGAACAGACGGAACGCACCGATGCCTCGGCTGAACACATTGAGAAATGTAAATCGAAATTGGCTGTGTTGTTGGAACAACAAATTGACTTGGGAACGGCTATTGATCAGCTTTTAGACGACATACAAAACGGCAGAAAATATATGAAGGTCTATCGACAGATGAAGATGTATAACGACCCTTCTACCAACCCTATTCTCTACAAAAAGTAATTGGAAACGCAACATATCCTTATCTTTAGGTTCTCGGCGATGGGCGATGTGGCAATGACCGTACCTGTTGTCTATGCGCTTGCAAAAGAACACCCAACATTGCGCATAACGGTGGTATCGCGCCCGTTTGCCAAGGCTTTTTTTGAGGGACTTGCAGAGAATGTCGACTTTCTTGGTATTGATCCCAAGAAAGATTTCAAAGGACTTTCAGGGCTCAATAGGTTATATGCACTGTTAAAAGAAAAGACAGATGGAAAGGCTTATATAGCCGATTTCCACAATGTATTGCGCACAAAATACTTGCGGTTTCGCTTTGCACTTGCAGGACATCGAACGGCTGTTATCAACAAACATAAAAGTGGAAAACGCCAGCTGTGCCGCAAAACGAATAAGGTATTGCGCCAACAACCCACCTCTTTCCAAAACTATGCAGACGTTTTAGCGCAATTGGGATGGGATGTTCAGCCGAAGTTCACAACCATTTTTGAACATAAAGAAAATTCGTTGGCAAAACTACCTTATATAATAGGTGAGAAAAAAGAAAACGAACCTTGGATTGGCATAGCTCCTTTTGCAGCACACAAGGGCAAGATGTATCCGCAAGAAAAGATGGAAGAAGTGGTGCGGCAGCTTTCCACACATCCTGCCCACCCACGGATCTTTCTCTTTGGAGCAGGAAAGGCGGAAGTAGACATCATTGCGCAATGGGCAGAGAAATACGAACGCACAATTTGTGTGGCTTCGTGGCTCAAAGGCATGCAACAAGAGCTTATCCTCATGAGCCATCTTGACACAATGGTGTCGATGGACAGTGCCAATATGCACCTCGCATCACTCGTGGGTACACGTGTAGTGAGCGTTTGGGGAGCGACACACCCATTCTGCGGGTTTCTTGGTTGGAATCAAAAAACAGAAGATGTGGTTCAAAATGAAACACTTACGTGTCGTCCCTGTTCGGTTTTCGGAAACAAGCTCTGCCATCGTGGCGACTTCGCATGTATGGAAAGCATCACGCCCGAAACAATCATAAGCCGCTTAAAACTCACATAAACTCACTTAATGCCGAGGAAGAGCGATGGAGAAAACAAAGAAAATTCGTAAATTTGCAGAAAAATTCAGGTAAAAATGGCGCAAAAACAAATACAAACTCAAGAACAAGTGCAACGCCAAATGCAGCGTCTTTCACAGCAACAAATATTGCAAGTGAAACTACTTGAGATGCCATTGAACGAATTGGAACAAAACATCAATGCCGAATTAGATGACAATCCTGCGCTTGAAACAGGCAAAGAGGAAAGTTTGACAAATGAAAATGTCGGCAATATGGAGGGTGGTGAAGACGATTTTGAATTGCAAAAAGAGCGAGAAGAACGCCAAGACGCACTCGATTCAGCCTTAGAAAGGATGCAATCAGACGATGATCTGCCAGTTTATGATGGTAGACAGCAACGCAACAATGCTGAATACGAAGAAATCGTGTATGGCGACACTACGTCATTCATTGACAAACTGAACGAACAAGTGGGCGAAAGAGAACTTAACGAGAAAGAGCTCAAAGCCTTAGAATATCTCATCGGAAGTTTGGATGACGATGGTTTGTTGCGCAAAAGTCTTGACACAATAGGCGATGAATTGGCAATCTACAACGACACGGAATACACTCAGGCTGAATTAGAACATGTTCTGCATATTTTGCAAGAGTTTGATCCTCCTGGAATAGGTGCACGTTCGTTGCAGGAATGTCTCATTTTACAGATAGAAAGAAAAGTGGAAAATGGCGAATGGAGCCAAGACAGTCCGCTTTATCAATATATGTATGAAATTTTTTCAACCTATTTTGATGCCTTCACCAAAAAACATTGGGACAAAATCCAGTCTGCACTCTCACTTTCCACGCTCCAAACAGAAACTATTCAGCGAGAAATACGCCGCTTAAACCCTAAACCCGGAGCATCGATGGGCGAAACCATCGGTAGAAATCTACAACAAATCACGCCCGACTTTATCATTGACACGGAAGATGATGGTACGGTTACGTTCTCGCTCAATCAAGGTATGCTGCCCGAATTGCATGTTTCGCAAAGTTTCCAAGACATGCTTGCGACCTACAAGGAGAACAAACAATCCATGAGTAGGCAAACGAAAGAAGCTTTGCTTTATGCAAAAGAGAAAGTAGAACGGGCTAAAGGTTTCATTGAGGCAATACGCCAGCGCAGAAATACGCTATATGTAACGATGAAAGCCATCATCGACATTCAGTTAAAATACTTCCAAGAAGGTGATGAGGCAGACCTAAAGCCTATGATTCTCAAAGATGTTGCCGATCGAACAGGGCTCGACATATCAACAATATCGCGTGTGAGCAACATCAAATACGCACAAACACGATGGGGAACTTTCCCGCTTCGCTTCTTTTTCACTGATAGTTATACGACGGACGAGGGTGAAGAAATGTCTACCCGCAAAATAAAAGTAACGCTAAAGGAAATCATAGAAAAAGAGGATAAAAAGAAACCGCTGAGCGACGATACCTTGGCTAAGGTGTTGAAAGACAAAGGTTATCCGATAGCAAGACGCACGGTTGCCAAGTACAGAGAACAATTAAATCTTCCCGTGGCCCGACTCAGGAAAGAACTGTGAGACAAAAGACAGCTGACTTGCATTCAATCTAAAATAAAGAACAGATGAGCGAAAAGAACATCATAGTCATTGCACGCTTTGCAAGCATATTATTGACACCTTTTTATCTGCCCGTCATCGGCGTAGGTCTTCTTTTTTCGTTCTCCTACCTCAATAATTTTCCAATACAAGCACAAGTCATTCTCACCGTTACGGTTTATCTTTTCACCGTTCTTTTTCCCTCACTGCTCATCCGCGCCTACCGCAAACACCATGGTTGGACGCTCATTCAGTTGGGCAGAAAAGAACGCCGCATCGTTCCCTATATTATTTCCATTATCTGTTATGCCTGTTGCTATACGCTGATGGTGCGCCTGCATTTGCCTCATCTTATCACGTCAATACTCGTAGCATCTTTGGTTATACAAATTTTGTGCGCCATCATCAACATGGGTTGGAAAATTTCAACCCACACTGCAGGTACAGGTGGCGTTGTGGGAGCCTTGATAGCCTTTTCGTTTATGCTCAATTTCAATCCTTTTTGGTGGCTTTGCCTTTCCATTTTGGTTTCGGGCATAGTTGGATCAAGTCGAATTATTCTCAGACAACATTCACTCACACAGGTAACCGCAGGTTTCTTCTTGGGTATTATGACGGCTTTCGTCACCATCGTATTAGTTTAATCCCCATTCGCTGTGATGATTGAAAACGGAGAAAACGATAGAAAAGCAATGGGACGAAACAAGATAAATGACATAAAAAACAAGCAATAAAACATCAAAAATAAAAGAAATGAAACCAATCGTAAGTATTATAATGGGATCAACAAGCGACCTTCCCATCATGGAAAAGGCTTGCAAGTGGCTGGAAGAACAAGAAATTCCGTTTGAAATCAATGCACTTTCGGCACACAGAACACCTGATGCTGTCGAAAGTTTTGCAAAGTCGGCACAAGAACGGGGGATAAAGGTCATCATCGCAGGTGCAGGTATGGCGGCTGCATTGCCTGGTGTGATTGCAGCTTCAACTCCTCTGCCCGTCATTGGCGTACCGATCAAAGGTATGCTCGACGGACTTGACGCCCTTTTATCGATTGTTCAAATGCCACCAGGTATTCCCGTGGCAACCGTTGGAGTAAACGGCGCACAAAACGCAGCCATACTTGCTGCCGAAATGATGGCACTTGGCGATCCTACAATAGCCGAAAAAGTGGCAAAATGGAAGTCATCGCTGGGCAAAAAGATTGAAAAAGCCAACCAAGAATTGGCCGAAATCAAAGATTATAAGTTCAAGTGCTGATGTAGGCAGCACACACCCATGTGGTGTGTGTTTGACAAATAATCTCAATTCGGTCATTAGAGACCAAAGGGATTGCAGCCGATTGCCTGTGCAGATTGTTCAACCTTCTAGCGCAGATGTAGCGGGCTACTTCAAGAGAAAACGATGAACAGTCTGCCGACAAGCGAGTGCAAGTCGTTGGGAAGTTATAAATAAAATAAAAAGAAAATCCAAGTGGTCTAATGACCGATTGGGGATAATACACAAAAGCTGTCGATTAACAATCCACAGCACGAATGGTTATAACACAAAATCAATGATAGATTTATTCAATTACGAAAGACGTAAAAGCACCATAACCCACGTTGGTGCGCTAAATATTGGTGGCGACAATCCCGTGAGAGTGCAGTCGATGACCACAACACCCACCGACGACACAGAAGCAAGCGTTGCGCAAGCCAAAAAAATCATTGAAATGGGTGGCGAACTCGTTCGCCTTACCACACAGGGAAAGCGTGAAGCTGAAAATCTGAAGCACATCAATGCACAATTGCGCCATGAGGGCTACACCACCCCCCTTTGTGCTGATGTTCATTTCAATGCAAATGTTGCCGACGTTGCAGCACTTTACGCAGAAAAAGTGCGTATCAACCCCGGAAACTACGTAGACCCAGGTCGCACCTTCAAAGTATTAGAATACACCGATGATGCATACGCAAAAGAACTGGAGCGCATCGAAGCACGTCTGTTGCCTTTCATCAATATATGTAAGGAGAACCACACAGCCGTGCGCATTGGTGTGAACCATGGAAGCCTTTCAGATCGCATCCTTTCACGCTATGGAGACACGCCGGAAGGGATTGTGGAGAGTTGCATGGAGTTCTTACGCATTTTCAAAAAATATGATTTCGATGATGTGATTATTTCCATAAAAGCTTCAAATACAGTGGTGATGGTGCTTGCAGTGCGTCGTTTGGTTGCCGAGATGGACAAAAACGATATGCACTATCCTCTTCACTTAGGCGTTACCGAAGCTGGCGAAGGTGAAGACGGACGCATCAAAAGTGCTGTGGGCATAGGGGCATTGCTCAATGATGGCATTGGCGACACCATCCGTGTGTCGCTCAGCGAAGATCCAGAATGTGAAATTCCTGTGGCAAAACATCTCACACGCTATGTTCGGAGAAAGCAAGGGCATCTGCTCATTCCTGCAAAAGCTGCCAACCATTTCAATTATCTTGCACCCGAACGTCGTCCCACTATCCCAGCAGGAAACATCGGTGGCGAGCATGTCCCAGTGGTGATAGCCACACGCAACAGCACATCGATACCTCCAAGTGCTGAAATCATCTCATCACTACCTTCACCCGACTATCTCTATGTGAATGATCAACTCCCCGAACAACTCACAAAGGGACAGAAATACATACTTGATTACAATGCCTACATCGCCTTGGCAACAGAAGGAAAACTACCCCAAGAGGAGGTTTATCCTATATTTCCAACACCAGCAATGCCTTTCATTGCCACGGTGAAAGCCGATGTAAAATTCCTTGTAGTCAAATATGGGACACCCGAAGACGAACTCTTTGCGTGCTTGAAGCATCATCCAGAAGTGGTAGTGGTTTGTGTAAGCACCCACCAAAACAAATTAGCAGAGCAACGTGCGCTCGTTCATCAATTGATGGAGGCTGGATTAAAAAATCCTGTGGTCTTTGCACAGATGTATCAACACAACAACGCCACACCAACTTCGCCTTCTGAACCCACTGCCAAAGAACAGTTTCAACTTGAAGCCGCTGCCGACATGGGGGCATTGATGATCGACGGACTGACAGACGGATTATGGCTAATGAACGATGGAAATCTTTCGCAAGAAGACATTGAGCAAACGGCATTCGGCATACTGCAAGCCGGTAGGTTGCGGATGGTTAAAACAGAATACATCTCTTGTCCGGGTTGTGGGCGCACACTCTACGATCTCCGCACCACTATTGCGCGCATCAAAGAGGCTACAAAAGAAATGAAAGGGCTGAAAATAGGAATCATGGGCTGTATCGTTAATGGTCCAGGCGAAATGGCAGATGCTGACTATGGTTATGTGGGTGCAGGCAGAAAAAAGATAAGTTTGTATCGCAAGAAAGTCTGCGTGGAGAAGAACATTCCCGAAGAAGAAGCCGTAGAGCGATTACTGGCACTCATTCGGTCGGATAGGGCGCAAGAAAAACAAGCCTAAGACAAGGAAGAAAGCCAGAACTGCATCTAAAAAGATGCCTGAAAAAGATTCAATAATTTTCTATCGTTCAAATAATCAATAAAATAACAAAGAATAAAGAAAGAAAGGGATACGAGTTGGAAACGAGCAAGTTTCTTTCCCTTTCTTTATTCTGCAATGGAACCTCTGCAAAACCTCCATTTATAGACAAATTTCCATTTAGTTGTGTTTGGAAGCATGTTCCAACCCATATATTGAGATAATTGATGCAGCCAAAGGATTGTTGCGATGACCGACTAACAGGTCGGCAAAGCTGGGAGAAGAGAGTTGCTGTTTCATGCTATAAAGGTACGAAAGATTTGTGAGGTGAGCAAATTGTTGGGAGAGTTTTGCAGAGGTCTCAGTCTGTTTACATCTCTATCTTTTTAGTTTCCTGTATAGTCATATACGTGTTTCTATTGTTTTTGATGCATTCTTACTAATTCTATTGCCTCCTTGCCCGTAAGGTGCTCTATGTCGAAACATATCATCAACATCCGAGACAGACCGTTTTCCAACTCTTTCTGCAAAGCTTCCTCTTGGTTGGGATTATACCTGTCGCCAAGCATTCTGGCTGTTTCCTGCTTCTCGGCTTCATCCTCGATGATGTGGATTCTGCCAAATGCTATCACACTACGGAAGAAGGTGGTGTACTTCTCTGGTTGCACATCGTCGTGTTCGATGACACAGAACGAAGCCTTATCACTTCTGCGAATGGCATCGACCTTGTGACCACTCAATGCGCTGTGGAAATAAAGTTTTCCTTTGTTATAGACATAACTGATTGGGACGGCATACGGATAATCGTTGTCTCCCAGCAAAGCCAAAGTCCCAGCCGTGGATTTCTGTAGTATTCTGATGCTTTCCTCTTCCGAAAGCTGTTGGCGTTTGCGCCTCATTGGG
Organism: Prevotella sp.; assembly: GCA_022779305.1. Lineage (GTDB taxonomy): Bacteria > Bacteroidota > Bacteroidia > Bacteroidales > Bacteroidaceae > Prevotella. The sequence continues at coordinate 105,679 of JALFSW010000042.1, read as the reverse complement.
CGAAATTTTTCTGTCATGATAATGCTTTTAATCCTATAATTGACCCTATAAGGGTGGGTAGAAAGAATAATCTCCAGAAGGTTGTACGTTGTCAAACAAAAGTGCACAATTGCAAATGTAGTTATTTGTTTTGAAAGTTTCCCATTTTATTCTTTAAAATTCTATTATTGATTGATTTTTTTTCTGATTTCTCTTATTTTCTTAATCTCCTCTCCGTTTCCCAAATACACATCCCTTGGCGTGAGATGGTAGTGTCCTAAAAAAGAGCGATGAGCATTCTTCTATGCCTAATAAAAAAAACAGCGCGAAGTTCGATTTTACAAACTTCACGCTCAAATATAGTTCTTAAGGGAGACTATTTAGATTTGAAATCTATCAGTTGGATAGGCGTTGTAGGACCACCGTCATATCCACAGATGATGAGGACATAGTCTGTATTTGCAGAATTACAATACAACTCAATTTCTTTGTTGCCATTATGCAAGAATACTGGCGTAGGTCTCATTGATTGTGCGAGGTTTTTGAACATTGCGTCAACAGAACCAAGCGTCTGAACATAATAATCAACATACGTTTTTTTCTGCGCTCCTACATAATATTGGTCGCCATTCGACGCATTAACCTTCACCACTATTTTCTGATCTTCTCCTGGAGTGATTGATTCCACGGTGATAACGTTTGCAGATGGTGTTGCCTTTGGCGTTCTGAACTGCTGTATGTAATAAGGTGTGCTGATTTCTCCATCGGAATCCATACCATAACAATAAGCATAGTAGACATGATCCCATAGGATGAATGAATAGTCTTCTGTGCCAACAAGCTTGTATTTGCCAGTGCTCAACTGAGAAGGCAAAATTTCAAGCCAACTTTTACCGTAAACACTTGCCAGATACTCCCACCATTGTTTGTCTAAGGTATAGAGCGAGCCTAATTCGTCCCAAGCTTTGTCGTAGCCCATTTGGTCGACAAGGCTGGCATAATAGGTGAGTTTTTCGTCCTTTGGTGTGAAAGTGACGTTGAGCGTAGAAGAGTTTACTTCACTCAGCTCGATTTTGAAGTCGTCGCCCGTATTGAATGCTGGCATTTTCATAAACGAAATACTATCGACTGTTGCTGCATCGAAAGTAACAGGTTGTCCGCCTTTTTTATGTACCAAAAGGTTATAATCGCTTTTTGTTTGTGCGCTCAACGATGTCGTTATAAGAAGGACAAGGAGCAGTAAATTATATTTTTTCATAAGTAATGTGCTTCTTTAAAATAGTGATGAGACTATCAATTTATAAAATTATTCTGGAAGTGTCGTGCTGATATACTTTCTATAGGCAGTGGTTCTTGCACCATATTCATAGCCAAAGACGAAGACAACATATTCTTTATCTGCCTTGAGATTTTCGAGGCGCACTGCCTTGCTGCCTTGGTGCACCATTGCTCCATAACCACCATAACCGGTTTGCGTATCGATCATCTTATCCACAGCCGCTTCTTCCGATCCCAATCGACTCACCAAGTCTTTAAAAGACTCGTTCGTTTGGAAAGTAACCACATAAGGATCATTGTTTGTTGCTGTTACATTCACAACGAAAGCATTCGTCTCTGGAGTGACGCTGACGATGTCTAACTCGTTTGCCGATGCACCCACTTTAGGCGTATCAAACCACAATTCTGTTATTTCAGTAGTTGGCTTTGCAGTCTTTGTGTCGATGGCGTAAGTATAGATACAATAACGCGAATTAGGTTTCAAGTTGGCAATGATTGAAGACGACTCGAAAGTCTTTTCTCCTGTCGTTACCAATTGTTTCATATAATCCTGCCAGCTCATGCCTCCGCCATATTCCGTCATGGCTGTCCACCATGCTCTATCGTGGTCATAGAACGAGCCGTATTGTGCTTCGATGAGGTCATAACTTTCCTGACTGACAAGGAAATGATAGTACTCGAAATCATTGCTTGATGGTGTAATGGTATAGGTGGCCTTCACGGGCGTCACTTCCCCAAGCGTGATAGTAAAACTTTGTTTAGGAATTACTGGTTTTTTCGCAAATGTAAGACTGTCCACATCCGACAACATAAAGCCACTTACGGTTCCGTCATTCTTGTGGATGCGTATTCTGAAGTTTTCTTGTGCCAATGATGCAGTGGCAAAGAGTGCCACAGCGATGAACGTAAATATTTTCTTCATGATCAATTATTTTTTGAATTTAAGTGCTTGGTTGTTTACCTGAATGATGTATACTCCTGGAACAAGACTTGAAATATCTATCTTGTTACCTTTCCAATGGGCGAGTTTCTTGACAATCTTTCCGTTCATACTGAAGATGTTCACATTCGAGAAATCGTCAATGCCCTGAAGATGGAGCGTAGTTCCCGTTTCGTCAAGGTTCACTTGAAATGTTGTTGCCAGATTGGCCTCGATCATATTCACCACCATTTTGAAATAAAGCTGTTCGATGTCTGCATATTCGAACGCTGCAGTTTCGCCTTTTGCGCCTTTAACGCCAATACTGGTTTCATTCAAGTGAATCGTAGGAAGATTGCTTAAAGCAAACTCTGACTTTCCACTTTTTGTCTGCACCACCAAATCTGTGTCATCTGCATGAGCGATTCCAAAAGGAATTAACATACCAGCAATAAGTAGTTTTTTCACCATTCTTTCCATAATAAAGACTGTTTATGTTTTAATTTATAACTTAAGATAATATCTTTCGTGCGGTAAAGGTAAAGATATTTTTTAGATTAACAAAACATTTGTTCAGATTATTTTTGGTTTTTAGATAAAAGTTGAACATTTTTGTTAAGCCAGATGAGCTAGTGGAAAACGAGGAACGAAGTTTTTAAATTGCCGTGGCGAATAATCGTCATTAGACACTTTCACTAAGCAAGTTATACGTTTTCCGAACGCTCGTCTAAAGCGAGAAAATGGCTAAATGTAATTGAAATAATTTGTGCTGCAAATATCCTAAATATCGGACTTGAAATTAATGGCTAAAAAATTGTTAAAGACTTGCAATAGGCTCTTTATTTTTGTATTTTTGCATAGTTGGAAAACTATTTAGGCAGGTTCTAAAAATTCTTGCTTTATGGCAAGCGTTCGGAGAACGGATTTTCCTTATAGGATTTTTGTTTTTTAGAATATGCCTCATTTCAAAGAACTTAATATAAAGAAAGGTAAATAAACTATGGCAAAAGACGAAAGAAAACTGACCCCTATGATGCGCCAGTTTTTCTCCATGAAGGCGAAACATCCCGACGCATTGATGCTCTTCAGGTGTGGCGACTTCTATGAAACCTATTGTGAAGATGCCGTAGAAGCCTCTCGAATATTGGGGATAACGCTCACCCGGCGCAACAATGGATCGTCGGAAAGCGAAGAAATGGCAGGTTTTCCCCATCATGCACTCGACACTTTTCTTCCAAAACTTATTCGGGCTGGCAAGCGTGTGGCGATCTGCGATCAGCTGGAAGATCCGAAGAAAAAGCGGGAAGAACTCAAGGGCAAGCGAGGATTGTCTGCCGAGGACAAAATGGTGAAACGAGGCATTACAGAACTTGTTACGCCCGGCGTGGCAATGGGCGACAATGTGCTGAATTACAAGGAAAACAACTTCCTTGCAGCGGTGCATTTCGGACGTGGGGCATGTGGTATCAGTTTCTTAGACATCTCCACAGGTGAGTTTCTCGTAGGAGAAGGAACGTACAGCCATATTGAAAAGCTCATCGCCAACTTCTCTCCCAAGGAAATTCTCTACGAACGCACACGCAGAAATGACTTTGAAAAGCAATTCAGTGCACGTTTATGCACTTTTGAATTAGACGATTGGGTCTTTACGGAACAAACGGCAAAGCAAAAACTTCTGAAACATTTTAAGACGCAAAACCTCAAGGGTTTCGGTGTGGATCATTTGCACAATGGTGTGATTGCAGCGGGTGCAATTATGCAGTATTTGGAAGTGACGCAACACACGAACATCAATCACATAACATCGCTTGCACGCATAGAGGAAGAAAAATATGTACGTCTTGACCGATTCACCATCCGTTCGCTAGAATTGCTCGCACCTATGCAAGAAGATGGACAATCGTTGTTGGGCGTCATCGACCGAACGGCAACGCCAATGGGTGGTCGTTTGCTGAGAAGATGGGTAGTGTTTCCACTGAAAGAAATCAAACCCATCAACGAACGTTTAGATGTGGTGGACTATTACTTCAAAGAACCCAAATTCAGAGAACTCATCGACCAACAGTTCTATAGAATAGGCGACTTGGAACGCATCATTTCTAAAGTTGCTGTCGGACGTGTCTCGCCACGTGAAGTGGTGCAACTGAAAATCGCATTGAAAGCCATTCAACCCATCAAATCAGCTTGTTTGCATGCGCAAAACGATGCACTCAAACGCATAGGAGAGCAATTCAACCTTTGCGAAACCATTCGAGAAAGAATAGAGCGAGAAATAAAAGCCGATCCACCACAGAATGCGGCAAAGGGCGACATCATTGCGCATGGGTTCAATAGCGAGTTGGACGAACTTCGGAACATCAGAAACAATGGTAAGGAGTATCTTTTAGAAATTCAAGAAAAGGAAGCAAAAGAAACAGGCATCAGCTCGCTCAAAATTGGGTTTAATAACGTTTTTGGCTATTACTTAGAAGTTCGCAACACATTTAAAGACAAAGTGCCTGCCGAATGGATAAGAAAACAAACGCTGACGCAAGCTGAACGCTACATCACGCCCGAACTGAAAGAATATGAAGCCAAAATATTGGGTGCCGACGAGAAAATACTTGCATTGGAAACTGCGCTCTTCAACGAATTGGTACAAGACATGCAAGCGTTCATTCCTCAAATACAAATCAACGCAAACCTCATTGCTCACCTTGATTGCTTGCTTTCTTTTGCCAAAATTGCAGAAGAAAGGAATTACGTTCGTCCATTGATCGATGACGGAGAAACTATAGACATCAAGCAAGGACGCCATCCTGTGATTGAAACCCAATTGCCCGCAGGCGAAAAATATGTTCCCAACGATGTTCTCTTGGACAACGAACAACAACAGATCATGATGATTACGGGTCCAAATATGGCTGGTAAGTCGGCACTTCTGCGTCAAACAGCACTCATCGTGTTGCTTGCTCAAATGGGTAGCTTCGTACCAGCAGAAAGTGCGAAAGTGGGATGGGTAGACAAGATATTCACCCGTGTTGGAGCATCAGACAATATTTCATTGGGCGAATCTACCTTTATGGTTGAAATGACAGAGGCTTCTAATATCCTCAATAACGTAACGACACGTTCGCTTGTGCTTTTCGACGAACTCGGGCGAGGCACGAGTACATACGATGGCATTAGTATTGCATGGGCGATAGTGGAATATCTGCATGAACAGCCCAAAGCAAAAGCACGCACATTGTTTGCCACCCACTATCACGAGTTGAACGAAATGGAGAAAAACTTTAAACGAATAAAGAATTTCAATGTTTCGGTGAAAGAGGTAGAAAGTAAAATTCTCTTCGTGCGGAAACTCGAACGTGGTGGAAGTGAGCATTCCTTCGGTATCCACGTGGCCGACATTGCTGGTATGCCACAATCGATTGTGAAACGAGCGAATGTCATTCTCAAACAATTAGAAAACAACAATGCGCAAGGGGAAAACATTGGCAAGCCAACGGGAGAAAAAATAGCACAAAGTCGAGAGGGAGTTCAACTCTCATTCTTCCAACTTGATGATCCTGTTTTAATGCAAATACGAGACGAAATCATAGGGCTTGACATCGAAAACCTCACACCGATGCAGGCATTGAATAAACTCTACGACATCAAGAAAATCGTACTCCCCAACCAATAATTCAATGCAGCTGACTGAAAAAAGAAAGAAAAATGGACACATTCCCCGCTTTTTATCTTATCTTTGCAGCCAAAATAAACCATAAGAACGATGCAAAACTTAGTTATCTACAATACACTTCATCGACAAAAAGAAAGATTTCAACCCATAGCCGCACCACATGTGGGCATGTACGTATGTGGACCAACTGTCTACGGATATCCACATCTGGGGCATGCACGCCCTTCTATTACCTTCGATGTGCTTTTCCGCTACTTGCAACACATTGGATATAAGGTGAGATACGTAAGAAATATCACCGATGTTGGGCATTTGGAGCATGATGCCGATGATGGAGATGACAAGATTGCAAAGAAAGCACGTCTTGAAAAAATAGAACCAATGGAAGTGGCACAGCATTACACCAATCGTTACCATGAGGCAATGAGATTGCTGAACGTGCTTCCTCCATCGATAGAACCCCACGCAACGGGGCACATCATAGAACAGGAGCAACTCGTTGAAGAAATCCTCGCCAACGGGTATGCCTATGAGAGCAATGGAAGTATCTATTTTGACGTAGAAAAATATGACAAAGACCATCGTTATGGCGTTCTTTCAGGTCGCAATCTGAACGATATGATCAACAATTCGCGCAACCTCAACGGCGTAAATGAAAAACGCAACCAAGCCGATTTTGCACTTTGGAAGCGTGCATCACCCGAACATATCATGCGCTGGAGGTCTGCTTGGAGTGATGGTTTTCCTGGATGGCACTGTGAATGTACGGCAATGGGACGCAAGTATTTAGGATCGGAGTTTGATATACACGGCGGCGGGATGGATTTGGTGTTCCCTCACCATGAATGTGAGATTGCACAGGCAGTCGCTTCACAAGGAAAACCGATGGTGAAGTACTGGATGCACAACAATATGATAACCATCAATGGGCAGAAAATGGGTAAATCACTGAACAATTTCATTACGCTCGAACAATTTTTCAGTGGAAATCACACGACCTTGGAACAGGCTTATTCGCCTATGACCATTCGTTTCTTCATCCTTTCAGCACATTATCGAGGAACGGTTGATTTCTCTAACGAAGCATTGCAAGCTGCGCAGAAAGGCTATGAACGTTTAATGAACGGATTAGAAGACCTTGAAAGGATTGCACCCGAAGCACTTTCAGACGAGAAAACAAAAGCATTCGTTGCCACACTGCGCCAGAAATGTTATGATGCGATGAACGATGATCTGATGACCCCAGCCGTTATATCAAATCTTTTTGAAGCATGTCATTTCATCAACATCCTCATTGATCATAAAGCTACCATCTCGACAGAAGATCTCAAAGAACTGACAGAGACAATGAGAATCTTCACTTTCGACCTACTCGGATTAAAAAATGAACGCAGCAACAATAACGATGCACGCGAAGCTGCCTATGGAAAGGTGGTAGATATGGTACTCGAATTGCGCGCAAAAGCCAAAGCTGAAAAGAATTGGGCAGTGAGCGATCAGATTAGAAACGCACTTGCCGATGCTGGCTTCCAAGTGAAAGACACCAAAGATGGCGTCACATGGAAGCTCGATAAATAACCCCTGCACGATAAGAAACACGTTCTTGTAACCCAAGAGCGTGTTTCGTTTTTAGGCAGTTTGTCTGAAAGATGTCTGTAAGAAACAAAAAATATGACGTCATATTTGCCCAAAAGAGACGTCATATTTTTTCATACGTTCGGAAATGCTCCAAGAGATACTTCCCACCTATTTTCGTTTGAAGAGCACAAGATGGTTTGCTTCATCGGTGCGATAAACCCGATAACGTTTCAAAAGAATATCCTTGATCTTGCAAGTTTCATAATTTTGCACCAGAATCCAATTTGCATTGCCCTCATTATAGGTTTTTCTGACAAGTGGCAGGAGCGACGCTCCGTTCTCGATAGCCCAATCCTGACACACAAAGAAACGATAAGCTGGCGTAATATCAAGGCTCAAATAAATGTCGGGTTCATAATTATAAGCCACAAAAGACTGTTTAAATGATGGCTCGAGGCCTTTCAGTATGGTGTGATAAGTGGCTTTCTCATTTCTGATGTGAGAAGGAAAAACGCGTGTCTGATTAATAAAAGCAACGAGCACGAGCCCCACAAGTCCCCATCCAATGCCCCTTATCCATCTCGCTTCTTCCACCAAATGGCGCAATTCCAATGCAGCCACAGCCACAAAAGGCACAAAACCAATACCATAGTTGGCATTGGCATACGACTTATAGAGCCAAGCCAAAACACCCAACGATATGATCAACCAAAAAAGATTGATTTGTTTCCTGCCTCTACTCCATAATATATTGGCAATGGCAACGATGACTAGCGAGAAGATAGGTGCAAAATAAAGCACAAAGTAAACTATTTTCGATGGACTACTCACCGTCTGTTCAATGTCCGATGCGATAGCATATTCGATATTGTAAAACAATGTGGCATACCACATATCATCTGCCGCACCCTTCGCTGCAAAGTAGATCCAAAAAGGCAACACCACAACCGCCACTCCAAGAAGGAAACCCACGATGTTTGCCAACAAATTTCGCCATGCTTTCTTGCGCAAGAGCACAAAGAAAACAATCATAATCATCAAGCAAAGTGCTGCTGCATTCGTGAGCCTTGACATCAAACTGCAACCAAAATAAAGTCCATAAATCACCCCATAACCCCACGGATGGGCAGCAACACGCTTCTCTTGCAATCTGTTTGCCCAATCATAAAACACAAACGAAGACGCAAATGCCAGCAACAATGAATAATCGCTTACCTGATTGCCACCACTTGAAATCGTGCAGTAGGCACAAAGCGTCAAGACGCAAGTTACCAAAGCATATTTGACATTGCTCCGCCTCACCATGAAGAAATAAAGTGCGTAAAGACAAAGCGACATGTTCACCACCTCAATCCAAAACACACCCGTTCTTCCTCCTAAAAGATAGCCCAACATGTTGAAAAAGAAAATAATTGGTCCTTTGCTGTCCCACGCATCAACATAGGGCAGACCACCTTCTGCCCAACACTTTCCGATGGTTTCAAAGATGCCTTGATCAAAGTTCAACACCGTATCATAAAGAAAAGACGTGGAAAAGGCATACACCCATTGTGACAAGAAAGCCAACAAAGTAAGCAACCCCAATGCTTTAAAATCTCTATACATCATTCTCAAATCCTCATTCGTTTAAAAATTTTTCTACATTAAACCGTGGGCGATCTTTCACTTCTATATAGATTTTTCCAATATACTCGCCGATAACTCCCAGTCCGATCAAGACACAACCACCTACAGACCAAATCGAAAGTATCAATGAAGTCCAACCTTCTACAACCCGTCCAGAAAGATACGAGACTATCGCATAAATTAAAATAGCTATGGCAATGAGTATAAAAACCAACCCAAGCGTGAAAACCAATCTCACGGGTTTCACACTGAAAGAAGTAATGCCGTCTATGGCAAAATTAAGCATTTTCCTAAACGGATATTTCGACGTTCCTGCTGCACGTTCATGGCGATCATAATAAACCTCTGCCGACTGATAGCCCACCAACGGAACCAATCCTCGCAAAAAGAGATTTTGCTCTCGAAAGCTTGCAAGATGTTCCACAGCACGCTTGCTCATCAAACGAAAATCGGCATGATTATACACCATCTTTACGCCCAAAATGTCCATCAAGTGATAAAAAGCCAAAGCCGTGTTGCGCTTAAAAAAGCTGTCGGTTTCCCGAGAATTTCTTACACCATAAACAACATCAAAACCTTCATAACATTTCTCTACCATTTTCGGAATTGCTTCAATGTCGTCTTGAAGATCACAGTCTATCGAAATCACCATGTCGGCAAGTTCTTTTGCGTGAACCAAACCTGCCAAAAGTGCTTTTTGGTGCCCCACGTTGGTTGCCAGTTTCAGTCCTTTTAGCCGCACATCTGTCTCGTGTGCAGCTTCGATGATAGCCCACGTAGTGTCTTTCGACCCATCATCAACCAAAACAAGGGCATAATCGCTGATCAATTGCAATGAAAGCATCCTTCCGAGCAATGCTTTCATCTTGGGAATTGCCACGTTTAAGACCGCTTCTTCGTTGTAACATGGAACAACAAGCGCCAATTTCTGAGGATATTTTTTCATAGGACTTTTGCTTTTACAGAAGTTGCGACACCATAGAATCACGCATCAAGATGTGCAGAAACAGCTTGCTAATGGCGCATCTATCAGCTTACAACACTTTTGCAAAGATAAGAAAATATTCTAAATTTTTTCAGATAGATCTTATCTTTTTTTTCTATCTTTGTATGCGCTATGATGAAAAGAAAAACATGGATCGATCGTTTGCGTGGTTTCTGTATGCTTGCCATCCTTTTCGACCACACGGAAATCTATTACACGGGCGACAACATCGTTCCCTATAATTTCTATGTGATGAACGTTCTTCTGCTCTTTTTCTTTCTTTCGGGCTATCTATGTTTCAAGAAAGAAAATCAATCATGGCGCAAAAAATTGACAACCATTTTCCGAACCATGCTCGTTCCTTATTTGTTTTTCACAACAATCATTGCATTACCCAAAGCATTGGTGCATGGTTACGACATCACCGACACCTTCCTGCGCATCCTTGAAGGACGAGCGTCATGGTTCATTGCAACCCTAATGGTTGCAGAAAGTCTTTTTGTGCTCGCAATGTGGATAAGCAAAGAAAATCGGTGGATAATGGCGTGCCTCTCATTGGTTTCGATGGGTGGTTGTTTGGTATTTTCCAAAGATTATCCCGACCTTTATTGGCAACTAGAAAATGTGCTTATGGCGTTGCCCGTCTTGCACTTAGGTTATCTTTATCATCAACATGAAGCGTTTTTCCACCCTATCCACAAGCTATCATCTACATTCTTTTTATCCTTATTTATTATATTCATAAAAGTATATGAAGTGAATATCGGTGCAAACCTCCTCATCGAACCCATCGCCGTCAGCCATTGGGCGGTTTTCTGCATAGACTTTCTTGTGACAACGCTGTGCCTCATCGGCGTAGCCAAACAACTTCCCCGTCTTCCTTTCCTTGAATGGGTGGGCAGCCACAGCCTTGTTTACTATTTTCTTTCGGGTGGCATTCCGCTCACAGTATCGCTCCTCCTCACGAAGATAGGCTTTCCTTACGAAGGCACATATTACCACGTTTGTTTGGCATTCTTCATCGTTTCAATTCTCACTTCTTCCCTCACCTTCTGCATTTATAAGTATGCACCATTGCTCGTAGGAAAGTTTCGCTAACGACAAATGCTATCACCTATTTTCCAGCCTTTTACCCCCATTTTTCAGCTGAGGCTCACTTGCACATAGAGTAAGCCTCAGTTGCGTTGTAAGTAAGGCTCAGTTGCGAAGCAAGTAAGGCTCAGTTGAAAAATGGCTGAAATGGGGCGAAAATATAGAAAAAAAATGACTGAAAAATAGCTAATCGTTGATTTGTGTGAATTACTACCGATTTTTTTTCGTGATTTCCATATTAATGCTTATATTTGCAGTACTGATAAAAAGATAAACGCTATGCAAGAAACTATTCACTATTCGGTTCTCATTCATGAACAAGCAAAGAAATATGGTGCGAAAAAGGTCATCACTTTCCGCAATTTTGGAAGCCTTGAATGGAAAAATGTTTCTTGGACACGGTTTTCAATGCGCGTCAAGCAAGTGTCGAACGCTTTGCTCAATCTCAATCTTAAAAAACAAGAGAAAATCGGAGTCTTTTCACAAAATTGTGTGCATTATCTTTACACAGATTTTGGAGCTTATGGCGTTCGAGTTGTAACAGTTCCGTTCTATGCAACAAGCTCGGAAGAACAAATCAAATACATCATTCAAGATGCCGAAATACGCATTGTGTTCGTCGGTGAGCAAGAACAGTATGACAAGGTGCATCGCATTTTTGCCTTTTGTCCCACATTGGAGCGCATCGTAACATTTGATAGCAACATTCGTCTGCATCCAGACGATAGCCACACGATGCGTTTTGACGATTTTCTGAAACTGGGTGAAGATTTCCCCAGACAATCGGAAGTGGAACAGCGATGGGCAGAAGCCAACGAAGAAGACATCTGTAACATTCTCTATACAAGCGGAACAACGGGCGAAAGTAAAGGCGTGGTACTCACCTATGGCATGTATAACGCTGCAATGGTAGCAAATAGCAAATGCGTACCCGTAACAAAGCACGACCGAGTCATCAACTTCCTGCCTTTTGCGCACGTCTTTGAGCGCGCTTGGACATATTTGGCGTTGGCACACGGAGCCGAACTCATCGTCAATACCTATCCCAAAGAAATTCAAGAGAGTATGCGACAAACACGCCCCACTTCAATGGCTGCCGTGCCACGGTTTTGGGAAAAGGTGTTCGTGGCAGTAAAAGAAAAAATCGAAAAAGCAAGTGTTGTGAAGCAAAAAGTCTTCAAACATGCTTTGGAGGTGGGACGTAAACGCAACATTCAATACATCGGGCGTGGAAAACGTGTTCCTCTGCCTTTAGAATTAGAGTATGCTGTGTTCAATAAAACAGTCCTTGGGTTGGTTCGCAAAGAACTGGGGCTCGACAAGCCCAACATTTTCCCAACAGCAGGATCATATGTTTCGCCAGAAGTCGAAGAATTTGTACATAGCATCGGATTGGATATGCTCGTGGGCTATGGGCTCACAGAGAGCTTAGCAACCGTGAGTTGCGACCACAGAGAACGTGCATTCACATTGGGATCAGTGGGGCGTCCCATCGAAGGTATAGAAATAAAGATAGGTGAGAACGATGAAATCCTCCTCCGAGGAGCTACCATCACACCAGGTTACTATCATCGTGACCATATCAACAAAACAGCTTTTGATGCCGATGGTTTCTTCCACACGGGCGATTCGGGCTACCTCAAGGATGGTGAATTATTCCTGAAAGAACGCATCAAAGACCTCTTTAAAACCTCAAACGGCAAATACATCGCACCACAGATGATAGAGGGGCTACTCTTGATAGATAAGTTCATCGAACAAGTGGCTATCGTTGCCGACCAACGCCCATATGTAACGGCATTGATAGTACCAGACTTCCGAATCTTGGAGGAATGGGCGAACGATAACAATGTGCCATTCACCACGCGGGCAGAACTTTGTAAGAATGAGAAGGTGAAGAAAATGATGTGCGAACGCATCGAAACGCTGCAACAACGGCTCACGCCCTATGAACAAATCAAACGGTTCACACTGCTCGAGAAAGCTTTCTCTATGGAAGATGGAGAGCTAACAAACACGCTAAAAATCAAACGCTTGGTGGTCTACAAACGCTACAAAGACGCAATAGAAAAGATGTATGAGGTTTAAGCCGTAAGTTAAACCCAAATCGGTCATTAAAAACCAAAAGGAAGTTAGTAAATACGATAAAAAAGAAAACCCTAACGGTCTAATGACCGATTTGGGTTTAACAAAAAACAAAAACAACGTGATTACAGCCGAACAACTAAAAGATGTCGTAGAAAGAACCGCTGCGCTGCACCGCTATCTCAATATAGATGCAAAAAAAATGGAGTATGAAGAAGAACAACTTCGTACACAAGCACCCGATTTTTGGGACGATGCCGAACGTGCACAAGCCCAAATGAAGAAGGTGAAGGGCATCGAAAAGTGGCTAAAAGGATATGAAACCATCAGTGCGCAGACCGAAGAGCTGCAATTGGCATTCGATTTCTACAAAGATGATCTTGTATCAGAAGAAGAAGTTGATGCTGCCTATGCAAAGCTCATCAGCCACATTGAGGCATTAGAATTGATGAACATGCTCCGCCAAGAAGAAGATCCAATGGAGTGTGTGATGAAGATCAACTCTGGCGCTGGAGGCACAGAAAGTCAAGATTGGGCATCGATGCTCATGCGAATGTATATGCGCTATGGCGAAGCACACGGCTACAATGTTACGATTGCAGACATTCAAGATGGCGATGAAGCTGGAATCAAGAGCGTAACGATGAAGTTTGAAGGGGGCGAATATGCCTATGGATTTCTCAAGAGTGAAAACGGTGTGCACCGATTGGTGCGTGTGAGTCCTTTCAATGCACAAGGAAAGCGCATGACCAGTTTTGCGAGTGTCTTTGTTTCGCCACTCATTGACGACACAATAGAAGTCTATGTAGACCCCGCCAGAGTGAGTTGGGACACTTTCCGTTCTGGAGGCGCAGGCGGACAGAATGTAAACAAAGTGGAATCGGGTGTTCGTCTTCGCTATATGTACGAAGATCCCGACACGGGCGAGCAAGAAGAAATTCTCATTGAGAACACAGAAACGCGAGATCAGCCCAAAAACCGCGCCAAAGCGATGCAACTTTTGAAGTCTCAACTCTATGACAGAGCGATGAAAAAGCGCATGGAGGAACAAGCAAAAGTAGAAGCATCGAAGAAAAAAATAGAATGGGGCAGTCAGATTCGGAGCTACGTCTTCGACGACAGAAGGGTTAAAGACCACCGAACAAACCATCAAACATCTGATGTAGATGGTGTGATGGATGGCAAGATTGATGACTTTATCAAAGCCTATCTGATGGAGTTTCCAACAGAATAAAATAAAGGAAAACCACTTCTGCGAAAACTTTAAAATATTTTCGGAACACTTTTAGGATATTCCCAAAACACCTTTAAATAATAAGAACTATGAGCAAGAAAGTGAAAAAAGGGCGTAACAAACGCAATGAAAATCAAGAAAAACAGGCAAAAACAGTCATTCGGTGGATCATTGTCATTATGGCAATATTAACGTTAGCCCTCATGGGGTGGTCGATTTCTATGGTTTAGTAAATGGCTGATGGTCAAGAAATAGAACGAAAGTTTCTCGTTCACAAATCAATGGATTGGAAAAAGTATGCCCTGCGTTCTGTACACATACAGCAGGGCTACTTCGCTGCGGTCAATACAGTGCGCATTCGGACTTGCGACGACAAAGCATTCCTCACCATTAAAGGACCTTCTCGCAATGGAGGTTTGGTGCGCTATGAGTTTGAAAAAGAAATCACAATGGACGAAGCAAATTCACTTTTAAAACTTTGCGAGCCAGGCATGATCGACAAGCGGCGTTATTTTGTGCCTTGCGGAAAGCACACCTATGAAATTGATGAGTTTTATGGCGAAAATGAAGGACTTGTCCTTGCAGAGATAGAACTCAATAGCGAGGACGAAACATTTGAAAAACCAGCCTTTATCGGAAAAGAAGTAACAGGCATTCCTTACTTCTATAACTCGCAAATGCGCCGTAATCCGTTCCGATTATGGCGCGACAGACTTCCCGAGGAATATCGTTAGACAAGATATTAAAGCTTGTTTCCATGCGATAAAAGCCCCATTCCTCGTGCAGTTAAGGTTGTGTTTACACCATAAAACTGCGAAAAAAACTTACTTTTCTACTAAAAAATGTTTACCTTTGCAACCTTAACATCCAACCAATAAAACGTTTTTGCTTGTGAAAAAACTAAAAATGGCAACCGCCATGAGAAACTGCATCAAAACTGCGGCAGCACAGTTATTTGGCAACCACATTGTCAGAACAGCTTTTTATGGCCTGTTTGCCAAATTCTTGTTGTTTGATTTCCTTTGGTGTGTGCAAACAACATTCACCTCTTTATCTAAACCAGCACTCTATATCAACACATTAGCCGTTACATTTTTATTGCTTTTCCCCTTGATTGCGTTGAAGAAGAAAAACATTCAGGTGGCGTTAATGTTGCTTTTAGATGCACTTTTGATTGCCAACTTGATGTATAACCGCACCTACAATGCCCCTATCCCACTCGATTCTTATGCCTTAGCAAGCAATCTGAGCGATTTTAGTGCGAGCGTTATCGATCAAATGCGGTGGTATGATACATTTTTGCCCCTCGAAACCCTCTTTGTAGGCTATTGTTTGTGGAAAGAAAAGCGGATGCAAAAGTGGAAAATATTCAAGAGTTATGCCGCTTTCACCCTCTTTTTCCTCTCCATCAGCATGGGCATTGTATGGGCAAAAGGTGGTATTGTCCATGCCGTGGAACGCCTTCAAAACAAGAATGATTACACGTGTGTGACTCCCATCTACACCATTGCAGGCTACCTAACCTACGATGCCATCCGAAGCACAGCCCAATATACGCCAGAGATTCGGCAAGAAATCAACGAATGGATGCACAAACATCCCAAATACACCTCCATTCAACTTGAAAAGCACCAAAAGAAAAACCTGATCATTGTTTTTTGCGAATCGTTGGAAAGTTGGGTCATTGGTAAAAGCATCGAAGGAAAGCCCATTACACCCTATCTCAACAAAGCCCTCAAAGACCCATCAACGCTCTACGCACCTCATGTTTTGACACAAGTACGAGGCGGTCGTTCAATAGACGCACAACTGATGCTCAACGCTGGTCTGTTGCCTGTGAAATGTGGCTGTTATGCTTTTAAATACCCCAACAACACTTTCTTCACATTGGCAAAGGCGATGAAGCAACAAAACCACACCACCAACTATCTCTTGACCGTCGATCGTCCTATAATATGGAACCAAGGAAATGTGGCAAGGCTCTTCGGATTTGATAAAATCTATGCCAAAAAAGATTGGAAAGCCACCCAAACAACTGGACCAAAGAAGAATTTAGCCGATGTTCCTTTCATCGAGCAAGCGATTGAGAAGATGAGGCATGGCGAAATATGGAAACGTGGCGAGCACGTTTTCCTTCAGATGGTTACCTACTCCGGACATTCACCCTTCATTCTGCCCGATCAACTCAAGCGCATTCATCTCAAAGGGAATTATCCCGAGAAGATGGCTGATTATATAATAACGGCGAATTACACCGATTTTGCCTTGGGAAAATTGCTTGCCTATCTGAAAACACGTCCCGACTATTCGGAAACAATGGTAGTAATCGTGGGCGACCATGAAGGGTTGGCAAGCGACCGAGCTGCCATTTGTGCATCGAAGGAAGGAAAAGGCATGGTCAGCGAAAAACAATTCGTTCCTTTCATTGTCATCAATTCGCCAAAGGCAATGCACACAACACTCCCAATCGGACAAATAGACATCTATCCAACCCTCTTAAATCTCTTGCAATTAGATGATTATCCGTGGAAAGGTGTCGGACAGAGTCTCTTTTCAAAAAAACGAATTGACGCTGCTGTGGGTTCCTCTTTCGATATAGAAGTAGGACAAAAAAACATTACGAAAACCCAAATCAACCATCTCAAGAAAGCCTACGACATCTCCGATTTAATACTCTCGTATGATGTTTTTGCCCAATCTGCAAAACAATGATTTTCCGTCTGATCTTGGAGATTAAGTAGTTCTTTTCCAAGTAAGGCTCAGTTGCTGTGCAACTGAGCCTTACTTGAATTGTTGGTGTAATATCACTATTTACCCTTTATTTTCTTAGCACGTGGGCGATTGGGCTTTGTGGCAGGTTTTGCAGGCTTTTCAGGTGCTATTTCCACTACCTTTTCGGGCTTCACTTCGGGGACTTCAATTCCCTGCAGTTCCAAAGTGAAGATAAGGGCAGAGAATGGTGGAATATCCTTTCCCGCACCACGTTCTCCGTAGGCAAGTTCTTGTGGGATATAGATTTCCCATTTTGAACCAACAGGCATCATTGTCAAGGCTTCTGTCCAACCTTTTATGAGGTTTGAAACACCGAATGTGTCGTTTGGTTTACCATGTCGTTCAGTTGCATCAAAAACTTTTCCATCGAGCGTGCGTCCTTCGTAAACCACTCTTACCTTGTCGGTTGGCTTTGGAATGTTGCCCGTCCCTTTTGTGATGATTTTATACTGCAGCCCCGAAGGTAAAGTTACGACATCTGGCTGTTGCTTGTTGGCAGCGAGAAACTGTTCTCCAGCCAATTTGTTGGCACGATTTTTAGCTTCTTTTGCTTCCACAAGTTTTTGGTCATAGAAAGTTTTTGCCGTTTCTGTTTTAAAGAGTGAAGAATCTTTCTCGATTACGGCAAGAAAACCTTTATAGAGCATTTCTGGGTTAATTGTTTTTTTGTCGTCAAACTGTTGTTCTACGTTAGGAAGCAAACCAGCTTCCACCTGTTGAGCAACCTGTAATCCTGCCGCATAGGCTGCAAAATTTTTGTCTGCTCGCTGCGCAATACCCGTTTTCAATCCTCGTATAAACTCAGGCATCTGTTCCTCCGTGAGCTTGTACTGATGCTTCAGATACTCGTCTAATCCTTGTGTAAGCGCCATGCCTGCGGCATAGCTGATGGAGTCTGAAGTTGTTTTCAGCTCGACTTTATCGACTGTTTGGGCTACTTCTGCCTTATTCTTCTTATTTTTTTTCTTTTCTTGTGCAAGCAAAGGCTGCATGCTTGCACTGGCAAGTAGCACTGTGGCTAAAAGAAAAATCTTTTTCATGCTAATTTAAAGTAATTTAAAAAGGTCGGAGTTATACCTCTCCGACCTTTTAGGATGGTTTATAAATTGATTTATTAAGAATCTTATTGTACTTGAGGTACTACTTTTCCACCTTGTGCTTGTGGTGCTTTTTCGATTGAGAGTAGCTCAACTGTGAACACCAGTGTTGAGAATGGAGGTAGTTCGGGGCTTGTTTCCTGTGCACCATAGCCTTGTTTGTAAGGAATATAAATTTCCCATTTTGAACCAACAGGCATGTTAGACAATGCTTCTGTGAAACCAGGAACAACGCCAGCCAATGGCATTGTTGCGCCATCGCGTTGATCGAACACCTTACCTGCAATGTTTTTTCCTTCGTAGTTTACTTTCACAATGTCGTTTTTGGTTGGTTTTGCACCGCTTCCAGCTTTCAGTTCTTTGTAGAAGACACCATTTTTGAGTGCTTTTACATCTGCTCTCTTTGCCACATTTGCCATAAACTTATCGTTTTCAGCTTTATTCTTGGCATAAGTCTTTTCTGCCGACTTTGCTTGAATAGCTTGTGCAACGGTTTGTTCCACTTTACGTGCCTGATCGAGGGTCATCTTCTGACCTTGATTTTTTGCACTGGCAGCAAACCCAGCAAGGAAGTTGTCGATAGAAATGGTTTGTGTTGAGTCGGCACCGAAAATATTCTTATTGAGCTGTTGTTTGATGACCATAGCCATTTGCATACCAGCACCAACACCTGCATTATACGCTTGTTTCTTTTTGTCGTCTAACGATGTTGCACCTGCACTCATACCCTTCAAGAACTCATCCACATAAGCCGTATCAATGTCCATTTGTTGCAAGTATTGTTTAACACTTTGACCTTGATCTATACCAAAAGCATAGCTTAAAGAGTCTACATCTGTCTTCAACTCTTCCTTTGGCGTAGAGTTGCCACAAGCTGTGAAACCTATGGCTGCAACTGCCATTGCGGCAGCAATAGAAAGTTTTTTCATCTTCTTATAAATATTTTTATGATTATTTCTAATTGATTTTCTTCTTCATTCATCTGCCTTGCATCATCGGTGGAATAACGCTTATGACGCAAGCGCATTATCTTCGATTATAAAACTTCAATCAGTTCTACAACGAACACAAGAGCAGCATAAGGTGGAATAGACGCACCTGCACCACGTTCACCATATCCGAGGTTGTAAGGAATGAAGAAACGGAACTTGGCTCCTTCTGTCATCAGCTGCAAACCTTCCGTCCATCCAGCGATAACTTGGTTCAATCCAAACACCGCAGGTTCGTTTCTGTCGTATGAACTATCAAACTTTGTGCCGTCTACCAGTGTGCCCTCGTAATGACATTTCACTTTGTCCGTAGCCTTGGGATGCTTCTTTCCGTTGCCTTCGGTAATGATTTCGTATTGCAAACCAGATGGCAATGTGATGACGCCAGACTTTTTAGCGTTTTCTGCGAGGAAGTCTTCGCTCACAGCCTTTACCACTTTACCCGCCTCTTCGGCTGCAGCCTGTTGCTTTGCTTCTTGTTCTGCAAAGAAATTGTTCACCAATTGTTGTGCCTCTTGGTTGTTCACCTTCAGTTCGTTACCACTAATAACGTCCTTAATAGCCAATGCGAAATCATCAATATTGAGTGCATTTGCGCCCATATTTGAAAGCTGGGTTCCTATGCCGATACCCAATGCGTAGCTTAATTTGTCCATTTGAAATTTGTTTATTATGATAATTTTATGTGCAAAGATAATATTTTTCATACAGAAGTAATCATATAATCTGATTAAAATAATTAAATTTGTGGCATAATAAAATAAAAATGTTTCTCAACGAATGTGTAGCGAAATGAAAACAATAGTCTTTCTCACCGGTGCAGGGATGTCGGTTGAAAGCGGATTTAGCACTTTTCGAGGGCAAAATGGGTTATGGGAAAACGAGCCTGTTGAAAAAGTAGCAACCCACGAAGCCATAGAAACCGACCCCGTATTTGTCAATAACTTTTACAACCGATTGCGCAAAAAACTCTTTCAAGCCGAACCCAACACAGGGCATCGGCTGATTTCCGAATTGGAAAAACAGTACCGCGTGGTAGTAGTTACACAAAACGTGGACGATTTGCACGAAAGAGCTGGCTCTTCAGAGGTTATTCACCTGCATGGCGAACTGAAAAAGGTGTGTTCCAGTGTTGCACCCTATGACCCAACCTACCGCGAAACCCTCACAGAGGAGACTTGCGAGGTGCGACCTGGAGCAAAGGCAAAGGATGGCAGCATCATGCGCCCGTTCATTGTATTTTTTGGAGAAAGCGTACCCATGATAGAACAGGCTGCTGCCGAAGTGGAAAAAGCCGATATCTTTGTCATCGTTGGTACATCGCTGAACGTTTATCCTGCCGCAGGCCTCATCCGATACGTGCCCGACACTGCCCAAATCTTTCTCATCGATCCCAATGAAGTGATGAAGAAAAGCAAGCGAGAAATTGAAATCATACAAAAAGGAGCAAGCGAAGGAATTACAGAATTGATCAACAAATGGTTATGAAAAAAATATTAACAATGATTTTCTGTGCTTTCATAGGTATGACCGTGATGGCGCAAAAGAATGTTTACAAATTCAGTGTGAAAAATGGAGATGGTAAAACCGTCAAGATGAAACAATTCAAAGGAAAAATTCTCTTGATAGTCAATACGGCAACAAAATGCGGATTTACACCACAATATGCCGAATTGCAAAAGCTCTACGATGCTTATAAGGACAAAGGACTGGTTGTTTTAGACTTTCCCTGCAATCAGTTTGGTGAACAAGCACCGGGAACGTACCGAGAAATCAATGCATTCTGTACCACTACGTATGGAACAACCTTTCCACAGTTCAACAAAATTGATGTGAACGGAAAGAACGAGTCACCACTCTACACCTACTTGAAAGCACAAAAGGGTTTTAAAGGTTTCGATTTGACCAACAAAATTGGGCAGTATTTAGACGCAAAATTTCGTGAAAAAGACCCAGCCTATGACCGAAATCCCAGCATAAAATGGAACTTTACCAAGTTTCTGGTAGATCAATCAGGCACAGTTGTAGAGCGTTTTGAACCCACTGATGATATAAATAAGGTGGAAACAAGCATTCAACAACTTCTTGATATGAAGAAAAAGTAGGGCATTAAGTCCTCTTTTTCTTCACAATTCTTAATATTTGATTGATTTTAAACCCAAATCGGTCATTAGACCATGAGGGTTTCTTTTTATTTTATTCCTTCACTTCCCAACGGCTTGCATCCGCTTGTCGGCAACTTGTCTATCGTTTTTTC
Source organism: Prevotella sp. (assembly GCA_022779305.1). Lineage (GTDB taxonomy): Bacteria > Bacteroidota > Bacteroidia > Bacteroidales > Bacteroidaceae > Prevotella. Next base: position 84,124 of record JALFSW010000042.1, on the reverse strand, counting down.
TTGAAGTAGCCCGCTACATCTGCGAGAAAATGCTAAAGAAGCTGCACAGACAATCAAATGCAATTCGTTTGGGCTCTAATAACCGAATTGGGGTAAACCAAAAAAGGTTCCTAAGCAATGCTTAAGAACCTTTTTTTGTTGACCTAGGCGGATTCGAACCACCACAAACAGAACCAAAACCTGTTGTGCTACCATTACACCATAGGTCAATTGCGCTGCAAAGGTAATGCTTTTTTTGTGTTCCTCCAAAATTTTGAACGTATTTTGTAAGAAAAACAATCATTTTCTTGCCTTCGCAGCCTTTTTTAGCTGTTATAATGTTCCGATTTCACCTTAAATTGTGCATTAATTTCTCTTTACGCTTTTAATTACGATCGTTTCACTGATGTTGCCCTTTTCGTTTGTAACTCGCAAGCGAATATCACCAGCTTGAGAAAGACTTTGGAGCGTTACAACGAGTTTACCATTGAAAAGTTGCATACGTGGTTCTGTGAAAGATTCGAGCGATGTTGCATCACCATTGCAAACGGCTTTGAAGCGACCTGCCCCCTCCACAAAGAAGTGTAAACGTTCGTTGGCAAAAGGAATGAGTTCTCCTTTATCGTCTGTCAGCGAAACTGTGATATAAGCAAGATCGTTGCCATCTGCACTGATGGTTTTTCTGTCGGATTCGAGTAGCAAGCGTGCAGGACTGCCAGCTGTTCTGATGCTTTTCTCTGCCGCCTTATTCCCCTTTTCATCATAGGCAACAACTTTTATTTCTCCAGGTTCATAGACAACATCCTTCCACATTAAGCGATAACGTTCGGCACGTTTTTGTGCCTCTTCTGGTGTGGCGGGGTGACCTGTTTTGGTTTCGCCAGTGACATTGCTATTTTTCTTTCTGCGCCCTTGCGATTTCCCATTGACAAAAAGTTCGGCTTCGGGATAATCCGTATAACAGAAAACAGGCACGTTTTGTCCCTCACGTCCGTTCCATGTCCAGTGGGGAAGGAGGTGAAGCGTATGGGCTTTTTTGTTCCAAATCGAGCGGTAAAGATAATAGCGGTCTTTGGGCAAACCAGCAAGGTCGCACGCACCGAAGTAACTACTGCGACTTGGCCAATATTCATCATAAGGCGTAGGTTCGCCCAAATAGTCAATACCCGTCCAAATAAACTGTCCAATCGTGTAAGGCTCATCCTCCATTGCCATAAAATCTTCTTCTGGAAGATTGCTCCATGAACACCAATTCAGGTCGTAGCTCGAAACTTGTCCATCTTGGTCAGCCTCAACCACACCCCATTTGAGCGGAAACTTATACACACCTCTACTTGAAACTGTTGAGGCTGTTTCCGCACCGAGCAAGAAGCCCTTTGGAAGTTGCGCAATGTTGCGGCCATATTTATAAACACGATAATTAAAACCAGGCACATCCATTACTTGTGCAAATCCCGATTTGAGTGCTTCCTCCGCACGGTCTTTTCCCTGTGTAACAGGACGAGTAGGGTCGAATTGGTGAATGAGCGACTGAAGGCGTTCAGAAATTTCCCTACCTTCATCGCTCCATTGCTCCGGAATTTCATTACCGATGCTCCACATTATGATACTTGGGTGGTTGCGATGATTGCGAACGAGGTTTTCGATGTCTTTTTCAGCCCACTCATCAAAGAAGATGGCATAGCCATTCTTACATTTAGGATAGTGCCACATATCGAAACTTTCCGCCATAACCATCATTCCCAACGAGTCGCAAAGTTCCATCTGCAATTGAGATGGCATGTTGTGGGCAGTGCGTATGGCATCGGCACCCATTTCTTTCATCAGTTTTATTTGGCGAATGAGTGCTGCTTTGTTCACAGCTGCACCCAACGGACCTAAGTCATGGTGCAGGCAAACACCTTGAATTTTGCGCATTTGTCCGTTGAGTTGAAATCCTTTTTCTTTCGTTACGTTGATAGTGCGCACGCCCGTTTTCAATTGATGAGAAGCAAGTATATGTTTTCCGTCTTTGATGCGAATACGAATGTTGTAAAGATGAGGTGTTTCGGGTGTCCAAAGTTGGGCATTTGGCAAAGTGAGCGTGAATTGGAGATCCTTTTGATGGGCAACAATGGCTTGCGAGTCTTGAGCACACAACTTCTTTCCATCGAAAATTTCAACCGTTGCCGTAGCTCGCTTGCTCAATCCTACGACCGAAAAATCGACCATGAGTGTTGCTTTTTGTTGATGGATAGCCGTTGTTCGTGCGAAAACCGACCAATCATCGATGTAGGTTTGTGGTGTAAATGTGAGCTTCACAGGACGATAAATGCCCGCCCCCGGATACCAACGGCTACTTTCTTCACGGTTATTGAGATGCACGAGCAATGTGTTTGCGCCTTGGCGAAGCAATGGGGCAATGTCTAATCGGAAAGCATTGTAGCCATAAGCCCATCTGCCTGCCTCTTTGCCATTAACATAAACGATGGGCTCCGACATCGCACCATCGAAGCAAAGTATTGCATGGGCAAAGTTTTTCTGTTTCACCTCCAATGCGTATTCATACCATCCCTCGCCAATCCAAGGTAATGCACCAGAACGACCCGATTTTTCTGTCGCCTGCGTTTCACCATTTTGACTGATAGCCACCATTTGTAAATCCCATTTTTTGTCAAATGGTCCAGCGATAGCCCAATCATGAGGGATGATTACTTCTTGCCAATGTTTTTTGTCTCTGGAGAATTTCCAATTTTTGAGTTCAAATTCCTTGTTTTGTGCCACAACGAAATGTGCAAAACAAAGGAAGAAAGTTAATAAAAAAGGTTTTTTAAACATAAGTCTTTGTTGTTTATTAAATATTTGTGTAGGTTTCTTCGGAAAGCAAATAAGGGGATTACGCCTTGCTCACCATGTGTTTAGAGAGGTGAAACAGGCAGAAATAGATAATCACTGCAGTAACCATTCCAGCCAAAGCATCTACGAGATAATGGGCTTGGATATAAACCGTTGCACAGCAGAGAAAGAAATAAATAGGCGTGAGGATGTAGAAGAACGGACGGTTGCCCGTGCGCCAAATCAAGAGCATACAGATGGTACTGATGCCCACATGCGAACTTGGAAATGCCGCAGTAGGGCGTTCTCCAGCTGCCTTTGCACTTTCCACAAAATGATAGAATATGCCATCCATATAGCCAGGGCTTGGTAAACACGCCTGATGATGATTGAAATAATCGAAGACTTCAGGGAAAATGCCCGATGATGCCGCTTTCAAGCCAATGGCTTTGAAATAAAACGTAGGACCAACGACGGGTACAAGGATGAAGACCACATAATAAACAAAAAAAGCTGTAAGAAGAATGAAAGCCGAGCGTTCAAATTCTTTGTAGCGCCAAAGAAAGTAATAAAGCACGGTGAGGGCTATCATTGGATAATAGGCAGCATAGCCCATGTCGAAGAGTTCGCTAAAAACAGGATGGGGCAGGAGCTTTGAAAATTCGAGCGAGGGTTGACAACCAAACCATGCTTGTTCCCATTGGGCGAAAATGTGGTCGAGATTGGGTAGAACTCGATTGATTTCATAGGTGTCTGGATACCACCAAGCCAGCAACCCCAACTGTGCGGCAATGCGAGCAAAGCGAGTAAGGCGACAAGGTAAGAGGCGATAAACCAACCAAAGTGCTACCGTCATGGCAATGATGCGCAATCGTCCGAAGATGAGGATTTCAGGATTGGCTATCTTTGTGTAGAGAATGAAGATGAGAATGAGCGTGAAAACCAAATAGCCCATTGCTGCCCATTCAACAGGAAGCAATCCTTTTGTTGGCTTTTTCTCTAATTTGAACAAGTTTTTTATGAATGTTTTCATTCCGTTTTTTGATGTGATTAAACCCAAATTGGTCATTAGACCGTTAGGGTTTCCTTTTATTTTATTTATTAACTTCCTAACTATTTCCACCTGCTTGTTGGCTTCTTGTTCTGCATTTTCTCTTGAAGTAGTCTGCTACATCTGCGGTAAAATGCTAAACAACCTGCACAAACAATCAGATGCAATCCCTTTGGTCTTTAATGACCGAATTGGATTAAAACGTGTTTCTTTTCTGTTTTATGAACAATTGTCTTGCTTTGTTTTTGCGAGGATTATATCCATTGGTTATCCTTATACCATTTGAACATTTCTTCAACGCCTCGTTGTAGGTCGTATGCAGGTTTGTAGCCCAATTCTTCGATGGCAGGTGTGATGTCGCAACGCCAGTTTCGCTGTTTAAGAATTTGAAACTTGTCATTGTTTAACGCCGTTGGATTTCTTGAAATGCACCCTGCAATATCACCAAAGAAAGTGATGATGCGCAACAGCCAAATTGGAGCTTTGATGCGAATCCACCACGGATTGCCCAATGCGTTGCGTAACAATTCGCTAAACGTACTACTGCGATAGACGTTTCCATCTGAAAGGAAGTACGAACGAGCTGTTTTTGTGCTTTCAAGTGAGCGAAAAACGGCTTGAACCACGTCTTTTACGTAAACGAATGTAAGGTCTTGCGGTTGAAAACCCACTGAAAAATCAATGTGATTTTTTATCGTTTTCGCCATCATGAAATAATCCTTTTCACGTGGTCCATACACGCCTGTTGGTCGGAGAATGATATAAGGAAAAGCTGCATGCTCCGTGAGAAACACTTCGGCTCTTCGTTTGCTCTCTCCGTAGGCTGTGTTGGGACAAGGTGTGTCGCTTTCCTTGATGTCGGTATAGGGTTGTTGTTCTCGGATAGCCCCATAGATGCTCAAACTTGAGATAAAAATAAATTTCTCAAGTGGCATCTTTAGGCGGTTGATGGCACACACCAAATGCTTTGTTCCGTCTGTATTGCTGCGGAAGAAGTCTTCTTTGTTCAGACATTTGGTTGCACCTGCAGAATGAACAATGTAATCGAAGCGATGGGGTGAAAGTTGGTCGTAAAGGCTTTGTTCGTCATCGAAGTTTAATTGAATAAAGTTGATACGCTTGTCTTGTAAATATCGGCGTGAAGATGTAGGACGCACGGCAGCCCATGTGTCCCATCCTCTGCGCAATGCTTCTTCAACAATGAACGAACCAATGAACCCCGATGCGCCTGTTATGAGTATCTTTTTCATTAAAATAATGTGAAACGCTTGCAAAGATACAAACTTTTTTGTTACTTTGTGAACATTATTAAAATAGTAATGTGTTATGAGCAAGGAAAAGAAAGGTAAGAAACGATTGAATAAAGTTCAGGTTACTGACAAGCTCACGACCTTATTCCAAACATATCCAGAAGAAACGCTCAGTTTCAAACAAATATTTCGCGCACTCAAATTCACAACACATCCCTTGAAAATGCTGGCTATTGATGTGATGGAAGAAATGGCGTGGGACGACTATTTGGCAAAAGTTGGCGAATCGGCATACCGTCTGAATACGAAAGGTCAGGTTCAAGAAGGTGTGTTTGTAAGGAAAACGAATGGTAAGAACACTTTCCAGCCCGATGATGGGGGTACGCCCGTTTTTGTTTCGGAAAGAAATTCGATGGCAGCATTGAATGGCGACCGTGTACGTGTGCAGTTTTTGGCACGTCGCCGCAATCACATTAAGGAGGCAATGGTCATCGAAATATTGCAAAGAGGCAAAGAAACGTTTGTGGGTAAATTACAGGTGGAGAGCGATATTGCCTTTCTCATGACACAAGAAAACCTTTTCAGTCACGACATCATTATCCCTAAGAAAGCTCTTGGAGGTGGAAAGACGAACGACAGAGTAATTGTGAAGATCACAAAGTGGCCCGACGCCGATCACAAAAACCTTGTTGGCGAAGTCATTGAAGTATTGGGGCAAGCTGGCGAGAACGATGTTGAGATGCACACCATCCTTGCTCAATATGGTTTGCCCTACGCATATCCTGCCGATGTGGAGGCAGTCGCCAACAAAATCAGTGGAGAGATCACACCACAAGACCTCGCCGAGCGTGAAGATTTTCGCAATGTGTGGACATGTACAATTGATCCAAAAGACGCCAAAGACTTCGATGACGCACTTTCGTTACGAAAATTAGACAACGGAATGTGGGAAGTGGGGGTTCATATAGCCGATGTTTCGCATTATGTGAAGCCTGGTAGTATCATTGACAAGGAAGCACAGCGACGCGCAACATCTATCTATCTTGTTGATCGAACCATACCGATGTTGCCCGAACGTCTTTGCAACGTTATTTGTTCGTTACGCCCAGATGAAGAGAAACTTGCTTTTAGCGTGGTGTTTTTGTTAGACGAAGAAGCAAACGTTAAGGATTACCGCATCGTGCATACAGTCATCAAAAGCAACCGCCGTTACACCTACGAAGAAGCGCAAGAAGTGTTGGAAGCCAATGGGGTTATAGACGGAACTGGAGAAGCTGCACCCACACGAAACCAAGTCACAGATTATGTGGGAGAGAATGCCTATGAGCTTGTAACACTTGATCGCTTGGCAAAATACATACGCAAACAGCGGTTTAAGAATGGCAGTGTGAACTTCGATTCAGAGGAACTTCGATTTGATATTGATGAAAAAGGGAAGCCCTTGCGTTGCTATTTCAAGCGTTCAAAAGATGCCAATAAACTCATAGAAGAATTTATGTTGCTTGCCAATCGTTATGTGGCAGAAAGCATTGGAAAGGTGAAAAAGGGTAAGAAAGCAAAGACTTTACCCTATCGTATACACGATGATCCAGACCCACAGAAGCTCGAAAACTTGCGACAATTCTCTGCAAAGTTTGGTTACAGACTGAAATCTACTTCCACAAAAGGTGCAACCGTTCGTGCATTGAATGCGCTCATAGAAGAAGTGGAGGGCAAAAGTGAGGCAAAAGCTATACAAACCATTGCGCTTAGGTCAATGATGAAAGCGAAGTATAGCACACAGAACATTGGGCATTTTGGACTTGCATTTGAATTCTACACCCATTTCACATCGCCCATACGTCGCTACCCCGACACGATGGTGCATCGACTCATCACAGGTTATCAACAAGGCGAGAAATCGGGCAATAAAGAATATTATGAGATGCTTTGTGAGCATTGCTCCGACATGGAACAAGTGGCTCAAAATGCTGAACGCGACTCCATAAAATACAAGATGGTGGAATTCATGGAGGGACATTTGGGCGAATGCTATGATGCACATATCAGTGGCATACAGAGCTATGGCATCTACGCTGAGATTGATGAAAATCATTGTGAAGGCTTGATCCCAATGCGCGACCTTGATGATGACTACTACGACTTTGATGAAAAGAATTATTGTTTGGTAGGTCGACGTCGTCATCACGTCTATCAGCTTGGCGATCCGATACGCATTCAGGTGGCAAGAGCAAATGTGGAACGTCGCCAATTAGACTTTACGTTGGCAAAAGACCAACTCAATGACAAAAAGAGACAAAAACAAAAGCATTGAAAAGATAAACAATTTTCACCTTTTATATATAATAATGACGTAAAAACAACGTATGAAGAAAAACGTAAAAATAGTAGCATCGCTGATAGTGGCAGCATTGTTGATGAACAGTTGTGGAACGACCGAAAAGTCGATGAGTAAAGAAAAAAATGCAGTCGTTGCATCTACGCCAACTGAAATCTCTGTAACTGCCAACCCAGAATTTATCACCATCAAAGAAGCCATCTCACTTTTTGAAAACTCTGATGATGCACCCACCATCGCAAAAAAATATGGCTACAAGCTAACAAACAATTATGAAATCTATCGTTTGGATAAATTCTCGAAGCTCTATTACAAAAATTGCCGATTGGCAAAAATCCTCACAGGCAACCAATATGAAGATTATCCGAAACCACTACGCAAAGGTGTGTCGAGCTATGTAGCTTTTAAAGACGGTGCCATCATTATAGGTGTCTTTAATCAAGCTGCCTATGACAATTTAGTGCAACAAGTCAAGGCGGCAGGTTTTGTTCTCGACATGCCAGGCAATGAGGAAATCTATACAAACGGGAAAAGAACCATTGCCTGTTACGAAGGTGCAAAGACGGTGAGGGTACAATAAAAGCATCGAAGTTTCCTTTGACTTTTGTAGGAATTACCGTAACTTTGCATTTTAGGCAGGTTCTATAAATTCTCTTTGTAGGATTTTTGCTTTTTAGACGTATAGATTTTTCTTCTAATTTGTAAGGCGCATAACAAGCTATACAACTGAAAGAGAAAGAAAAATCTAACGTATAAAAACAAAAAGACACAAAGAGCAAAGCAATAGAATGAAGCAAAACACGCTGCAGAATTTTTTTAGAACATGCCTGATTTTTTTGATAATTACAAAACAAGTAGAATGAAAGATAAACATTTCAAGCGCACCACCGTCACAGCAGCATTGCCTTATGCCAATGGCGGTGTACATATAGGACACCTTGCTGGGGTCTATGTTCCGTCGGATATTTATGTTCGTTACCTACGTTTGAAACACGAAGAAGTGATTTTCATTGGGGGAAGCGATGAACATGGTGTGCCGATTACATTGCGTGCAAAGAAAGAAGGCGTAACACCTCAAGACATCTGTGATCGTTATCACAAGATGATAAAAGATTCTTTTGAAGAGTTTGGCATTTCGTTTGACATTTACAGCCGAACCACCAGTGATATACATCATAAGTTTGCATCCGATTTCTTTCGTAAACTGTATGATGAAGGAAAACTCGAAGAACAAGAAACAGAACAACTCTATGACGAAGAAGCCAAACAATTTTTGGCAGATCGCTACGTGATGGGCGAATGTCCGCATTGCCATAATCCTAATGCCTATGGTGATCAATGCGAGAAATGCGGCACGGCACTTAGTCCGATGGAACTCATTGCTCCTCACTCAACCATCTCTGGCTCAAAGCCAGTTGTCAAAACCACCAAGAATTGGTATCTCCCACTGAACACCTATCAGCCATGGTTGCAGAAATGGATTCTTGAAGAACATAAAGAATGGCGTTCTAATGTTTATGGGCAATGCAAAAGTTGGTTGGATATGGACTTGCAACCTCGAGCCATGACGCGTGACCTCAATTGGGGTATTCCCGTTCCAGTAGAAGGAGCTGACGGAAAAGTACTGTATGTGTGGTTTGATGCCCCCATTGGCTACATCTCCAACACCAAAGAACTTTGCGACAGTAATCCAGAACGCTTCGGAACGTGGCAAAAATGGTGGCAAGACCCCGACACTCGTCTCCTGCATTTTATCGGAAAAGATAACATCGTTTTCCATTGCATCATCTTCCCAAGTATGTTGAAAGCACATGGCGACTATATTCTGCCCGATAACGTGCCATCCAACGAATTTCTTAACCTTGAGAACGATAAGATTTCAACAAGTAGGAATTGGGCTGTGTGGCTCCATGAATACTTGAGAGAATTTGAAGGAAAGCAAGACGTACTGCGCTACGTGCTTACAGCAAATGCACCAGAAACCAAGGATAATAACTTTACGTGGAAAGATTTCCAAGAACGCAACAACAACGAACTTGTAGCCGTTTATGGAAACTTTGTTAATCGTGCAATGCAACTCACGTGGAAATATTGGAATGGCGTTGTGCCTGCCTGCGGTGAATGGCAAGAAATCGACCTACAAACCATTCAGGAGTTTAAAGATGTAAAAGCAAAAGTGGAATATTTTCTCAATGCTTTCAAGTTCCGTGAGGCACAGAAAGAGGCGATGAATCTTGCGCGTATCGGCAATAAATACATTGCTGAATGCGAACCATGGAAGGTTTGGAAGACAGACGAACAACGTGTGGCAACCATTCTGCATCTTTCGCTTCAGCTTGTAGCCAACTTGAGCATAGCCTTTGAACCATTCTTGCCTTTCAGTAGTGCAAAATTGCGCCAAATGATCAACATGGACAGCTGCGAGTGGAACGAACTCGGCTCAATTGAGCTTCTCAAAGCGGGACATCAGTTATCGCCAGCAGCACTACTCTTTGAAAAAATAAGCGATGAAACCATCGATGCACAACTTCAAAAGTTGGAGAACACCAAAAAAGAAAATGAGGCTGCGAGCTACAAAGCCGAACCCATCAAGCCAAATGTGGGTTTTGAGGACTTTGAAAAGATGGACATCCGTGTCGGTCGAGTGCTCAATTGCGAAAAGGTGAAAAAGAGCAAGAAGTTGTTGCAGTTCACGATAGACGATGGTTCGGGCACAGAACGCACCATTCTTAGCGGTATTGCAGCCTATTACGAACCCGAACAGCTAATCGGGAAAGACGTATTGTTCATTGCCAATTTCCCACCTCGAAAGATGATGGGCATTGAAAGCCAAGGAATGATACTCTCGGCTGTAAACTTCGATGGTTCGCTCACAGTTACAACCACCATGGGCGAAGTGAAACCAGGCAGTCAGGTGGGATGATTTCTCCCACCTTTGCTGCCCAATTAATAAGTACAAAAAAATAAAATAAACGATATTCTTTTTTTGTTTAGGCTCAATGCGTTTTGCAATTGAGCCTAACATCGGAAAACCAAACGATTTAGATGAAACGATGGTTTAACATTGCGACTTACAAACTTGCATACGGCTTTTGGTATGTGGTGTCGCTCTTGCCTTTCTGTGTGCTCTATGTGCTTTCCGACTTTTTTTATTTTCTTTTGGCACACGTCATCAGATACCGACAGCGTGTGATTTGGAAAAACCTCACAGAAAGTTTCCCCGACAAGTCGGAAAGCGAACTGAAACAGATAAAAAAAGATTTCTATCATTGGTTTTGTGATTACATCGTTGAGACCCTTAAGCTCATGTCAATGACACCTGAGCAACTTCAACGACGCATGCAGTTTAAAAACACCGAAAAAATCATCGAACTTCTGCGACAGGAAAAGTCTTGCGCCATCTATTTGGGACATTATTGCAACTGGGAATGGATTACGTCTTTGCCCTATTGGGTGCCAAAGAATGTGCAATGCTGCCAACTTTATCATCCATTAGAAAATGAAGCATTCGACCGCTTATTTAAAAATGTCCGCGAACGCCAGCATGCAGTTTGCGTACCGATGCAGGAATCGTTGCGCAAGATTCTTGCTTTTAAAAAGCAAAAACAATCTATCATCATTGGCTATATAGCCGACCAAGTGCCACTCTGGTGGAACATTCACCATTGGGTGGACTTTCTCCACCATGACACACCTGTGCTAACGGGTGCTGAACGCATTGCCCGTCGCACCGACCAAGCATGTTTTTATGGCGACTTGAGACGTGTGAAGCGGGGCTATTATACGTGCGAATTTATCCCGATAGAACTTGAACCTGCCGCAACCAAGGAATTTGAAATCACTGATACCTATTTTCATTTACTCGAACAAACCATCCTCCGTGAACCAGCACTGTGGCTTTGGAGTCATAACCGCTGGAAACGAACGCGCGAGGAGTTCAACAGAGATTGGGAAGAAGTGGGCGGAAAGGTGGTGAGAAAAGAAAAAAACAGACCTTAAATGTAGCTTATTTATAGATATGAAAATAATAGGAGTTGTCGTTACATTCAATCGTTTAGCGTTGCTCAAGCAAGGAATAGCTTGCTTGAGAGTACAAAAACGACTTTCAAAAATTATCGTGGTGAACAACGGAAGCACCGACGGAACAAAAGAATGGCTCGACACGCAGACCGATTTATCCGTTATCCATCAAGAAAACGTTGGTGGGTCGGGTGGTTTTTACACAGGTATAAAGGCGGCTTACGAGGATGAAGCCGACTGGATTTGGTGCATGGACGATGATGTTTTCCCACGAGAAGACTGTTTGGAGCACCTTTTGGAACAGGTTGAACTCAATGTTGCTGCCGATGGTGCACTAACGTTGGGTATCTTGAGTCCACGCCGCTTGATGGAAGGCGAGGTCTTCACACATGAGTTTTGCAAATACAACTTCACCAATCCTTTTGGCAGTATGCACGGAAAAAAGTTGAAAGGCAACGAAACCGAAGCCACCGACATTGTGGGCTGCGATTTTGAAGGACCTTTCATCAGCCGGCAGGTGGTGGAACGTATAGGTTTCCCAAACAAAGATTTGTTTATCTTCTGCGATGACACGGACTATTGTCTGCGTGCTCATCTGGCAGGTTTCAGACTTATCTATGTACCAAACGCTTTGATGGACAAACATAAATTCTTTTCCAACGATTCATGGACCACACGCAACCAAAAAAAGAAATGGAAACGCTTTTATCAGGTGCGCAACGAGGCTTATATGAATCATCATTATGGCAAAAATTGGGGCGTGCGTTATTTGCGCAGTTGGCTTGGAGCAATGGGCTACGTCATTCCTGCCCTCCTCACGATGCCTTTCTTGAAAGCATGGCAATCCAAAGATCTCATGATGCTCCATCGTGCCTACTATGACGGAATTGCAGAAAAATTAGGAAAACGCCAATGAAACAGCTCAAAGTGGTTATCCCCGTCTATCAATCTGAACTGAAAGAATATGAACGGGCTGCGCTCAACAACAATTTAAAACTCCTCGAAGGATTTCCTGTGGCTTTCGTTAAACCACAGCACACAGACCTTAGTAGTCTGACGAATGACTATCCGCAAGTGGAAGTAATTAACGTCAGCGATGACTGGCTCGGAACGAAGCGAGGCATACAGGGCTATAACGAAATGATGATGTCAGAAACGTTCTATGCACTTTTCTCAGATTATAAATACATCTTCATTTGCCACGTGGATGCGTGGCTCTTTCGGAACGATCTTGCTGCGTGGTGTGCAAAAAACTATGACCTCGTTGCAGCTCCATGGCCTACACGCCCACGCTACAAACGTTTCCCTTTGAGGCAATATTTACAACTGAAATTATGGCTGAAGCCGAAACACAAAATCTTGCATTGCCAGATGTTCGACCGCATTGGCAATGGCGGACTTTGTTTGAGAAAGGTGGCTACGTTCAGACAGGCTTGCGTGGATTATAAAGCGGTGATAGACTATTACAATAGTCAGTCGGATGCCTTGCACAACGAAGATCTTTTTTGGGCTTTAGAACCCAATCTCTCTGTGCCTACAGTTGAAGAAGCACTGACTTTTTCGTTTGATTTGAAACCCGAACTTTCCTACAAACTGAACAACTATCAGCTGCCAATGGCGTGTCATGGATTTAATAAACCACCAAGAATTGCTTTTTGGAGAAAATTTATTCCATGTTTGTGATTTAAAAAATAAATTAATTTATAGTAATATTTAAATTAAAAATAAATCACATGTTGAAATAGTGTAAATATCTATATAACTACATAAAAGGTACATATAGTTTCATTTACACCATAGGGAACACAATCGGTGCGTCTGCTTCTTCGCAAAGAGAAATAAGACACCAAACATTAGTTTGCTCATCGGAAAATCTGATGCACCTATCGTGAATCTCTGTAATATTAGAACAAAAATCATCTAACAATCAGATGGCTATGAAAATTATACATATCAGTATGGCTGACTTCAACGGAGCCGGACTTTGTGCCTACCGTCTGTGTAAAGCACAAAGAGAGCTGGGGTATGACAGTCGGATGGTGGTATTGCGGAAAAAACACAAAGACGATTTTATTACGCAATATGGCGCATCTACCTATTTTCTAAACAGCATACGCCACAAACTCAACAAGGCGTTGGGTATGGCAGACGATTTGAATGAATGCAGGGCGTTGTCGCGACAACACAACCGTCCTTATGCGCTGCCCGTTTCTCCCATCGACCTCACACAGCTACAAATTATTCACGATGCCGATGTAATTCATCTTCATTGGGTGGGTGATTTTCTCGACTTTCCATCTTTCTTTGAAACCTTCAAAGCCAAACCCATCGTGTGCACGTTGCACGATCAGAATTTGCTTTATGGCATTTCAAACACCGCATCTCCTCAATTGGCAGGTCATTGGTTGGAAGAGAAATATTGGATATTGAAGAAAACCGCTATTCAGAAAGCCCAACGCATGGGCGTGGTTTATTTGTCGAGAATGACGTTTAATAATCAAGGCGACAATCCTGTGCTTGTCCACGCACATAAACGCGTTATTCATAATTCGGTGGATAGTAGGCTTTATCGTCCATACGACAAACATGCTGCTCGTCAACGTTTAGGAATTGGTAGCGAAGAAAAAATCTTTGCATTCTGTGCTTGTAACATTCATGAAGAACGAAAAGGATTGGCGTTGCTTTCCGATGCTCTTGCTGCTCTTCATTCCGACTATAAAATTTTGGCAATTGGCAAAAATCGCTCCACTGTTTTTGGGCGGAATGTCATCGAAGTGGGGCGCATATCCGATGAAAAACGCATGTCTGAAATGCTTTCGGCAGCTGATTATTTCTGTATGCCGAGCTTTGAGGAATATTTTGCCCAAGCTCCTTTGGAAGCCATGTCTTGCGGACTGCCCGTGATTGCGTTTCCCTGCAGTGGAACCGAAGAGTTGATTTCGCCAGAAAACGGAGTAAGGTGTAGCGATTTCACGGTTGATGCCTTGAAAGCGGGCTTATCCCAAGCTCTCGCTACAGACTATCGTCCGGCATTCATTCGCCAGTCTGTCATCGACCGTTTTTCGCCCCAACAAATCGCCAAAGAAAACATTGATTTCTATCAATCACTGATGAAATAATTCACTTTGAAAATGAGTTTCACAAACTATTGATAATCAGCGATTTTATCAACATCTTACATCTATTTTCCAATTGAGGCTCACTCGCACCCGAAGTGAGCCTCAGTTGCGTTGTAAGTAAGGCTTAGTTATCTCGCAAGTAAGCCTCAACTGGAATTCTAAAATATATATAGGCATGTTCTAAAATTTCCCGAAGCTTAACCTCTAATGACCGATTTGCTTTAAAAGATAAGCACATTTTTCGGGATTGCCCAATGTTTTTCCCTTGTCACAAGAAAGTTTCACACAGTCGTGCCATTCACGTTTTTCGGTGATGCGCATCTTGGTGAGCTTAATGACAATATTCATCGGACGGGTATTCTCCACATCACACGTCAGAAACGTACCCATGCCGTAGCTGTCTTGCATTCTTCCATTGACGTATTTATGAATTTCTATGGCGCGATCGATGTTCAGTCCGTTACTGAAAACCACGTGTTTGGTGCGTGGGTCGATGCCGAGCAAGTTATATTTGTCGATGATTTTTTCAACTTGTTCTTCTTCAATACCACTGTCTACACGTAAACCAGTGAACATCATCGCCATGCGTTTTGAGAGATTGCCAAAGAAAACTTTATCGCCAAAACAATCGTAGAGATAGATTCCGTTGTCGCCATCATAAACATCGCTGAATTTCTTCATCACATTGAAATTACATTCGAAAATTCCGCTCACGTTTTCTTCAAACTCAATGATTTGGTGACTCATCGTTCCTATGGCTTTCAAACCATACTTCATTGCCAAATAAACATTGCTTGTACCTGTGAAAGAGCCTGTCCAAGAATGGTGTGTTCCTTCGTTGTCAGTGTATCCTCCGCTATCATAGACACGCTTCATTGTTCTGATAACCATGTCTTGATGTGCAAAAGACAGTCTGCGCCGCGTACCCATTTCGCTCAAAAGAAGTCCTTCTGAGAGAATTTTGCGCATCTTTTCTTCGCATCTTTCTTCCTCTCTTTGAGCATCATAACTGGCAATTTCCCCCCGAAGCGTGTGGATTAATTCAGAAACAATACTAAGAATGGGCATCTCCCACATAATCGTGGAATACCACTTGCCACGCACCGAGATTTCAAGATGACCTTCTTCGTCTTGTGAAACCGTTACTTCATTAGGATTGAAACGATAGCCACGAAGAAAAGTAAAATACCATTCTGGCAAATAATACATCCGGCTTTTCATGAATTCGATTTCTTCTTCGGTAATGACTACATTTGTCATATAGGCGAGTTGTTCTTCTACCAAAGCGGCAAATCCTGCAGGATAAATCGTTTTGTTGCGGTCGAAAAATGTGTATTCCACTTCAGAACGTGGATAGGTCTGAAGCACATAATACTGACAACTGAACGTATAGGCATCGTTGTCGGTGAGATGGTGAATGATTTGTTGCATCACGTCTGTTTTATTGTCTTTAAATAAAGGCTTTAAATGCCTGCCTGCAAAAGTACGACTATTGTTTGAAAACCAAGTAGATATTCGGAAAATAATCGTTGATGTGTGTAATTTTTAACCCAACTCGGTCATTAGAGACCAAAGGGATTGCGTCTGATTATCTGTGCAGATTGTTTAGCGTTTTTTCTTGAAGTAGCCCGCTACATCTGCGAAAAAACGCTGAAGAAGCAGCCGATAAGCAGATGCAAGCTGTTGGGAAGTTAAAAATAAAAGAAAAAGGACACTCTAACGGTCTAATGACCGACTTGGGTTTAAGCAGGTTCTATAAATTTTTACTCTTTAGACGCTCGCACAGCGAGAATTTTTAGAACATGCTCTTATTCTACTTGTGGGATTAAAATATTATCTTTACTTTTGCAAAGAAAGGTTTTAAAATCATAAATATTTCGCATCAAAAAATCAATTATAAATAAAAAACTGTGTATGAGAAAAACATTTTTACTTTCTGCCCTATTCTTAGGGCTTTCGAGTAGTGGGTCGATGGCACTTGCTGGGGTTTATTACGTGAAAGAGGGTGGCAATGGCGACGGCACATCGTGGGAAAAGGCAGCTGGCGACATTGACGCAATGATAGAAAAAGCAACGGCTGGCGATGAAATTTGGATAGCTCAAGGCACCTACAAACCATCTAAACTTATCAAGAGTAGTAAGAAAAATTCAAGAGCTTTCTTGCTCAAAGACGGTGTTTCGCTTTATGGTGGTTTTGAAGGTAAAGAATCATCGAAAGACGAGCGAAAAACCATTGCAGGCAAAAAGTCCTATGACTTTGTGCATACAACCATTCTCAGTGGTGATGATGATATTGCAGACGAATGGGTGCGTGAAATGATGTATGCGTCATCATTTCGTTACGGATGGAAAGTGACCGATAAAGATATCATCCCCGGAACAGAAAACAACAGCAACCACATTCTTTATGCCGACACGGAGTTTCATTCGCCCACGACCATTAATGGACTGACACTCAAAGGCGGAAACGCAATGGTATGGAATGTGAAGGCAGCCGGCGGAGCAATTTATGCATTGGGAAACGTCCAAATAAGTGATTGCCAAATCATAGAAAACAGTGCTTACTACACTGCTGATTCTCAATCGCCCGATACAAAAGGCGGAGCGGTCTATCTTGTAGGCAATGGTGATGCGTCAATCAAACGTTGTTTGTTTGCAAAGAATTACAGTCATTCAAAACAAGGAAATGGCTATGGCGGGGCAGTATATGCAAGCAAGGTTAAGATTGAGGATTGCGAGTTTCGTGATTGTGTTGCGCTGGATGGTGGCGGTGCTATCTACAACATCGATGGAACAATAGAAAACTGCCTGTTTGAGGATTGTTATGCTTCAAATGGCGGTGCAGTGGTTAATGGTGGTATGATGAAGAACAGTAAGGTGGTAAATTGCAGAGGTCTTTTGGGAGGTGGCATCAGCAACATCAGTGGCACACTTTCTTCGGTAGTGGTTTTCAATTGCTATGCCGACACAGAGGATTTCGGGTCAGAGAATGGCGGAAAAGGAGGTGGAATCTATAATAAGGATGGTGAAATCTTGGGTAGTATTGTCTATAACAATAGTTCGTTTGAGGGTGGAGGCATTTATTTTGAAAGTGGAACTATTCAAAGTTCTACGCTCCAAAATAATCTTTCAAGAAAAGAAGGAAGTCATCCCAACATAGCGTTCGTAAACAGTTTGCAGGGTGAAAATAACACAGAGAAGACAATTTATGACGCAGTAGACGCATCAAATTTTGTTAATCCTTCTCAATTCATTGGTTTTACGGATGATAGTGAAAAACTTTCAGAACTCAAAGAAACCTCGTGGGCATTGCAAGAAAATTCTCCACTTAAAGGCAACGGATTTGAATCGGCTACGCCAACAAACATAAAATCGACAGAAAAAAGTGGCAAATTAATTCGCACTACCTATTATACGCTAAGCGGAAAAGCAACAGAAGCGACAGCATCGGGCGTATATATTGTAAAACGTGAATATGACAATGGAAGCATAGAGACGTCAAAAGTCTTGCAAAAATAAGGCTTATTCAAAGCATTATAGATGCGGGTGTATCGCAACTGTGGTTTATGTGATGTTTAGGCAAACTGCAGTTGCGATAGTTCTATTATGGATGGACATAAAAAAGAGCAGGAATGATTACTTATCCCTACTCTCTCAAATTTAAATATTAACTTAACAATCTATTTCAAAACAATATTGACAATTTTCTTAGGGACAACGATGACTTTCACAATCGTCTTGTCTTCAATGTATTTAAGACTTCGTTCATCAGCAAGTGCAGCCTTTTCAACTTCTTCTTTTGTTGCATCGGCTGGGAAAGTCATCTGAAAACGTGCCTTTCCATTAAACGAAATGGCAATTTGTATTTCACTTTCTGTCAGATATGCATCATTCCAAGAAACCCATTGTGCATCATAAACAGATCCTATCTCGCCTATTTGCTGCCAAAGTTCTTCTGCAATGTGTGGTGCGAAAGGTGCAATGAGAATGATCATATCGCGCAAGAGCGAACGATTGTTGCATTTCTGTTGTCCAAGTTCATTGACACAAATCATAAATGCAGAAATAGCTGTGTTATAAGAAAAATTCTCTATGTCACCACTAACTTTCTTTATCAATTTGTGCACACTCTTAAGCGATTCTTTTGATGGTTCAGCATCGGTGAGTTCTTGCTGGTATAACTTCCAAAACTTTTTAAGGAAACGGAAACAACCATCAATACCATTGGTATCCCAAGGCTTGCTTGCCTCGATAGGTCCTAAGAACATTTCATACAAACGCAATGTGTCGGCACCGTATTGTTCTACTATCACATCTGGATTGACCACATTAAACATTGATTTAGACATCTTTTCCACTGCCCATCCACATTTGTAAATGCCCGAATCAGCTGTAGTGCCGTCTTCAAAGATGAATTGTGCGTTTGCAAATTCAGGTCGCCAAGCACGAAAGGCTTCTATATCGAGTACATCAGCATTCACGATGTTCACATCAACTCGAATAGGTGTAACGTCATACGCATCTTTCTTGCCATAGCTCACAAATACTGGAGCATCAGAATGATTATTTGATTGGAGTCTGTAAACAAAATTAGAACGTCCTTGAATCATTCCTTGATTGATGAGTTTTTCGTAGGGTTCTTCTTTAAAAGAATAACCATAGTCATACAAGAATTTGTTCCAAAAACGACTATAAATGAGGTGTCCCGTTGCATGTTCAGTACCGCCAACATAGAGATCTACATTCTTCCAGTATTCGCCAGCTTCTTTTCCGAGCAAAGCGTGGTCGTTATGTGGATCCATATAGCGCAAGTAATAAGCCGAACTACCTGCAAACCCCGGCATTGTATTGAGTTCCAATGGGAAAATTGTTTTATTATCAATAAGCGATTTATCTACAATCGTCTTGTTTTCCTCATCCCAAGCCCACACCTTTGCACGTCCTAAAGGTGGTTCGCCTGTTTCAGTGGGTTCATATTTGTCAATTTCTGGCAACATGATTGGTAAACACGCTTCCGGCACCATATAAGGCATTCCGTTCTTATAATATACTGGAAATGGTTCTCCCCAATAACGTTGGCGAGAGAAAATAGCATCGCGCAGACGATAATTTACCTTCACACGTCCAATGCCTTTATCACTTACGTATCTCTTTGTAGCTTCGATGGCTTCTTTCACCGTCATACCATTGAGCGAAAAACCATTTTTTGAAGGTTCAGCGGGGCTATTTATCACAATGCCTTCTTTAGAATCGAAACTCTCTTGAGAAACATCAGCTCCCTCGATAAGTGGAATTATCGGTAAATCAAAGTGTTTTGCAAAGGCATAATCTCTACTGTCGTGAGCTGGAACAGCCATGATAACACCTGTTCCATAGCCTGAAAGCACATATTCTGAAATCCAAATAGGAATTTGTTTACCTGTAAAAGGATTTACACCATACGATCCTGAGAAGACACCCGTAACTTTTCGGTCGCTCATACGTTCCAATTCGGTGCGCTTCTTGACATATGCCAAATAATCTTCTACGGCCGATTTTTGTTCTTCACTCGTTAATTTTTCAACGAGTTCAGACTCTGGTGCCAAGACCATAAAGGTAACACCAAACATTGTGTCGGCTCTGGTGGTGAAGACCGTAAACTCGCCTTCTCGCATTTCTGTGGTTGAATGGTCGGACGAAAGAGTTGGGGTGAGGCTCTTGAATTTAATTTCTGCCCCTTCAGAACGCCCTATCCAGTTGCGTTGCGTTTCTTTGATAGAATCCGACCAATTCACGGTTTCAAGTCCGTCGAGCAATCGTTGTGCATAAGCTGAAACACGCAAGCACCATTGTTTCATCTTCTTCTGAACCACTGGGAACCCACCTCGTTCGCTTACACCGTTTACCACTTCGTCATTTGCCAATACTGTGCCCAATTCTGGACACCAATTCACCATCGTTTCACCCAAATAAGCAATGCGATAGTTCATCAAAACGGCTTGTTGTTCGCTTTCATTCATGCTCAACCAATCACGGGCTGAGAATATTTTTTCCTCACTTTGCGCCACATTGAGTGCCAATGTGCCTTCTTCTTCAAAATGAAGGATGAGCTTTTCAATAGGTTCTGCACGCTGGAGTGTAAGATCGTAATAGGAATTGAACATCTTTTGGAATGCCCATTGCGTCCACTTATAATAATCTGGACTACAGGTGCGCACTTCTCTGTCCCAATCGAAACAAAAACCAATTTTGTCTAACTGTTCACGATAGCGTGCAATGTTTTTTTCTGTGGTTATTGCAGGATGCTGTCCTGTTTGAATGGCATACTGTTCAGCAGGCAATCCATAGGCATCATAGCCCATTGGGTTGAGCACATTAAAACCTTTCAAATGCTTGTATCGAGCATAAATGTCGCTTGCAATATAGCCCAACGGATGCCCTACATGAAGACCGGCTCCCGAAGGATAAGGAAACATATTGAGCACATAGTACTTTGGCTTGCTCGTATCTTCTGAAACCTTATATGTTTTTTGTTCTACCCATCGTTTTTGCCACTTTTTTTCAATCTCCGTAAAGTTGTATTCCATTCTTTATCTTGTTATTTTTTATTTCAACGATAAATTCATTCAATTTGCAAAAATAATAAATTTATTCTGTACTTAACGATTTGTTATCAAGTTTTTTAGCTCCGACCATTCATCTACTGCAATAAAAAAGAAAAACTGTCATTGTTTGCAAGCTCAGCTCACAAGCAATGACAGTTTTTCTTATGAATTCTTTTTTTTATTTAAAAAGATCTTACATACCCATGCCAACACCCATATTCGATTCTTGTTTCTTTTCTTCAAAGTCGTTAGAAATCTTACTCTTGTGTTGACTGAAACTCTTATTTGTGTTACCAAACTTCCACGTCAGCGTCAAACCAACATATTTTATAGGTACAATGGTTTTCATGCTGTAAGTGAAGTCAGGTGTAGTTGTGATGTCGTTTATTCTCATTTTGCCACCAAAAGGCATGAAATAGCTCAAACTTACGTCTAACTTGTCTTTCAAGAAACTTTTATTTACCGTTGCCGTAATCATATTGAAGCTCTGACCATAGCCTTGGAGCTTGATACTTTTAGTTCTTCCGCCTGTGAAGATTGATAAATTCACACCATAAGGAAGTGTCTGTTGTACGCCAAAGAAAGCATTCAAAGTCCATCCGTGGTTCACAGCACCGATTTCTTTAGAACGAACATCCACATAACTCAAATCACCATTGAGCATCAAGCGAGTTTTGGTTGTGAGGGCATAGTTTATAAATGTAGACAATCCTAAGTTCTTGTTGCGCACGATGTTACCATAAGTGGTGTGCATCAGATTGTCTTTCATAAACGAATATTGGTTGATTTCGTTGCCTGCAATATTACCATCAAGGGTCAAGTTCACCATGAATTTTGGCGAAAATGAGTTGAACACCAATCCAAAGTTATGACTTTTTTCCACTTCCAAATCTGGATTACCATACGAAAGCATCGTGGCGTTTGAACGATCAACGTATGGATTCATATAACTGATACCTGGACGAGAAATGCGCATATTATAATTAATACCGATGTTCATTGTCGGTGTGAGGTTGTAACTAAAGCTTGCCGAAGGCACCAAGTTACCATAATTGGTCTTGAAATTATCGCCTGCACCAACAATATATTTCACATCCTGCCATGTGTGTTCATAACGCGCACCAGCTTTTGCACCAAACTTGCCTAAAGTAATCTTGTATTCAACATAGGAAGCAAGGATGCTTTGCGTGTTTTTATAATTAACGCTGTTCAACTGATCATAGATTTGTTTCCCGCCAATCACGTCATAATACTTAGAATCAGAACTGTTTTTACGTGAAATGAATTTAACGCCAGCATTGAAAGTCTGAGTTTTGCTCAAATCTGTGGTATAATCGGCTTGGAAAGTGTGTTCCGTTGCACGTGTTTTGGCATCGGAATAAAGGTCGGTGAGCGGAATTGTAACCGATGCTGGGAGCGGATCATAACGGCGTTCGTTCTCACTCGTACCTGGCGTGGTGGTGAAAAGATAGCTCAGTGTGATGCTACTCGTGCGTGCCTGATTAAGAAAACGATGATAATCCAAACTTCCATCGAAAGTGGTTGTGCTCGATTTTGTCATCATTTGGTTTCCATAAGAAAAACCACTACCATACACACCACCAAAAAAACTATTCATTGGATGACTTTCCGACTTCATTCCGAAGTTTGTAATGCCAATGGTTGCACCCAAATTGCTCAATGAATCTATTTCATAACCCATGCTCAAAGTTCCCATCGAGAATGGATTTTTAGATTCTGCACGCTGTTGTGTTTGCATCGTAGAGCCATCTTTTGAAACACGTTCGGTTAAAACTTCAACATCAGAAACTTTCTGACGATTTATCATTATATTGGTATTATACGTGAATTTACCTTGCTGGCCACTCAAAAAAGCGGAAGTGCGTGGACCATAATTGGTCATCGTTGCACTGATGTTGCCATTATAGCCATTCATCGTTTCACTATTGACTTGTGCTTTGTTCATGATGATGTTCAAAACACCACCCACACCTTCGGCATCATACTTCGCACCCGGATTGGTTATCACTTCGATAGACTTTATCGATGTTGCGGGCATCGATTTGAATATCTGTGAAGGATTAGAAGAGAACATCACGTTGGGTTTGCCATCAACATAAACTTTGAATGAACCTGATCCATTGACCGTGATATTGTCTTGTCCGTCGACTACCACCATTGGTACTTTGCGAAGCATATCGAGCACTGTTTTTGCCTTTGCATCCACATCATCTTCAACGGCATAGGTCATTTTGTCGGTTTCCATTTTCACCAAAGGCTTTTGTGCAACAACCGTTACGCCCTCCATCATCTTTTCATCATTTTGCAAGAGCAACACACCAAGGTCAATGGTGGCATCCTTGCCAGATAGATTGATTCTTTTTTCTATGTCCTTCCGACCCAATGCCGTGAAAGTAACAAGATACTTGCCTTGTCCTTTCACCTCTTGAGTGAACTTTCCAAACTCGTCCGTCACGAGCATTTCAACGGGTTTTTCTTTCTTGTTCCCTTTAAAAATTCTCACCGTAACGAATGGTTCACCTTCACGTGAGAGTGAATCGAGCAATTCGCCTTTCACAATCGTTGTTTGCGCACTAAGCGTTGTTGTGACAACACCTAAAAAAAGCGTGAGTAATGTTTTCTTATAAGCCATTTTTGTATATGATGAATGAATAATTTTTAAAATCTTATTTTTCGTTTGCAAAGATACATTCATAAAGATGTATGCTCAAAATAGCATTCGACCATTTGCCTATTTTTTTCGACCAATCTTTTTTTATTCCCTAAGCAGCATTTAAGGCATTTATAAAACCTGCCTTAAATCTGTCTCATTTCACTTCAGATTCTATCCTACTTCTGATACCTTTCATTGATACGAGGAAAGCCTTTGCCGAACCAAACTTCAATGTCATGTCTAACCGAATGGGAATATGGTTCTGATCATCGGTTACAAAGAAATTGGCAATGTTGCGCCATTTACCATTGTCTTTTTCATGATAGGAAAGTTCCAAACAACGATAACGGCGCCCATTGTCGGCTTTTATCGTCTTTTTTCCTTTATAAATCAATTGTGCATCGTTAATGCTGTTGCCATCAATGAGCGGAAAAGCCACCACGTTTCCTTTTTTCCAATTTTCGGGATTAAAACTGCGTGCCCGCAAAAATATACTCATCATGTCATAAACACATTCGTTGAGCGTTGTCTCTTTCCACTTGTGTTCGCCCGCATTATTAATACGGTGTTGCCGAACTTTTGGTTTTCCGCCCGAATAACTATAAAAAACTTCGTCCACTGTGTAGCGTTTGCCTTCTTTTGCTCCTTTTCGGTAATAGAGCGGTGCAAGCTCTTTTGTGGTGTAGCAAAGCAATGTGTCGCGCAAAACAAAATAATTGTCCACTCGTTCGCTTCCACGTGTGGTCAAAGATGCCCTGAAAGCTGGCTTACCTTGATAAATAGAACTTATCGTGTACCACGAAGCTGTGCCAGCTTTCACCCACACAAATTTCCAATTATAGTAAAGATTATACGTCAAAAATTCTCCACTATTGAAAGCTGTGTTTTTAAAAGTACATTGTGCCGACAAACAAAGCGTTGTCGCCAATAGGAAAAATGTTGCAAAAATCTTTTTCTTCATTCGCTTGTTTTTTGTTTAATTTCATTTAATTCTCATCGTCCTTTGAATAATGCTATGCCCTATGACTTGCATTGAAACAACCTATGCGTTTCAAAACATCATTATATTTTATTTTTCTTCTTTGAAAAGAAAAAAGGATGATGAGATATGATGGGCTGTGGATAGTGTGGAAAAGTTTTCAGGATATTTTTCGTTTTTTTCGTTATCAACCTTAGAAAAAAGGTTGTCCACAGATTTTTCTCATTCTTTCTCTTTGATAATCAATAGAGATAGGAAGTTATCCACATTTCCACAATTCGATGCAAAGATAATAAGTTTATAACTTTTAGGGTTTAAAACCTGTGTAAAACTTTATTAAAACCCATTTAATAACCTTGTGGATATACACAAATCTCCTTTTGTCTTTGTTTCTCTGTGGATATCCACAGGGTTATGAAAGCGTTATTCCGTGGGTTATCCACAGACTTATCCACAATTTTAAGTTTTCCACAGTGCTGTGAAATAAAATCAATGATGGGTTCGTTATTTCTTTGTTAATGCAGGTGAACACCTAAATCTTATATATAATGTAAAGCCAAATAAAATGAAACCAATTTTAAATGATTATTACCAGATATTCCTTTCTTGTCCTTTAGGAGGACTGATGCAAGCAGCTCGCCGCCGAATGGAAGAAAGGGTGGCAGCTTGGGCAGCCCAGTCTTATACCGACTATCCAACCCTCGATGAAGTGCGGGATTTCATTGAGACTTGCGAAGATGCTCCGATACTTTCAGAATTTGTTGTAAAAATTTTCCAACCCCTTATTGATGCAGAAGCACGTGTAGGGGAAAACACTGCACAAACCTATTTGGATGCGTTACGAGAAGAAGACAGGATTGATGAATAAAAAATGTTTTCAATGGCATTTTGCTTTGTGGAAATGTTTGTTATTTTCTTTTGCAAGAGGATTTTTGAATTAAATGTTATAATCAATTGAAAATCAATCAATTAAATAAAGTATAATTTTAGAGTTGCAAGTGAGCCTCACTTGCAAAGTAACTAAGCCTCACTTGCGCCCTAACTGAGGTTCACTCATAATGCAAGTAAGGCTCAGTTCTATTGTCTCTGAAAAAGGATGATTGTGGGAAGATGTATTTTTGGAAGCAAAATGTACCTTGGAAAAGGAATTTCTCTTTCTTTTTGTTGCTTAATTCATTTATATTTTCTATTTTTGCTTTCAAATTGTAAAGTGACTTGCACATAAGACACATTCAACCCAAATCGGTCGTTAGAGAGATCAAACAGGTTACATCTGATTTTCCGTAAGGAAAAAAATGCAACAACTTTTGGGTTGCCTATCAACAAATCAGACGCACCAATTTTGCGTCCATATAGTGCTAAACCGATGAAATAAAACAAATGACAATTCTCCTGCGGCAAAATAAAATGACTAACATAGAATTGAATGGATAAGATAGACAAATTAGATAGAAAGATTTTGAGCATTCTTTCGCAAAACGCACGCATTGCTTTCAAGGATGTGGCAGCCGAATGTGGTGTTTCTCGGGCTGCCATTCATCAGCGTGTGCAGCATCTCATTGAGAATGGTGTGATAACGGGTAGTAGTTTCGATATTAGTCCCAAAAGTTTGGGCTACACCACATGCACCTATATTGGACTGAATCTCGAACGTGCATCAATGTATAAAGAGGTGGTGGAACGGTTGAATGCCATTCCAGAAATCATTGAATGCCACTTCACAACAGGACCTTACACCATTCTTGTGAAACTCTATGCCAAAGACAACGAACAACTCATGGACTTGCTCAACAATCAGTTGCAGAGCATTCCGGGTGTGGTTTCTACAGAAACGCTCATTTCTTTGGAGCAAAGCATTAAACGGGAAATACCGATCACGGCTGAAATATAAAAAGGTTTAACCCAATTCGGTCATGAGAGACCAAAGGGATTGCCTCTGATTTTCAGTGCAAATTATTTAGTGTTTTATCGCAGATGTAGCGGGCTACTTCAAGAGAAAACGATGAAGAAGATGCCGATAATCAGATGCAAGCAGTTGGGAAATTAATAAATAAAATAAGAAAGAAACTCGAACGGTCTTATGATCGATTTGGGTTTAAACAAATAAAGCCTATGGATTACGATTTAACGGTGCATTTGCAAAACATTTACAACACCTATCCTGAAAACAAATCACAGCCCGTCATTGGTATCACGATGAACTTTGCAGACAAGGATGCAAAGCTGCGAGAGGTTTATTACAAACAGGTTGTGGCAGCTGGTGCAACGCCTCTACTCATTCCGCCCATTGCCGACAAAGCTGCAATAATCAACACCTTGGAACATATCGACGGACTTATATTGAGTGGCGGGGCAGACATCAACCCACTTTGGGCAGGCGAAGAACCCATCAAAGAATTGCAAAACATCAATGCAAAGCGCGACCTTGCAGAATTGCTCATCACGCAGTTGGCTTTTAATCGGCAAATTCCGATATTGGGTATTTGTCGGGGTATGCAAACGTTGGCAATTGCTTTAGGTGGGAAGGTGCAGCAAGATATTTATAAGGATTATTTGCCCGTCACATCTACGAATCCAAACGGTGGCGAAACCGAGATAGAAAATCATTCTTTGCGCCCTGCAACGCTGAAACATTCGCAAGACGCACCTTTTACGGAAGCAACTCACAGCATTTCCATTCTGCCCGGTACGATATTAAAAGAGGTGTATGAGCATGAAACTATCTATGTAAATTCATTTCATCATCAAGCCGTAAAAGCTACTGGAAAGCGGTTTAAACCCACTGCCTTTGCTGCCGATGGGGTTATAGAAGCGATGGAAAGTAATGAATACAAGGCGGTTATGGGGGTTCAGTGGCATCCGGAATGGATGGAAGACGAAGGACAAAAACTTTTCAAATGGCTCGCAAATGAGGCTGCACAATTCGCCCGCACAAAGGCACTTCATCGTCGCATACTCACCTTTGATTCACATTGCGACACACCGATGTTTTTTCCACAAGGTGTAGACTTTGGCAAACGAGACCCACGCATTCTTTATGATTTGCACAAAATGACCGAAGGAAGGCAAAATGCTGTAACGATGGTGGCATACTTGCCACAACCACGTATGGGTGAAGTCTTTTCAGAGAAAATTAATCTTGACGGACTGAAGCATTTCAATCCCGAACACAAAGCTGTTTTAGAACACATCACCCCTGCTTCCTACACCGATTTCATCTTCGACAAGATAGAAAATATTGTGCAAGAGCATCAGCAATATTTGAGTATTGCACGCACACCAAACGATCTTTATACGGACAAAAGAGAAGGTCGCCACAGCATCATGCTTGCCATAGAAAACGGTTTGGCTTTGGAAGGAAAACTCGAGAACGTCAGACATTTCGCAAAGCGGGGCATTACCTACATCACGCTTTGTCACAATGGCGACAATGACATCTGTGATTCGGCACGAGGAAGCAACACCCATGACGGTGTGAGCCAGTTTGGGGCAGCTGTCATTGAAGAAATGAACCGTTGTGGTGTGATGGTGGACTTGAGCCACGGGGGCGAAAAGAGTTTCTATGATGCATTGGAAATCAGCCAGCAACCCATCGTTTGCAGTCATTCAAATTGCAAAAGTCTTTGCGATGTGCCCCGCAACCTCACTGATGAGCAATTGCGAGCCTTGGCACGGGCTGGAGGTGTGGCGCAGATAACGTTCTACAAAGGTTTTTTGGTGAAAGGGCGAGAAGCCAATGTGCTGGATGCTATTGCACATTTGGAGCATGCTATCCGTCTGATGGGCATCGAACACGTGGGCATCGGAACAGATTTTGATGGCGATGGTACGATAATCGGTGTCAGTGATGCGTCGGAAATGCTCAATTTCACACGCCATCTTTTGCGGAAACGCTTTAGTGAGCACGACATTGAAAAAATATGGGGCGGCAATTGGTTGCGTGTGATGACGCAAGTGCAAGCCGCAAGAAAATAAAATAGAGATTAAAAAGAATTTTGAAAGATGAAAAAAGAAATAAGTTTAGGTCTTAAAGCCCTATGTTTGATGGCTATTTCGATGGTTGTTTGGGGCTGTAAGAGTGGACAAAAACAAGCAGAAGAAGCGGAAAAAGAATCGCTTGGAGTGGCAGTAGGACCCAAGTTTAACCCCGACTCTGCCTATGCTTTCATTGCTGCACAATGCAAATTTGGTGCACGTGTAATGAACTCAGATGCCCATGAACATTGCGGAGCATGGATTATGCGTAAGTTTACGGAATATGGATGCAAGGTTGAAACCCAAAAAGCCGATTTAAAAGGCTATGATGGTACGACGCTCAAAGCAACAAACATCATTGCCAAGTTTAAACCCAAAGCCAGTCGACGCATCCTGCTTTGTGCACACTGGGACAGTCGACCTTGGGCTGACAACGATCCTGACTCCATCAACCATCAAAAACCAGTGATGGCGGCAAACGATGGTGCATCGGGTGTGGCAGTGATGTTGGAGATTGCCCGCTTACTTCAGTCGGATAGTAGTTTGAACGTGGGCGTAGATTTTGTTTGTTTCGACGCTGAAGATTGGGGCGTTCCACAATGGGATCATGGTCATGAAAGTACGGATGGCAGTTGGGTATTAGGTTCTACCTATTTTGCTAATCATCTTCCAGAGGGTTTTAACCCTGAATTTGGTATCTTATTGGATATGGTAGGCGGCGAAGGAGCGCAGTTTTACAAGGAAGGTATTTCTTTGCGCTATGCAAGTGATGTTTTGGAGCGTGTTTGGCAAGCTTCAAAAGTTGTGGGATATGGTAGTTATTTCCTTGATAAAGAAGGTGGATGGGTTACAGATGACCATTATCCATTGAACGAAATAGCCAAAATTCCAACCATAGACATCATTCCTTATTATCCCGATTATCCACGCAGTTCGTTTGGTCCGACGTGGCACACCATCCATGACACGCTCGACCACATTGACAAAAATACACTTATGGCTGTTGGGCAGACGGTTATTCAAGTGCTTTATAGCCATTGAGAGAAGATAAAAAAAATATTCTGTAGGGAATTTTTAGCACATTTCCTTAATATAAAACGCATAAAAAGATGACACAAGAAGAAAAATTAAAAATAGAAGAGGATATTGTTGAGGTACTGAAAACGGTCTACGATCCCGAAATCCCCGTAAATATCTATGATCTCGGTATGATCTATAAGATTGATTTGCAACCCGATGGCGTGTTGGATATGGATATGACATTCACTTCACCCTCTTGTCCTGCAGCCGATTTCATTTATGAAGACGTGCGTACGAAGGTGGAAAGTGTTACGGGTGTGAAATCAGCAAATATTAATTTGGTCTTTGAACCAACGTGGGATCAGAGTATGATGTCAGAAGAAGCACGTTTTGAGCTGGGTTTTGATTAAATTCTAATCGTCTTATCGCAACCCACTTTGAAGGCGTTCTTTCTTTATTTTTTTCTAAATAATTATCTCTTATGAAGAATGTTTATTTTCTTTCGGATGCCCATCTTGGCTCACTTGCCATTCAACATCGCCGAACACAAGAGCGCAGATTGGTTCGTTTTCTTGATAGCATTAAGTATAAAGCAAGCGCAATCTATCTTTTGGGCGATATGTTCGACTTTTGGAACGAATATAAATATGTTGTTCCGAAAGGTTTTACACGCTTTCTGGGGAAGCTTTCGGAGCTTACCGATATGGGTGTTGAGGTGCATTACTTTACAGGTAACCATGACTTGTGGACGTATGGTTATTTAGAAAAAGAGTGTGGGGTCATACTTCATCGCAAAGAAATCACTACCGAGATAGGCGACAAGGTTTTCTATTTGGCACATGGAGATGGACTTGGTGACCCAGACCCAATGTTTCGTTTGTTGAGAAAGGTGTTTCACAACCGCATTTGTCAGCGTTTGCTCAATTTCTTGCATCCCTATTGGGGTATGGGTTTAGGTTTAAACTGGGCAAAACACAGCCGACTGAAACGCAAAGATGGGAAAGAAACACCCTTCTTAGGTGAAGAAAAGGAGTATCTTGTAGTCTATACAAAAGCCTACATGCAATCCCACCCTGATATTGATTATTATATTTATGGACATCGACACATCGAACTCGATTTGTCTTTATCAAAGAAGGTGCGCATGTTTATCTTGGGCGATTGGATTTCGCAGTTCACTTATGTTGTTTTTGATGGCGAACATATCTTTTTGGAACAATACATCGAAGGCGAAAGTCATCCATAAATTACCAAATCAGAGGCAATATGAACTGCAAAAGAGTGTTATATGAAGGTGAAGTGTGTTTATTAAACATAATCTTCACCCTTTTTCAGCCGCACTTCACTGATGTGTTTGCGCACAAGCGAAGAAGAATCTTCACGTTTACAGATAAGTAAAACGTTGTCATTCTCTGCCACAATGAAATCTTCTAAGCCATCAATGATTGCCAGTTTTCCCTTGTTCAAACGAATGATATTTCCCCGTGAGTTCTCTAACAAGACATCTGAATCGATCACCACATTGTCGCCTTCACCCCGACTTTTCATCTCATAAATGCCGTGCCACGTACCAAGGTCTGCCCAACCGAAGTCACATTTCATCACAAAGACATTTTCCGACTTTTCCAATACACCATAATCAATAGATAAATTAGGGTAAGATGGGAAATACTGGTTGATAAATTCTGTTTCAGCTTCAATGTTAAAGGTTGCATTCTGTTGGTCGAAATTGCGCAAAACACTTGGTAAACATTTTGACAAACAATCAATTAAGCATGCCGCATTGGCTAAGAAAAGTCCCGTGTTCCAATACCATTCCTTGCTATTTACAAACATTTCGGCAAACTCGTGATTGGGTTTTTCCGTGAAAGCCTTTACCTTATATATACCATCCGTACCCGAAAATTCTCCCTCTTGTATGTAGCCATAGCCCACTTCAGGGCGCGTTGGTAGTACACCCATGGTTAAAAGGCAATCTTTTTCACCCACAAAGTCAAGTCCTTCGAGTATGTTTTGCTCAAAAGTTTCGCTATTGAGAATGCTCTGATCCGATGGAGAAACCACAATTCGAGCCTTCGGATTAAGATTACTTATGCGATGGGTGGCCCACGCCACACTTGGAGCTGTGTTGCGATGGATGGGTTCTGCCATGATGTTTGTAGTCGGAACATCGGGCAATTGTTCCTTTACCAAATCCAAATATTCCACGCCTGTGTTGATAAAAATGTTTTCTTGCGGAATGAAACGGAGAAAACGATCGTATGTTTGTTGCAGTTGTGTGCGCCCTTGGCTAAAGAAATCAATGAATTGTTTAGGATATTTCTCTTTGCTTGCAGGCCAAAGTCGGCGACCTCTTCCCCCTGCAAGTATCACGCAATAGTTATTTTTATCTTTCATTATCATCATAGTTGTGTTAGAACTGTTGATTAACCCCTCAAAGATAAGTCTTTAAATTAAGTCCACCAAATCTTTTAAGAAATAAACAATTATTTTAGAAATTCTTTCCATGTTGTGTCTTTTCATTTTTACCGAATAATAATTACCCCCGCATACTTAAAAAGAATGATGAAAACCATAAAAAAAACAGACTACGAGCAAGAAACAATGGTAAAATGGCGATAGACATACTTTGAAGTAGGTATTTTTCATTCGCCCATAATTCATTATTTTTGAGTATTGCGATAGCCCCCTCATTTCTATAACTTTGCAGCCCAAACGAAAGGGAAAAAGATAAGAAAAACCAAGCATAGATGCAGTATTCCACATCTTTAAACAGTTTCTTTGAACGCAGAAGAATGGGCAAACGAAGCCTAACAACATATAAATTCATTGCTTTTTTTATCACATTTGGTATGGCGATAAGCGTGCAAGCGGGTTCCATCATGGGACGAATTATCGATAACCATTCAAAAACTGCGTTGCCTTATGCCAATATTCTCATTGAAGATGAAAAAGGTAAACAACACCATCTATCTTCAGCGATGGATGGGAGTTTTATCGTTGCCAATATAAAAGATGGCACTTATAAAATCATGGCTACTTACGTGGGCTACATTTCTTTCTCGAAAACCTATTCCGTAAAAGGGAAAACCAATGTAACTATTGCACTTCTGCCCGACGAAAATAGTCTTAACGAGGTGGTTGTAACGGCAAAAGAAGGACAAAGCATCACATCTTCATCGGTCATCGATCGCAAGGCCATAGAACATTTGCAGCCTTCCAGCTTCACAGATTTGCTTTCCTTACTGCCAGGTGGACACAAGTCGTTGCCCAATCTTACCAATGCCAACGCCATCTACCTCAGACAAGCGGGTGTGGGAAACGCCAATTACGATATTTCTGCACTGGGAACGGTTTTCGTTTCGGATGGAATCCCACTCAACACCAATGCAAATATGCAGCAAGTGTTGCAGGCTTCGGCTGCGACTTATGGTGATGTAGATGCAGGTAAGAATCATGTGAAAACTGGTGTTGATATGCGACAGATACCGACAGACAACATCGAGAGTGTGGAAGTTATTCGAGGCATTGCACCCGTAGAATATGGCGACCTCACAAGTGGTGTGGTGGTTATCAAACGGAAGATTAAACCCACGCCCTTGGAAGCACGTTTCAAAGCCGATTCTTACAGCAAGCTCTTCTATGTAGGCAAAGGAATGGAGATAGGGAAAGCCCTCGCAAGTTTCAGTTTAGACTATCTTGATGCAAAAGCCGATCCTCGCAACGCACTGAACAATTACAAACGTCTCACATTTTCTGCTCGCCTGCAAAATCAATGGAACACATCTACTTACCAACTTCGCTCACGCACGAATTTAGACTACACTGGTTCGTTCGACAATGAGAAACACGACCCAGAAATTCTCACACAGAAGAACGACCGCTACAAAAGTTCTTATAATCGTTTCGGACTTAGTCATTCGCTATCGTTGCTTCCCAAAGAACCGCGTGTGTTGAAATCGCTTCATCTTGACCTTGCAGTACGCTATGAATCGAGCCAAATCAAGCAAGACCGACAGGTTAATCTGGCACGCGATGTTGCTGTTTCCACTATCCTTCAGGAGGGCGAACATGATGGCATTTACCTTCCTTACTCTTATCTTGCCCATGTTACCGTAGACGGACGCCCGCTCAATCTCTTTGCAAAGATGAAGGGTTTGCTTGATTTCAAAACTTTTTCTGTCATGCACAATGCAAATGTTGGTATTGAATGGAAGATGGACAAGAATTATGGCCATGGACAGATTTACAATCCCGAACGCCCGCTTTCGCCCAACACACCCTATCGTCCGAGAGATTACCGAACCATTCCAGCCGAACATTTACTCAGTTTCTATGCGCAAGACGTGCTGTCATGGACAATTGGACAACATCGGTTCACATCGTCTTTGGGCATTCGTGGCACACAAATGTTGAACCTTGCCAGCAAATATGCAATGAGCAAGCGCATTTTCATTGACCCACGTGTGAACTTTCAGTGGCGACTTCCCAGCATTAACGTGCAAGGAAAAGATCTCATCATAGACCTCAATGGTGGATGGGGACGCCAAACGAAGTTCCCTACCTTGCTCAATATCTATCCCGACAAGGTTTATCGAGACATCGTTGAGCTGAACTATTATCACGCAAATCCTGATTTTCGCCGTCTACACCTCCGCACCTATTTGCTTGACGTGACGAACTACGGCCTCATGCCTGCCACCAACAATAAATGGGAGTTGAGACTTGGGGCGGCTTATGATGGCAATCTTTTTAGCCTCACCTACTTTCACGAAAATCTTTCGAGTGGCTTTCGGGCATCAAGTATTGCCCGTCCCTTTTATTATAAGGATTACGATGAATCGTCCATCAATGGTAAAAACCTCTCTTCATCTCCACGATTAGAAAACATTGCCTACACCGAGCGCAACATCTTGGGACTTTTCGGCAAAACAACCAATGGCAGTAGGCTGATGAAAGAAGGTATAGAGTGGCAATTTTCGAGCAAAAGATTAAAAACGCTCAAGACTCGCTTCACTGTCAATGGGGCTTACTTCAAGACCACCTACACCAACAGCGAACCACTTTTCAACACCATCACCTCGGCAGTTATAGATGGTGAGGCGGTCAATGATAAATACATCGGCTATTATGATAATTCTTCTGGGAGTGTCAAAGAACAGTTGAGTACCAATTTCATGGCTGATACGTATATCCCTCGTTTAGGACTGACGTTCTCACTGACGGCAGAATGTGTTTGGTTCACCACTTCTCAACAGATGAGAGAGAACGGAACGCCACTCGCCTATATGTCGGTTGATGGAAAAATACACCCCTACACCGAAGCAAGCAAGGCGGATAAATATTTGAAATGGTTGGTGAAACAATACAACGACGCTTTGTGGCAGAAACACCGAGAACCGCTCTATGTGCTTTTCAATCTGAAAGTGACGAAGGAGTTTGGTAGATGGATGAAATTGGCATTGTTCATCGATCGCATGCTCGATTATATGCCCGACTACAAAACCAATTCTGGACTCATCGTTCGACGCACGGCAAAACCCTATTTTGGTATGGAAATCAATTTCTCGATATAAAAACAAATCAATTAAAAATAAACAAAAATGAAACAATTAAAATTCTGTTTTATGCTTCTGGCAACATGTTTGCTTGTTGCATGTAATTCTGATGATGAAGCGACAGACCAACGTCTGAACCTCACCACCACCTTTCAACTGCCTTCAAGCATCGAAGGAGGAACACTGAAAGAGCTTACGCTCACTTTCAAAGAACTTAACACGGGACGCGAAACAACCGAACAAGTTCCTACTGTGGCGGGCAATCAGGCAACAGTGAAGTTGCTCAAAGGCGAATATGAAGTGAGAGTTGTCGGAAAATTGAACTACAAAGACAAAGCGGGCACGGCAAAGGAAAGTAACATTTCTGGAAGAATCGAATCGTTTTCGCTTCTCAACAACGACCAGAACGTCACCATTCAGCTTTTCATTGCTGGCACAGAAAACTATGAAGGTTTTGTGCTTGCCGAAATCTTTTGCGCCGGTTCGCCCACACCAAAAGGCAAGTCTTACTATGCCGACAAATATTTCATGATCTATAACAACACCGATCGTGTGCTTTATGCTGACTCACTCGTTATTGCCGAATCGGCATTCCTCACCGTGATGAAGCACGATTACACGCCCGACATTATGGCGACCGACTTCGCAGTGGAAGCGATCTACATGGTGCCCGGCAGCGGAAAAGACGTACCTGTGAAACCGGGCGAGCGCTTGCTCATCGTAGACAACGCCATCGATCACACAAAAGCCAACCCAAACTCATGGAACGAAACCACGGCAGACTTTGAATGGTATGACGAATCGACTATTCCTTCGATCTCTGACATCGACAATACAGCGGTAAAGAACCTTGACCGCATCTATTGCTACACCAAAACCATCTGGACACCACACGCACAAGGCTTCAAATCTTATGCCCTTGCACGCATGAAGACGACCAAAGACGATTATCTGACAAACTACACCTACGAGTATGAATACCGCGTTGTGGGACGAACAGGAGCAGTAGACATGAAGGGCAAAAGCTACCGCATTCCTAACGATTGGATCATTGATGCCGTGAACATGAGTGCGCCTGCGACATATCAATGGCTTGTGACCTCTCCCGAACTCGACCAAGGCTATGCTTACAGTTCGGAAATGATGGGCGACAAGACTGCCTATGGCAAATCTGTGCGTAGAAAACTCCTTCGAAAAGAGGGCGGAAGAGCCATTTTGCAAGACACCAATAACTCGTCGCAAGACTTTGAACATCGGGCAACTGCCAATCCGTTCTTTAAGTATTAAAGAAAAAAGCATCGAGCAAAAAGCTATTCGTGTTTTCACAAAAAGTTTATGACCTTTTTGAAGAAAGCTTAATAGTTTTTTCAAAAAAGATTAGTACCTTTTCGCAAAAAAGTGCTATCATTTTTTTAGTCGCTCGGAAGACGAGCAAGTGAGCCTCACTTGCGATGCGAATGAGGCTCACTTGCAACCCAACTAAGGCTCAGTTACTTGCTAACTGAGCCTCACTTACAAGCTCATTTTTATATGCTTTTCAAACATTTGAAAATCAGTAGTTTACGAAATAAGAAAGGAAAACAAAATAGAAAAATGACCATCACTACGTTCTGTAACATCACCCCCCACCCTACCCTGCACAGCGGCTTACTTGCCCTATTGCTCTCTGTGGCGATTTCAGTCTTTGCCGAGGACGCACAAAAAGCCATTGCCCGACAAGACTCGCTCCATCTTGATTTCAGAGCAGCCCTTTGGCAAAACCCCGCTTTGATGTCTAAAAGCCAACAACCCTCACTTTCGCAACTTTTGTTTTCCTATCGCACCACACCTGCTACACAAGCCAAAATCCCACAACTCGGAAACGGAGAGACGGCATTGACTTTTTCAGCAAAAACTTTCCAATCATTGAGCGGAAAAGATGCAGTTTGGGGCAATGCTTCCTATGAAAACGGGAAACGACGTGATGTGGTATGGAACGAAACATCCGACTTTCTTTTGCTTTTTCCCTACGTCCTTGCCGACCCAATAGGGGGCGATATGCAACACGAACAATATACACTCAATGGCGGTTACACGTTACAGCTCAAGCAACATCTCATAGGTGCAGAATTGGGCTATCGTGCTTTGTCGGAATACAGAATGTGCGACCCACGTCCAAATAACACCACGGCATATCTTTACGGCAAATTGGGCTACGGACGTCAGCTTTTGACACATCACATTGTGGCAGCATCGGTTGCACTTGGGAAATACAAACAAACCAACGAACTCGCCTTTCTGAACGAATTGGGAGCAGAACGAGAATACCATCTCACGGGGATTGGCAACGATTTCACACGCTTTTCGGGTGCAAGCAACAATGCTTTTTATAAAGGACATAGCATCAATCTATCCTTGGAATGGCTTTCGCTCACGGAAAAAGGATTTTCGGCAAGTGTGGGCTATGAATCAAACACGATAGACAAAATACTCTCCGACTTGAATTATCTGCCTCTAAACCGTCTGCAATTGTCTACTTTCCGTTCGGAACTGACATGGAAAACTGCGACTTATGGCTTTCGTCTTGTCAGCAAACACAGCGGGCGTGATGGCAATGATAATCTTTTTGGTGATGCCTCGTCGAATGTTTATCCACAGATTGGCACACGAAAGCAATACAAACACACATCGCATGAAGTGGCTTTGAGTGGTTTTTATGAAACAAAAGTGAACCAGACGTGGCAAATCTATGTAGAGCCACAAACGAAATGGACTACTTTTGAAAGCCGTCATTATGATTCCGATAACCAATTGTCGGTCAGCCATCTTGCATTCGGCACACGCTTGTGCACCACGATGCAACAACCATCTGGACGTCTTTATGCCGAGCTATCTTACCTGCATCGTTCCGCCCTCTCACATCAGCTGCAACTCAACAAAGTCGCCGACCAAAAAAGAACCTCTGAAAAGAAAAATTTAACCGAAACTTTCCAACACATAGATGCCTATTTAGGCAATACGGAAACACAAACCAAACTCACCATTGGCTATGATTTCACCATTTGGCAAAACAAAGCCATCACAGCGGCTTTGTCGTGGCAACACGATCGCTATCTCACCACTGCACACCAAAATTCGCTTTCAGCAACCATTGGTATAGCATTGTGATGAAGAGCATGGAACAAAGTTATCCGTGCAAAACCCCTTGTTACATTTATTTTGCTATATGCCTAAATCACCAGAATATGAAACACAATCATTTAATCAATCAGTAATAATATGAAAAAAATCTTTACAACACTCGCAATGGCATTCGCCGTAATGGCAATGAATGCACAAGAAACAACCCAAAAGACCGAAACACTTTCCATCGGTGCGTATGACCAGCTCCTCAAAGATGGCGACAATGGTGCAAACGACCACACCTACTTTGATGGTATTCCCAACTTTGCACCAACATCGTTTGCTTTTAAGTACACAGGTTCGCAAACGATCTACACCAAAGAAGAACTTGCTGCACTTGCTGGCAAGGAAATTACAGCCATCAATCACTTGTTTTTTAACGAAAGTGGCTATGTTGAACTAAAATACACGGTGAACGTTTTCATTCAAGAAATCACCGAAGACAAGTTCCGCAAAAATCCCGATACAGAACGCTATGAGTATTTTGATTTTAACATTGACAACCCGCAGGCTACGTTTGCTTATCAATACGATGGTTACGGCACTGCCTATCAGCAAATAGAGTTTCCAATGGAGCTTGACAAGCCATTCTATTACAGCGGAGATAAGAATCTACTCGTTACAGTTGTGTTCGAGGCAAGCAATGAAAACACCAACTATCCTAATTATTCGGATGTTCGCTTCTTTAAGATTAAAGACACAGGAAGGCACTATCAATATCGCACGATGACTTTCGCAAGCGACATTACTACTTTCAATGCTTTCAGACAATCTAACGACTGGCCAAAGGCATATAGTAGTAGGAATGAACACGGAGTAGATGTAGACCAACCTGTAACGAAGTTCACCTTCCAAGAAAAGAGCATTACCAACGGAATTGATGAACACAAAATTACTACTCGCACTGCAACTCATCAACGCTACAACCTCGCAGGACAAAAAGTTTCATCTCAATATAAAGGCGTTGTGATTGAAAACGGAAGAAAATTCATCAACCGATAAACAGCAATAGTTCTTTTCATTAACCTATTGAGAGAATTGTAAAATCCTCGATGAGACACTGAGCTCATCGAGGATTTCTTTATTTATTATCTAATAGTTCAATTGCATTGAGTCGTTTGTTCATCTGGTTGAACGAAAATATTTAATTCCTTTCTCTTTGTTGCATTACTTTGATTTTTAGGGTATTATAGAGAAAAGAAATAAAAGTGCGACAAAAAAATGAAAAGTATTTTAGATGCGTACTGCCGTTCCTGAACATGTTGCCATTAGCATACCATTACCTTCGCCCAAAGAGTTGTAAGTGATGAAAACACCTACAATAGCATTCGCACCTAATGCTTCTGCACGCTGCATCATCTCAGCAATAGCCGTGTCCTTGGCTTCGCTCAGCACCTTTTCATAGGCTTTTGAACGACCACCGAAGAAATCTCTCCATTGCGCCATAAGATCCTTGAAAAAGTTCGCACCAATGATGGCTTCGCCCGTTACAATGCCCTTATATTCTAATATTTGGTGTCCATCAATGAGTGGAGTTGTAGTAATTATCATGTCTAAATAGATTTTATTCGTTTAACAAAAGAATAACGTTTAAAACGCCAAAATATTACACCTATTAATCAAGAAAACTCCATATATAAAGATGTAATTAAACAAATAGATGTTGATTATATTTTCAAAACAAATTAAATATAGAATAAATATAATTTATTTTATACTCATCTGAATAAAAAGTGGGCTAAAACAATGACTGCAAAAAAATATATCTTCTTTCCGTCTGTTCGCCTATTTTTCTTTATCTTTGCAATCATAACCAATTAATCGACCCAAATGGAGAAGAAAACATTACTTTTGATCATCGACCCGCAGAATGATTTCATCGGCGGTTCTTTGCCCGTTCCCAATGCCGAAAAGGCGATGAAGGACTTGGCAGACTACGTAAGAAACAACGGAAAAACCTATGCAGCTATTGCTGTTACCACGGATTGGCATCCTTATCATCATTCGTCTTTTGTGCCACAAGGCGGTCAATGGCCGATTCATTGCGTTCAAAACTCGGTTGGTGCAGCCATATATGAACCGCTTTTGGTGGCTTGCAATACGGCAGGTGTGCCTTTCTCGGTATTTCGTAAAGGCAACCTCGCAGCGCGAGAAGAGTATTCTGTGATGCAAAATGAAACTTCTTCTAAAGCCTTAGACGCACTCATTGCGCACGAAGGGATTACAGAAATACACATTTGCGGCTTGGCGGGCAACATCTGTGTGCTGAACACATTAAAAGGCATGGTTGAACGCTATGGTAAAGCAATGTTTAAAGTACTCGAAAACTATTCGCCTTCGCTCGATGATGGCTCCGAATTGGCTACTTACGTTGCTTCTTTACAATAAACCTAGATCGGTCATTATAAACAATCAGACAAATCCGATGATCTTCTAATGACCGAATTGTGTTAAAAACGAAATATAGGGACGTTTCAATTGAAGCATCCCTATATTTTATATGGGTTAAACCCAAATCGGTTATTAGACCGCCTATAGTTTTCTTTTTATTTTATTTTTAACTTCCCCACGGCTTGCATCTGCTTTATCGGCTGCTTCTTCATCGTTTTCTCTTGAAGTAGCCCGCTACATCTGCGAAAAAACGCTGAACAATCTGCACAGATAATCAGACGCAATCCCTTTGGTCTCTAATGCCGAATTGGGTTAAAAAGCCAACTTACAGCTGCCCACTTTTTCTCCCTTCAAGATATAAACACCTGATGGCAACGACTTAACATCAAACTTGCAATTGCCATTTTCATCACTTTTCTGGCTTTGCAAGCATCGTCCCATACCATCAAAAAGGCGCACATTTTGATTTGCAAGCGTCTCGGCTACCACAAAATCACCATGACGAACCATCTTGAATGCTTCCCCAATGTTAGTTACAGCCGCATCAATAGCTGATGTTTTCGCACTGAAAACAGCTTTGATGAGAATGCGATCAGAGTCGGCTAATTTCACATCGGCAACTTTAAAGCGCAATGTTGAAAGAATATCGACATTGTTGGCAGAAAGACTTGAAAGTTCAAAAAATGGTTGGGGTGTTGCCTTCAGTTCGATTTCTGCATCTGTTGGTATCTCCATAAAATCAATTGTTTTGTCTGCACAAGCCACAGAACCCTTATTATCGCTTTCAAAAACAAGCATCACCGTGTTTTCTTTCACTTCACTGCCTGCATAAGGCTTTGGTATGCCGTACTTAACAATGGTTGGCGTCCAGTTCTTTTCTTTTGCCAACGCCACTTGACGTGTGGTCATCACATTCTTTTCGTCCGATGTGTCGAGTGCCACAAACTTTGTTGGACTTTCCAATTTTGGCATAGAAGCGAGCATATTGGTCATCCCCGCACCCTTGATTTCGTTTCGTTCGCATTCAAGTTCTTTCAAAAGTGGGTTTCCAGAAAAATCAATTGTCATCAGTTTGTTGCCCGAACAGAAAAGTGTAGTGAGTTCAGCCAATCCTGTAATGTCAATTTCGCTGATCAAGTTTTCAGCAAACGAAAGTGTGTTGATGCTTGGATTGTCGTCAAAGTTGAGTGTCTGAATCTTGTTGTTGTAGCACCAGAACATCTTCAGATAAGGAATTGTTGAAAGATCAAGCTCCGTCAGTTGATTAAAGAAACAAGAAAGTTCTTCCAATCGAGGCACTTTTGCAAGGTTAAGCGAAGTTATTTTGTTTTGTCCGCAATAAAGTCTCTGCAACATTGGAACGCCTTCAAGGTTCAATGTTTCCACACGGTTTGTCCATAATTCAAGCGTTGTTAGATTTGGATGATTTCCCAAGAGCAATGCTTTGGTTTTTGAAGAATTGTTCTTGAGTATTGTCAGATTTTCACATCCTCGCACATCCAACGTGTCCAAAAGATTATGGTCGGTAACAAGAATTGTCAATGCAGGACGTTTGCCCAAGTTCAACTTCGCAATCTTGTTGTTGAAACAGCTGATGGTTGTCAGTAATGGTGTTTCACCAAGCTGAAAATCGGCAATTTTGTTTTTATAGCAAAAGAGCTTTTTCAACTGGGGGAGCATCGAAACATTGAGTGCTGTCAAATCATTTGTTCCACAATTCACCAACTCCAAACGAGGACATTTTGCGAGGTCAAGCGTTGTCAATTTATTGTCGTTGCAGAAAAGCGAATCGAGCATCGGACATTCCGAAAGGTCGAGCGTCTCAAAATAATTCGTACCGACCGACAGTTTCGTCAGATTAGAGCAATTCTTCAGTTCGATGGTTTTAAAATAGGTTTTGTCTGCCGTAAAAGCTGTGATATCACCGCTGAACACTATTTCGCCACCCGTGCAATGATAGGTAATGTCTACCCCATCTCTGTGATGTCCTTCAGCCCCCGAAACCGTCACATTTCCGTTGGCTTTGATGTTGATCACTGCGTCCTTTTCCTTTGTTGTTTCAAGCATTGTGAGCTTTATGGTTGCCGTTTGGGCAAAGACCGATGAAGCCAATGCAGTGAAAACCATGAATGATAACATTTTGCGCAAGGTCTGCGCAGGTTGAAAGTAGATTTTTTTCTTCATATTGTTTTTTAATGATTTAAAGTCAGTTTCAAAAATTTCTTACAATAAGTCTGCCTTGATGTTTTCCCATTGAGACAACAACCAACCAAACGTTTGCCACAGTGTCATAATCACTGCAGCTTTGCACAGATAAATCTAAATACAAAAATAACGAAAACAGATGAACGAGCGATAGAAAAATGAAATAATTTAATTTTATTTGCGTTCTTTAACTTATAAAAAATAAGGCTCATTTTTTAACTTAATTGATTTTCAATGATTTACAAATTTATTCTAATCATTTTATAACTGAGCCTTAGTTAGAATACAAGTGAGCCTCACTTCCCTTGCAACTAAGCCTCAGTTGCGAAGCAAGTGTACTATGCTCACAAGCGTATTATATTAAGATGAGAAGAATTCTCCTAAATTTCTGCAAAGAAATTAAA
The DNA here is from genome assembly GCA_022779305.1 of Prevotella sp. Lineage (GTDB taxonomy): Bacteria > Bacteroidota > Bacteroidia > Bacteroidales > Bacteroidaceae > Prevotella. The sequence goes on along the minus strand of JALFSW010000042.1, from coordinate 40,601 downwards.
CGAGAAAGGCTATTTTCCGATGGTTTGCTTGGCTAACTTTCGAAGTACGAATAAATATCGCTTGCGATATTTGTCAATTAAAGTTAAATTCAAATTAAATCGCTTGCGATATAAAATTTTCTTCTTACCTTTGCACCGTCAAAAGAAAAAACAATGCCATCAGTGGCAAAAACGAAAATAAAAACATTTAAATTAAAAGAATATGGCAACAATATTTGATTTCAAATTAAACAGCAAAAAAGGCGAAGAAGTAAGCCTCTCTCAGTATAAAGGAAAAGTATTGCTCATCGTCAATACGGCAACAGGTTGTGGTTTCACACCACAATACGAAGCCTTGGAAGCTATCTATAAAAAACTGAAGGGCGAAGGTTTGGAAATCCTCGATGTTCCTTGTGATCAGTTTGGTCATCAAGCACCAGGGTCAGACGAAGAAATTACACAATTCTGCGAAGCGAAGTTTGGTGTTGATTTTCCTCAGTTCAAAAAGAGCGATGTCAATGGCAAAAATGAATTGCCACTCTATGCTTGGTTGAAGGCAGAAAAACCTTTCACAGGTGCTTACGATGCAGAATTGGCTGCCATAATGGAAAAGCTCTACAACGAGCACAATGCTGAACCACGCAAGAAGGACGACATACAATGGAACTTCACAAAGTTCTTGATCAACAGAAATGGTGAAGTTGTGACACGCTTTGAGCCAATGGACGATATGCAAAAGGTGGAAGAAGCCATCGTAGCTGAATTGAAGAAATAAGCCTTTTTGAAAGATAAATAGGATTAGGTGTGACACCGAGGACGCTCGAAGAGTGGACTAAGGTGACACACCTTTTGACTTATGAGAATAATAAGAAGCATGGCATACGAACAGTTAAAACTTAAAAATCAGTTGTGTTTTCGCCTTTACACAGCGAGCAGACTCATTACACAGGCTTACGAACCACACTTCAAGCCACTGGGTATCACGTATACCCAGTATCTTGTGTTGCTTGTTTTGTGGGAAACCGACGAACAACCCATCAACGATATTGGTAAAAAGCTCCTTCTGGGGATTAACACCGTTTCGCCACTCATTAAACGCATGGAAAAAAACGGATTATTGAGTCGAAGAGACAGTGAAACAGACAAACGCCAACAGATTGTTTGTCTCACCGAAAAAGGAAAAGAACTGAGAAAGAAGGCTGCCAAAATTCCCAGTGCAATGGCGAATGCTTTGGAAGCTGCTCAACTTGATCTCAATGAGTTGGCGGGAATGATTACCACTTTGGATATGCTCATTCATAAAATAGATGAAATCGAGAAAAAAGATTAACCAGCTGTTTTATAGCGTTTGTGGTGGTCATGAATTGTAAAATCGGTTGAGTGTGGGGCAATATTTAACTCTTTTTTTATTCATCCTCCATCGTTTCTTTGTATTTTTGCAAAAAGAATATGACCATTATTAAAAGGTATAGCAACAGGAAAAACGGAGAAAATCAATGAGAATAGTATTTGCAACCAACAATGCACACAAGCTCGCAGAGATAAAAGACATACTAAGTAATGATTTTGAAATCATTTCTTTGGCAGAATTGGGATGCTACGATGACATTCCAGAAACAGCCGAAACGCTCGAAGGCAATGCAAGCATCAAAGCGCGATACGTCTACGAACGCTATGGTGTGAATTGTTTTGCCGACGACACGGGATTGGAAGTAGATGCGCTTGGAGGAGAACCGGGTGTGAAATCGGCACGTTATGCAGAAGGAACCGACCACAATTCCGAAGCCAATATGGAAAAGTTGCTGGGTAAACTCAATGGCGTTGTCAATCGAAAAGCTCGGTTTCGCACCGTCATATCGCTCATTCTTAACGGAACTGAACATCGTTTTGAAGGCAAAGTGGAAGGAACGATTGCGCAAGAAAAGTCTGGCGAAAGAGGTTTTGGTTATGACCCAATCTTCATTCCTAAAGGTTTCGACAAGAGTTTTGCTGAACTTGGCGAAGCGGTGAAGAACAAAATCTCTCACAGAGCAAATGCAGTGGCAGCCCTTGCAAACTTTTTAACCCAATTCGGTCATTAGAGACTCAACGGCTGCAAGCCGTTGGGAAGTAAAGAAATAAAATGAAAAAGAAGTCGATTTCCATTCTCTTGCCCACCTATCATTGTGATTGCGTCGCATTGGTAAGTGCGTTGCAGCGCCAATGTATAGAAAACGAAACCGACTTTGAAATTATCGTTGCCGATGATGGTTCTACGGATAAAAGTTTTGTAAGGAAAAACGAAGCCATAGAAAAGCTTTCGGGCGTTCGTTATATCAAGCGGAAAGAGAATGTTGGACGTTCAGCCATTCGGAATTTTCTCATCCATCAGTCCACAAAAGAATGGTTGATATTCATCGATGGCGACCTCTCGTTGCACAATCCTCATTTCATTATCAACTATCTGAAAGCCAGAGGTGAAGTAGTCATAGGCGGAATTAACATCGGAGGAGATGAAGAAACATGGAAAAACAATCTCCGCTATCGTTACGAAAAAGCCTACGAGCGAAACAGCAACGTTCAAACTAGACAAAAAGAAGCCTGTCAGCATTTCCGAACAACCAATTTTATGGCAAGGAGAAAGGCAATGGAACTGTGCAAGTTTGATGAGAATTTCAAACGTTATGGCTATGAAGACGTGCTGTTGGGTAAAGCCTTCGAGGAAAATAACATTCCACTCACCCACATTCATAACCCCATCACGTTGGAAGAATTTGAAAACAATGATCTCTTTCTGCAAAAAACGGAAGAATCGTTGGAAACATTGGCGGCATTCAGAAGGCAACTCAAGGGCTATTCAACATTGCTCCGCACGGCAGAAAAAATAGAAAAGCTCCACTGTCGTGGCTTGTTTGTATGCTTTTTTCGCCTTACGAAGAATTTATTTAAAAAACATCTAAAACACAATAAATCAAGTATTTTTCTGTTTAATGTCTATAAACTAATGTATTTTTTACAAATAGAACATCGTTAAAGCGTATGATCAGAAATATTTCTATATTCATTCTTGCCATCGCCTTAGCCGCATTGAGCCATCGTGTTTACGCTGGTGGACAAGTGGGAACATGGAAAAACTACATGGCTTATAACAAAGTTACGTGGATTGAAAAAAATGGAAAAACGCTCTATGTTTTGGCATCCAACAATCTCTATACTTTCAATGAAAGCGACAATAGTCTGCAAGTCTATGACAAGGTAAACGGATTGAGCGATAGCGAGATAAAGTTTATCGGTTGGAACACTTCAGCACGAAAACTTGTCATTGTCTATGCCAATCAAAACATTGATTTGATAGACGATAAAGGCAATATCACGAACATCCCAGATTTCAATTTACGATCGATGATTGAAGACAAAACCGTGAATGATCTCAATATGGATGGGCGTTATTGTTATCTTTCCACGGGCTTTGGCATACTGAAACTCGATGTGCTGAGAGGTGAAATTAACAACACCTATAACCTCGGTATCAATGTGAAGTATTCCTACATTCAAGGCAATTACATCTATGCTGCAAGCAAAGCATCGGGCATTTATAGAGGTGAATTATCTCAGAACTTGCTTGACAAGAGCAATTGGCTGCGCATTAGCGATTTCAAAGATCGGTCGAAACATATTGACAAGGAATTGCTTGCAAAAGTTCAGAAGCTCAATCCCGGTGGACCAAAATACAATAAGTTCTATTACATGACCTTTCTCAATGATCGGTTGTACAGTGCAGGTGGTGCATTCGAGTCGGAGAAAACCATTGTTTATCAAAATCCTGGAACGGTTCAGATACTCAAAAACAATGAATGGATGATTTACCAAGACGACATTGCCAAACAAACGGGATATGCTTATGAAGACCAAAACTGTTTGGCAGTAGACCCAAGCGACCCTGAACACGTCTTCGTGGGAGGTCGCACGGGATTGTATGAGTTTCAAGCGGGTGTGTTTAAGAAAGCCTATAACCTCAACAACAGTTTGCTGAAATCGGCTGTAATCAAAACTTCTGGAGGAGAAATAGAAGGCGGATCAGAATATGTGCTTATCAATGGTATTGCATTCGACAAAAATCGTAACCTTTGGATACTCAATAGCCAAACCTATACCACCTCTATTCTCAAGCTTTCGCCCTCTGGTGAAATGACTTCTCACCATCAATCAGAATTGAATCTCGACGGAATAGGGCTGCCCGTAATGAAGGCTGCGATGGTAGACAGTCGTGGATTGTTGTGGTTCACAAATGCCAATTACAAACTCCCCGCACTCTTTTGTTATCAACCCGAAAAAGGTGGGTTTAATGTCTATAAACGATTTGTAAACCAAGACGGAACCATCATCCCAACAACTGAGGTGAGCTGCGTAACAGAAGACAAATATGGCAACCTTTGGGTGGGTACAAGTCTGGGCCCGTTGTTGCTCCATGCTGCCGACATTGGAAGTTCAACGGAAGTGAGCTTTGAGCAAGTGAAAGTGCCACGAAACGATGGAACCAACCTTGCCGACTATTTGCTCTCTGGTGTTAGCATTTCGTGCATGGCAATAGATGGTGGCGGACGGAAATGGTTTGGAACACCCGGTGCAGGCGTCTATCTCATCAGTGAAGACAACATGGAACAAATTCATCACTTCACAGCATCAAACAGTGCATTGCTTTCCGATTTCATTGAAAGCATTGCGATTAATGATAAGACGGGCGAGGTGTTTTTTGGCACCGACAAAGGGCTTTGCTCGTTCATGAGTGGTGTTACGGCGTCGGTTGAGGATATGACAAGTGATGGGGTTTATGCCTATCCCAACCCCGTCAAACCAGGCTACCATGGCGAAATCACCATCGTAGGATTGGCGCATAATGCCGACGTTAAGATTGTTACTACAAATGGCGTACTTGTTGCCCAAGGCACAAGCATAGGCGGAAGTTACGTTTGGAATGGGAAAGATTTAAGCGGAAAGCGTGTTGCTTCGGGCGTTTACATTGTTCAGGCTGCCACACAGGAAGGTAAAAATGGGGTTGTCTGCAAAGTGGCTGTGGTGAATTAGTTGCTTGCAAAAGGGAAAATCGGAAATGAATAGTCAAAAAAGGACCTATAAACAGCCTTTTTTGACTATTCATTTTAAGTTTATCAACTAATTGTGTTGATAGTATTTTATTTCTTTGTCCCACATTTTGCTTTTTAAAACCCAATTCGATCGTTAGAGACTAAAAGGAAGTGAATAAATAAAGTAAAAAGAAAGCCTTAACGGTCTAACTATTGATTCGGGTTAAATGGGAGAAAGAAAATAGAAAATTAATTGTCGTTGTGAATTGTTGTGTGTTTATCTCAAAAAGCGTTTTCTACCGAAGATGATGGAAAGATGGGTACGGTCGAGCAAAAAAGCGATGGCAAGTGAGCCGAAAATGCTCAATAGGAGAGTGGTGAATGTGAAGAAAATGCCACTTGTGTCCCATTCAAAATAGGACAGATAGAACTTTCCTGCCATCGTGAATACCGAATGGAAGAGATAAATGGGTAGGGTGTTCATGCCCAAGAAAGCAACGAGTGGAGAGAGGCGAGCTGGAATGAACCGACAAATCCAATTTGAAAACGAAATGAACGCAATGACTGCGCCAAAAACTTCGATACTTCCCCAATCTCTTGCACCCACGAAGGTAATCAGTCCAAAGAATGGAAGAGCGGCAAACGGGGTGGGGAAGAAAAACTTTGAAAACGCTTTACCCGATTGGCGTAGGAGCGTTCCGAAGAAATAATAGACCGTTGTTTTGATGCCCATCAAAGGAATGAAAAACGACATCAAAACAAGTAAACTGCCAAAAATCATCATTCGTGTAGGTGAAGAGATTTTTGGGAAGGGAAGCCGAAAAGCTGTATAATAGGCTATGGCACAGAGAAACATTACATAGAAAAACCAATAAGGTCCAATCGATGAAACGAAAACTTTTTCGAGGAGTGCCGTTAGGGAGCATTCGCTTAATCCTTCTCTCACAGGTAGATAGAGCGAGAGAAGGGAATAGGCTGTGGTCAAAATCAGATAGGGGAGAAGTATCTGAAAAAGATAGCCTGCAAAGGCTTTTAGTGATTTATCGATATTGACCAAATAGCCTGTGATGACCAAGAATGAAGGCATCATGAACGCCAAAATAGCCTCCTTGAGTTCGGGATAGAGCGCACCGAAATGCACGATATGAATGAGGATGACAAGCACTATGAGTGTCGAGCGCAGGAGATTGATTTCTTGGTAATGTTTCATTTCTTTTACGATAATTTGGCTTTGGTGACAAAATTACGAAAAATATTGTGTACTTTTGCAAGGTAAGATATAAACATTTATTGAAGATATGGCATTAAAATGTGGTATAGTGGGCTTGCCCAATGTAGGTAAATCTACTCTTTTTAATTGTTTGAGTAGTGCCAAGGCACAGGCAGCAAACTTTCCTTTCTGTACAATAGAACCCAATTTGGGGGTGATAACCGTTCCAGACACCCGATTGACGAAGTTGGCTGAGATTGTGAAACCAGGACGCATTGTTCCTGCCACTTGCGAGATTGTGGACATTGCGGGTTTGGTGAAAGGTGCAAGCAAGGGCGAAGGACTTGGTAACAAATTCTTGGGAAACATTCGCGAGTGTGATGCAATCATTCACGTCATTCGTTGTTTTGAAGACGACAACATTGTGCGCGAAGGTGGTGAGGCTGTAAATCCGTTGCAAGACAAGGAAATCATCGACACGGAATTACAATTGAAAGATTTGGAAACCATTGAAAACCAACTCTCAAAGAACCAAAAAATGGCAGCTGCGGGCAACAAAGATGCAAAAGTTTTGGTGTCGGTGTTGATGGCGTATAAAGAAGTGTTGGAACAAGGAAAGAATGCTCGCAGTGTTAGTTTTGAAAGCAAAGAAGAACAGCAAGCTGCTCATGACCTTTTCCTATTGACAACAAAGCCTGTGCTTTATGTTTGCAACGTAGACGAAACGAGTGCAAAGGAAGGCAATGAACACAGCCGATTGATCGAAAAAATTGCGGAAGAAGAAGGGGCTGAAGCCATGGTGATAGCAGCAAAAACCGAAGAAGACATTGCTTCTTTAGAGAGTTATGAAGACAAGAAGCTGTTTTTGGACGAATTGGGGTTGGAAGAAAGCGGTGTGAACAGGCTCATCAACAAAGCCTATCATTTGCTGAATCTCCAAACATTCATCACTGCTGGCGAGATGGAGGTAAAGGCATGGACTTTCCAAAAAGGTTGGAAAGCACCACAATGTGCGGGTGTTATCCATACAGATTTTGAAAAAGGATTTATCCGTGCGGAAGTAATCAAATACGAAGACTATCTTTATTATGGTTCGGAAGCGGCTGTCAGGGAAGCTGGAAAACTCGGTATTGAGGGCAAAGAATATGTCGTTCAAGACGGCGACATTATGCACTTCCGTTTCAATGTGTAGATAGATAAGGCATAAAAAAAAGATTTTTAGATGGAAAATTTGTTATACATTGCTTGGCATCCAGATGAATATATCGTGCGATTAGGTGCTGGCGGTATACGTTGGTATGGTGCGTGCTGGTTAGTGGGGCTTGGTTTGGGCTATTTATTGATGCGATGGCTTTATAAGCGTCATAAATACAGCGATGCACAGTTCGACCCGCTTTTCATTTACGTGTTTTTAGGGGCATTGTTTGGCGCAAGATTGGGGCATTGTTTCTTCTATCAACCCGATGTTTACTTTGCTTCTTTCGAGAAGTTTGTAGAAATTTTCTTGCCCATACGTTTCTTGGCAGATGGCGATTGGAAATTTGTTGGCTATCTAGGTTTAGCATCGCATGGTGGCGTTGTTGGTCTTTTGATAGGGCTTTGGTTTTACATCCGTCGGTCAGGGATGCCCGCTTGGGTGGTGTTAGACTTTATGGGCATTTGTTCGGCTGTTACATCGGTATTCATTCGGATAGGAAATCTGATGAATTCGGAAATCATTGGCAAGCCGACTGACGTTCCGTGGGCTTTCATCTTTTATGATGTAGACACGTTGCCACGTCATCCCGGGCAGCTTTATGAAGCCATAGCCTATTTCGTTTTCTTTTGGATCATCTTCTTTGTTTATCGTAGGTATCCGCAGAAAGTGGGTAGTGGACTTTATTTCGGACTATGCTTGACGCTCATTTTCACTTTCCGTTTCTTCATCGAATACACGAAAGAAATCCAAGTAGCGTTTGAAGCAGGATTGCCTATGGATATGGGGCAAATCTTGAGTATTCCTTTGATAGCCTTAGGATTGTGGGCTACGATAAGAGGCATACGACAAAAATAATTTGGCTAAATATGTTTAACGTTATAAAAAACTAAAAAATGGAACAAAATCAAACTTTTGAAAGAGATTTTTCAAGTAAAACACCTATTCCTCCTCCGCCCGATTCGTATCTTGCCTTGGCAATTTTGTCAACCGTTTTGTGTTGTCTTCCTTTCGGCATTGTGTCTATTGTGTATGCAAGCAAAGTAAATTCGCTCTATGCTGCGCAGCAATATGAGGCAGCTGAAGCAGCATCAAAGTCGGCAAAGAAATGGGGATTTATAAGCATCGGAAGCGGTATTACGGTTATGGTTCTTTATCTCCTGTTTGTTGTGCTTCTTGGTGTTGCAAGCGGCTTGAACAATCTTTAAACCATAGACAATGAAGAAACGACTTTTGGTTGTTTTTTCTTTGACGACGATTATAGTTGTTGGGTTGTATGTTTTCAACCCAACAGTTTATTGGTTTATGCCCAAATGCAGCTTTAAAATGCTGACAGGGTTGAATTGTCCTGCTTGTGGCATACAGCGATTTATCCACACTTTGCTCCATGGAGAGCCTCTGCGGGCAATAAAGTATAATTATTTCATGGTTTATAGTATTCCGTATGCTGTGCTTTTATTGGTTGGGTGGCTATTGCCGAGGTCTGTTTGGAAGACAAAAATAGAGCGCATCACCCATCATCGGATTGCAGTGGGCATTTATATTGCTGCATTTTTGGTGTGGTTTATACTTAGAAATATTTTAAAAATATAATAGATTATGACAGAAAAAGAAGTAGATCAATTGTTGTTGGCGTATGGTAATCGTTTGCCCAGTGGTTCGATATTTGCCGTGAGAGATTATCTTTTGGGTACAGATTATAGTTTGGCCGTTGTAAGAATGTCTCAGCTGAAAGACCCAACAATAGCACTTTTGCTCTCTATTTTCCTTGGTTATTTGGGAATTGATCGTTTTTATTTGGGGCATACGGGCTTAGGTGTGGCGAAATTGCTCACTTGTGGTGGATTTTATATTTGGCATTTGATAGATATCTTTTTGATAATGGACGCTACGAAAGAACGTAATTTTCAGCTATTAACAGGTCAGATTTTTTAATTCTAAAGCTTTTTAGGAAAGAAAGCAGACAAAGGTGGGGTAGGGGTTAGCCCAATAAAAGATGGCGGGCGAACTCCCAAATCACTATTCCTGCAGTGACGCTGACATTCAGAGAATGCTTAGTGCCAAATTGAGGAATTTCTAAACAATCATCACTTAAGTCGATGACAGATTGTTTTACCCCCTTGACTTCATTGCCAAAGACCACTGCATAGGCTGGAGATGTGCTAGGGTGAGCATACTTTTTCGCATCATTTTTAAGCGAAGTATGAAGGTTTTGTAGCATCGTTGACCCCGCTACTTGTTCTATGCTATACACAAAGAAACCACGTTTGTGGAGTTCTTTGATGGCATCTTCGGTTTCAGCGAAGTATTGCCATTCCACAGCGTCTTCTCCACCGAGTGCCGTTTTGTGGATTTCTGCATTCGGTGGCGTGGCGGTTATACCACAGAGAAAAACCGCCTCAACCTTGAAAGCATCGCAAGTTCTGAACACGCTGCCCACATTGTGTAACGACCGCACATTGTCTAAAACAACGATGAGTGGCAATTTCTTTGCTTCTTTGAACTCTTCTAAGGAGAGTCGTTTCATCTCTATGGTTCTCAGTTTTCGCATAGAAACTATTTTAAGCCAGTTTAAAGGCGATTGCATAGGCCTTGATGCGTTTTACCATCGAGAGCAATCCGTTGCTGCGAGTGGGGCTTAAATGCTGTCTGAGACCTATTTGTTCAATGAAGTAGAGATCGGCATCAATGATTTCCTGTGGCGTATGGCCACTGATGACACGAATGAGTAGGGCGATAATGCCTTTGGTGATGAGCGCATCGGAATCGGCTGTGAAAATAAGGTTGCCTTCCTCGATGTCGCATTGCAACCAAACACGACTTTGACAACCATCAATGAGATTTTGTTCGGTCTTGTGTTTGGCATCTAAAGGACGGAGATCATTGCCCAAATCTATGAGCATTTGGTATTTATCCATCCAATCTGTGAACTCGGCAAACTCTTGGATGACTTCGTCTTGGATTTCGTTAATGGTCATTGTTTTTGTTTCTTTAAGTTATGGCATGTTCTAAAAATTCTCGCTTGGGCGAGTGTCCAAAGGAGAATTAGCCCCGCAGTTCATGTTTCTTTGTCTAACTACATGTTCTTTGTGTCTTTTTGTTTTTATACATTATCTTTTTTCTTTCTCTTTCAGTCGCATAGCCCTTTAAATCAAAAGAAAAATCTAAATGTCTAAAAGGCAAAAACCCAACAAAGGGCATTTATAGAACCTGCCTTATTTGCTTTCTAATTGTTTGAAAAACGTACTGTTTCTATTCCTCAATGTTTGTTTTGATGAGTTTATAAACTTTGTCGTTTGGACGTACTTTATCGGGTACGCATATTGAAATGCGCCATCCTTTTTCTGCTTTCTGCACGGGTTTTAATTCATAGCGAATTTCGTTTGCACTGAACTTCATCACGCCCGTGGTTGTACCTGTGATGAGTATATTTTCGTTTTGTTCTATTTCTGAGGCTTCAACAGCTATCTCTGCTACTCCAAGTTTAGAGAAATATTTCAAAACTTTTCCCACAAGTACTTTCTTTTCTGTGGCTTTGTTGCCGTAGTTTTTCGTCCATTCGCCCATCTTTTGCCCTTGGTAATAGCCATCCCAAAATCCTCGGTTGAAGACCGTTGCGAGGCGTTTGTCCCACTGGTCTTTCTTTTCTTCGGTATATGTGCCGTCTAAAACGCTCTGAATGGCTTCTTTGTAACAGCTAATGACCGTGTGAACATACTCTGGACCGCGTGCTCGTCCTTCTATTTTGAAGACGCGAACACCTGCTTTCATCATCTTATCTATAAAACGGATGCTTTTCAAGTCTTTTGGACTCATGATATATTTGTTGTCTATCTCCAGCTGATTACCCGTTTCGTTGTCGGTAACGGTGTAGGAACGACGGCATATTTGTGTGCATTGTCCACGATTAGCAGAGCGGTTTGAGTCATGCAAACTCATATAGCATTTACCTGAAATTGCCATACAGAAAGCACCATGGCAGAACATTTCTATTCTCACCAATGCTCCGTGAGGACCTCTGATGTCTTGTTCTTCGATTTGTTTGTGGATTTCTGCCACTTGCTCCATATTGAGTTCGCGTGCCAATACGGCTACATCGGCAAACTGGGCGTAGAATTTCAGTGCTTCAATATTTGAAATATTGAGTTGTGTGGATAGGTGAACTTCCACGCCAACTTGTCTGCAATATACCATCACAGCAACATCGCTGGCAATGACGGCAGTTATTTTGGCTTCCTTTGCAGCATCAATGATTTGCCGCATATCATTTAGGTCTTCTCCATAGATAACGGTATTGACCGTGAGATAGGTCTTAATGTTTTGTTGATTGCACTTTTCTGCGATTTCTTTGAGGTCTTCTATGGTGAAGTGGTTTGCAGAGTGCGACCGCATATTGAGCTTTCCTATTCCGAAATATATTGAGCCTGCGCCAGCTTGAATAGCTGCAGCAAGGCTTTCTTGCGACCCTACTGGCGCCATTATTTCAAATTCTTGTATGTTCATTGTTTTTGTTCAACTTCGTTTAGTCGTTTTTTCGCCATGCAATGTAAAAACTTCGTGCCTCGTTTTTGGTTGTTCATCTGGCTTGACAAAAACGTTCAATTTCATTTAGTCGTTTTTTCGCCATGGCAATGTAAAAACTTCGTGCCTCGTTTTCCACTGCTCATTTGGCTTGACAAAAACGTTCTTTCTTTGCAAAGGTAAAGAAAATAATTGAAATGATGGGTTTCTTGCACTTAAGTTTCACTATCTTTAACCCAACTCGGGCATTAGAGACTGAAGCAATTGTAGACAATGGCTGTTCCGATTGTTTTGCGTTTTTTCGCAGATGTGGCAGGCTATTTCGAGAGAAAAGGCTGAAGAAGCTGCTGACACGCAGCTGCAAGTAGTTGGTAAGTTCCTAAAGTGAGTAATCGTCTTTCAGACGCTTGCCAAAGCAAGAAAATGGCTAAATGAAGTTGAAGGTTATAAACGCCATATCGTTAGGATTTTCACAAACCCTAACGATACAGCTATTGTCTTTGAGAATCGAAATTTCTGTAATCTTTTAGAAATTTAAATATAACATGAAGTTTAGTTTTTTACCAAGAATGTGAAGTAGTTTATTTCTGTTCTAACTTTATGGTCTTCGTTACATTGTAGTTTTCTGGTGTTGTGATTTTGGTCACACCATTTGTTGTTTTCACTACAATTTTCTTTGGTGCCACCTTCTTTGCAGGTGCGCCAGCTTCTTCTGGGGTGCTGAATTCTTTCATTGTGAGTGGTCCCCATTCCCCATTTGCATTCTGCGCAATTGAACATGCGTAGTAGCTTGAATTTGGTTGTACAGTCCATGTAGCATCATCAACCCCATATTGATTCCATTGTGGGTCTTGTGGTCTGTCTTCTTTGAGGAAAGACAAGAGTTTTGCTTCGCCCCATTCAGCCGAGTTGTAAGCATCTTTTTCAATGATGATGTCGCGGTGGAGAGCTGTCTGATCGTTAGGCGTATAGATTACACGTTGTGTGTATTGGTCGCCTTGGAGCTTAAACTCTTTCACTTCGATTTCAACGGTTGCTGTACCACTTCCTCCGAGTACGCCTGTTTTCACAGGAACGATGATCATATCAGCAAAAACATCATTCTTATCCCATGCTTGCACATAGATTTCATACTCTGTATTTGGAGTCATTTTGTTCCATTCGTTGATGAACTCGTCTTCATAAGCCACTTGACTGAAACGTTTGATCATTTCGCCCATGTTACTGAAACCAAACATTGGTGCGAATTGGTTGTATTGTTCTTCAGCTTTACCTTTTTCAAAAGCACAGATTGCATATGCCTTCGTGTCTTTGTTAGGTGTGAATTTCACCTTGAAAGAGTAGGGAGTGGTTTCCAAAACAACTCCTTTTACATCGGGTGAGCCAGATACTTCCTTGCGAGGTGTTTTGAAGTTGGCTTTAGACATGTGGCAGGCTGTGCCCAAGCGGTCGTAACCAATGGTGAGGAGGGTATATTCTGTATTGTCGCTGAAACGTGATTCAAAGCCTGTCATTTGCGCATTTGTGAAATCATCAAAGATCAAGTTTTCTTTTGTTTGATTGAAGTAGCTTTCCACTTGTGCGTCAGTTGTCATCGCATTGGCGAAAGTTGTGGGGACACATGTGATGCGATAAGCTTTACATTCGGGTGTTTTGGTTACAGCAACCCATATAGTGTCGCCACTTTCACCTGTGTTGAACTTCTTAAATTCAACTTTTGCAGCAACAACTCCTTCAACTTTGTCGAAAAAGACGCTGTCTACACGGTCTATGATGAACGACTTATGGTCATATCCTTGTTTCACGATGAGACGGTTGGGTTCGGTTTGTGCGAACGCTGTTGTCAGACTGATGACTGCCAAGAGGCAAAGAGTTATGATTTTTTTCATTGCTTGATGAATTTAAGGGTTGTATTATTTGCTTTAATGATATAGACGCCTGCTTTCATATTCGTTGCGTCAATGGCTTCTTTTTCAGCCACTTTTGTTTGTAGAACAATTTGTCCGCTGAGGTCAAAAATTGCTACATTGGCTTTTTCCATTGCCGACAAACCACTGAGGTAAAGGAAGTTGCCTTCCTGATAGATTTTCAGTTGTGCAGCCGTGTTGCTCTTTGGTTTGTCGATTTTATTGGTCAAACCAACAAACTGTATGGTTTTTATGGCTGAGAGTTTCCAAAGGGGTTCAGCCTTAAACTCTTCTCCAACGATGAGCATACCGAATGTGCCAAATTCTATGCGTCGGATGCTTTTCAGTGGATACTCACTCGTATTATCGCCATTGCTTGGAGTGATGGTGAGCGTTGCTTCTTGGGCGAAAGCTTCACTGCTTCCAAGTGCTGCGAGGGCAGTTAAGGCGATTGAAAGTAGTCTTCTTTTCATAATGAGTAATAAATTTATAATGTTAATGTTAATAACAGTTTGACGGCAAAATTATTTATTTTCTTTTTTTTTGCCTTATTTTTTTTCTCTTATTAATTTCTAATTCTTGAAATAGTAATCGAATATGGTTTTTTTCTTTGTTTTATGCGCCTTTTTCTTCCTTAGATATTTTCTGAAACACGGATGGCTTGATGCCCGTTTGTTTCGTAAACACATTGATGAAGTTCGATTGCGACTTGTAGCCCACACTCTCTGCAATGGCTTTGATGGTGTAGTTGCCATAGTTTTCGATGTCGTTCATACGCATCATTGCCTTCTTTACTCTGAACTCATTGAGAAATGTGCGGAAGTTCTTTGCATAGACATCATTGATGACTTGTGAGACATATTTTGTGTTTGAATTGATATGGGCTGCAAGGCGTTCAATGCTGAAATCGCTTTCGCAGAAGATTTCCGTCTGTTCCATTACTTGCAGGATGGCTTCAAGCAAGAGACTCTTTTGTTCTTCGGAAAGTTTGATAGACGAGCGATTGACCGTTCCTGCGCTTTCTGCCACTTCCTCGCCAACCATTTCTTCTTCAGTTGTTTCGATAACAATGGGAGCCTCGCCAGCTGGTTGTGTTTCTTCTTTTTGCAGCTCTTTCTTTAAATTAGAGATTCTTTCTTCGAGTTCTTTGATGCGTTTAATATAGATCTTGTCGGTTGCAAGTTCTTCTTGGCTCTTATTAAAGAGGTCTCGATAAGCAATTTGCACTTTTCGGTATTGCTTATAGGCAATGACGGTAAGCACCAAAATGAGTACAATGAGGATGCTCAGCGTGATGATCCAACGGCGTTGTGCAGCAATTTCCACGATGTTTTTGTGGTTTGTCTCTGTTAAACTACTGATGGCTTTTTGTTTGTTGTCCATCTCGTAATAGAACAATGCGTTCCTGATGTCGTTGAACTCATTGAGGTTGAAGATCGAATCGCTTAAAGCAAGATATTTTGATTTATATTCTAATGATTTTTGTTCATCAAGGTTTTCATAGACTTCTGTGAGGTTTTTGTAGGTTGCAATGAGTAAAGCGGTTTCGTTTGTTCGCAGAGAAATTTCTTTGTTTTTATGGAGGTAATAGAGCGCCGAATCTTTCTGTCCCAGTGAATGATACATGTCGGCAAGGCTCGAATACGCCGATGCTTGATTGATGGGCGTCAGCTTTTTTGCAATTGAATATTCAGCGGTTTTTTTGAAGTATTTGATGGCTTCTCTGTATTTCTTTTCGTAGCTAAGGATCATACCTTTGTCCATCAACAGATCGTATTGATAACGAGGACGTGTTTCCTTGTGGCTACTCATTTCTTTATAATAGTTCCAGTATTGTTTGATGCTGGTTTTGGGCGTGTAGGCACAGATGATATTACTCAAGAGCTTGTTTACAAATTCGCGGTTGCCTTGTTTACGTGCCAAGTCTAATGCTTTTTTATAGAGTGCACTACTTCTTTCATAGTCATTAAACATGCTGTAAATGTTGCCTATGTCTTTATAGAGCAATGGCAGCATCGTTTCTATGTTTTTTTCCTCGCAAATGTGCAAACTTTTCATATAGCTCTCCATTGCCTTTGCAAAGGAGTTGCGTTGATAGTAGAGTCGTCCTGCTTTGTAAAGGCTGTTGGCATAGAGTAGGAAATTGGTGGGTTCACGGCTATTGAGCAACTCAAAACAGATGAGCGCACTGTCTTCTTTCGCTTCTTTGATGAAGCGTTCTCCGTTTGTTAGCAACTGAGAGTCTCGCAGTGTGACGAGATTTAACCCTTTTGGTTTAGTTGGTTCTTCTTCTGCATAAATGGTAGTAGCGATTCCAAAGAATAGCGAAAGGGTCGTAATAGTTTGCTTGATTATTTGGTCATGTCTTTTCATTGAAATGTTGGTTTAAAGAAAATAGCTGTTTGTGGGATTTGGACTTTTTCCTTGTTCTTTCACAGAGGGGAGCAAAGCATAATTTCCCAGTTGGTAGGCAAAAGTAATGATAAATCTTTAGAAAGCCAAAATTATTTTTGATTTAATTTGCTTTTTCATCTCGTTTTTCTTGTTTTTATGGTGAATAGCTGACTTTTTGTCGGATTTTTCTTGCTGAAAAATCTTTATTCTTTGGAGTGTTTGTGAAGCGTTTTGGATGTAGTTTTTAATTAATTGATAATCAAGAAGTTGATGAGTAGTATGCTTGTGTAAAATAACTGAGCCTCGGTTGCAATGCAACTAAGGCTCAGTTAGCGTGCAACTGAGGCTCATTTGCCTTACAAGTATAGCTCACTTGCAAGGCGAATAAAACGTCAGTTCAATTTCATTTAGTCATTTTTCTGGCATGACAATGTAAAAACGTTCAATTTCATTTAGTCGTTTTTTCGCCATGGCAATGTAAAAACTTCGTGCCTCGTTTTTCCATCAGCTCATCTGGCTTGACAAAAACGTTGATTTTTCTTTACAATGCTGCAGTTATTTCAATGTTTTGATGGTTTTTCCATTTTTATGTTTGACGATGCAGATGCCGCTTTGTTGGCGATTGGTTCTACGTCCTTGGAGGTCGAAGGTGATTGTCTCGCCTTGCAATGCGTCTTGTGTGAGATGGTCGATGGCAGATGGTGTTGTTCCAGCGTAGTCTTGCCATCCGTCGGCTGTTTTCTCTTGGGCTTTCCATGCTTTGTTTTGGGCAACGGCTTGGTGTGTGGTCGTGAAAACGTTGTGTTCGTTTCCTTCCATATTGTTATATACCCAGAGTGTGCCTTGGGTTTCTGTGCCTTGAAGGTTGGGCAGAGAGGCAACGAGGCGATCCATACTTGCTTCGCTGATGTTGTTTTCGGCACAATAGACGGTTGATAGACTTTGACAACCTGTGAAATCTATGTTTGTCAGTTGATTTTTCTTGCAGAACACCGATGTTAGTTTCTCGCAACCTGCGAGTTTCAAGTCTTTGAGCTGATTGTCTGAAACAGAAAGCACTTCAAGGCTGTCACATGCCGTTACGTCTAATGCTAGGAGTTGATTGTTGCTTGCATAGAGGTTGGTTAGTTGCTTTGATGCGCCAAGGTTCAGTTCTGTCAAGAGATTGTTGGAACAAGAAAATTCGCTAAGTTCTTTTCCTTCAGGGAAGATTTTCAGTTCTGCAATTTGATTGTCGGAACAAGTGAGCTTTGTGAGTGCTTTGTTTTTGGTGAGGTCGAGTGCTGTAAGTTGGTTGCTGAAGCAATCCAGACTGAAAAGTTTTGTACAACCCTTGATGTTGAGTTGAGCGATTTGGTTTTCGCTGCAATCCAATTCTGTGATGTTAGGTGAAGAAGAAAGGTCGAGTGATTCGAGTGCGTTTTCGTGACAATTGAATGTTTCCAATGAGCTGCATCCACTAAGGTTGAGTTCGGTCAGTTTGTTGGTGGCACACTCAAGATTTTTCAGTCCTCGGCAATCGCTAAGGTCGAGTGTTTCGATTTCGTTGTTTTGGCATCTCAAGTCCACGATGGGCGCACCTTTGGCAAGTTTGAGTTCCGACATGGTGTTGTCTTGGCAGAACACTTCGAGAATTTTGGTGCACGCCGAAAGATCCAGCGAAGAAATTTCATTTTCGCTGCAAACCAATCGTTCTAAAACGGTACAGGGTGACAGATCGATTGCTGTCAGTCCGTTGGTGTTGAATTCTAAGGTCTTCAGTTTCTTACAAGGTGAAAGGTCGAGTTCCACAATGCCTGTGTTGGCACATTTTAGTTTGGTGAGTTCATTGTTTTTTGAAAGGTCGATTGTACCCAATTCGTTGCTCGAACATTCCAAAATAGAAAGGTTCACGCAGTTGCTAAGATCAAGCGTTTTGAGTTGATTACCACTGCAATAGAGTCGAATTAGCTCGCTGTTGTTTTCTAAGTTCAGCTCCGTAAGCTCGTTCCACGTGCAAGAGAGGTCTTCCAGCAACGGACATTTAGAAAGATCAATTGCCGTTAGTCCGTTTTGCGCACACACGAGAGATATGATGGTGCCTTTAACGGTAACAACACCCTCATCATCTGTAACGGTGTAGGCTTTCAATCCTTTCTCTAATTCTTCTTTAAAGACAGCCCCTTCCACGATATAGGCATTCTCTGGATAGACGTAGAGCGTAATAACGCGATTTTTTTCGGCTTTCATTGTAACGATTCCATCGCTTGCAAAGGCTGAGAGAGAAGCAAACGAAATGAAGAGGGTTGCAATTAAGTAAAGTAACTTTGTTTTCATAAGCTTTGTGTTTAAAATTTTAATTGATATTGGTTATTAAGTGCAAATATAGGAAGAATATTTTTCAAAAAAAACGTTCTTGCAAGAAAATATAAGCGATAGGGTGTTTTTTATCGTCTTTTTTTCTTGCAAGAACGTTTTTCCATTGCCATAGCGAGTAATCGTTTTCCGAACGCTTGTCTAAGCAAGAAAACGAAACGAAGTTTTTCTGTTGGCATGGCGGAAAAACGACTGAACGAAGTTGAACGTTTTATGGTGTTTCGTTGTGTCCTTTTTAGTGGGCTTCGAGCCAGTTATTTCCCCATCCAGCATCTGCCAAAAGTGGCACATTGAGCGGGTAGGCATTTTGCATTTCTTCGATGACAATGCGTTCCACGAGGTCTTTTTCTTCTGGAACGACCGAGAAGTTGAGTTCGTCGTGCACCTGAAGTATCATTTTCGAGCGAAGATTTTCAGCCTTAAATCGCTGCCAAATGCGTATCATTGCAATTTTAATAATGTCGGCTTCGGAACCTTGTATGGGTGCGTTGATGGCGTTTCTTTCGGCAAATCCCCTTACGGTTGCATTGCGGCTGTTGATATCGGGAAGATAGCGGCGGCGATGGAAGATGGTTTCAGCATAACCATTCTGGCGTGCTGTTTCCTTGGCTGTTTCCATATAGGTTTTCACCTTGGGGAAAGTGGCGAAATAACCATCAATAAGTTCGCGTGCTTCCATGTTTGATATGCCCATGCGTTGGGCTAATCCGAAAGTCGTTATGCCATAGATGATACCAAAATTGGCTTGTTTGGCTTTCTTCCTTTGGCTGTCGTCCACATCGTTTATGTCTTTGTGCCAAATCTTTGCAGCCGTAGCTCTGTGAATGTCTTGACCGCTTTGAAAGGCTTCCATCATATTTTCATCTGCTGAAAGATGCGCCATGATGCGCAGTTCAATTTGGCTGTAATCGGCAGAGAAGAACAAACAATCTGCTTCTGGAATGAAGCAACGGCGAATTTCTTTTCCGTCATCGGTTCTGATAGGGATGTTTTGCAGGTTGGGTTCGCTTGATGAAAGGCGTCCGGTGGCTGTTTGTGTTTGGTTAAAGGAGGTATGTATGCGACCGGTTGAGGCTTTCACAAGTTTTGGAAGTGCATCAATGTAGGTGGAAAGAAGTTTCTTTATACCTCTGTATGCAAGTATCTTACCAATGATTGGATGTTTGTTTTCGATGCTGGCGAGCACTTCTTCGCTGGTAACAAACTGTCCAGTCTTTGTCTTCTTTGGTTTGTCAATGATCTGAAGTTTGCCAAAAAGTATGTCGCCTACTTGTTTAGGACTTGATATGTTGAATACTTCGCCCGCTTCTTTGTAGATTTCTTGTTCGTAATCCAACATTCGTTGGGTGAACGTTTTCGATGTTTCTTCTAAGGCAGTGGTGTCTAAACATACGCCATTCATTTCCATATCGGCAAGCACTGGAACTAAAGGCATCTCTATGTTCCAAAACAAATGCTCGGCATTGGCACTTTTGAGCTTTGGTTCGAGGACATTTTTCAGCTGTAAAGTGATGTCTGCGTCTTCGCAAGCATATTCATAAATGTCGATAGGCGAGAGGTCGCGCATGTTCTTTTGGCTTTTACCTTTTGCACCAATAAGTTCCTCTATGTGGATGGTTTTATAATTGAGAAGCGTCTCTGCCATGAAATCCATGTTGTGATGGAGCTCTGGTTGAATGACGTAATGGGCTATCATGGTGTCGAAGAGTGGACCTTTTACTTCAATACCGTAGTTTTTTAGCACCTCAATGTCGTACTTAATGTTTTGTCCAACTTTTAAGATGGTTTCATCTTCGTAGAGTGGTTTGAAGATGTTTATGATTTTTAACGCTTCCGATCGTTCTTTGGGTAGGGCAACGTAGAAAGCCTTTCGTTCCTCCACGGCAAAGCTCAAACCCACCAATTCTGCCTCAATAGCGTCTATTGAAGTGGTTTCTGTGTCTAAACTAAGCTGTGACTTTGTAAAGAAAAAGTCACAAATAGCTTTCGCTTCTTCTTCATTTTCAATGAGTTTGTATTCGTGGGGGGTTGTTTTTAGGCTCTCATAATTCGTTTTTTCAGCCTCGCTTGTCTCATTGGTGGCATTTTCTGCAAAGAGATCGGGGATAAAATTGGGTTTTGAAGCGGTTGTTTCTGGTGTCTCGATGAATTTCTTCAAAAGTGTTTTGAATTCGAGTTCAGAGAATATTTCTCGTATTTTCGTTTCATCGATATTTTTCACTTTCAGATCTTCCAAATTTATTTCGATGGGCACATCGGTTCGGATGGTTGCAAGGAACTTTGATATTTTGATGTCTTCAATGGCGTTTTCAACTTTCTCGCGTAGCTTACCTTTGATCCCATCTGTATGTTTCAGCATGTTTTCAATAGAACCAAACTGTTGGATGAGTTTTGCAGCTGTCTTTTCACCAACGCCTGGGCAACCGGGAAAATTGTCTGCACTGTCGCCCATTAACGCCAAAAGGTCGATGACTTGAGCTGGTGATGGAATGCCATACTTTCCTTCTATCTCTTTTTCCGTGATGGTTTCGTAGCCTCCACCGTGTCTGGGTCGATACATATAGACGTTCGGACGAATGAGTTGTCCGTAATCTTTGTCGGGCGTGAGCATAAAAACTTCGATTTCATCGGAGCCTATGCGTGTTGCGAGCGTACCAATGATGTCGTCGGCTTCAAATCCATCTGTTTGTAGGACAGGGATTTTCATTGCCTCAAGGATGCTTTTTATGATTGGAACTGCTGCTTTGATATCTTCTGGCGTCTCTTCTCTTTGTGCCTTGTAAGGCGGATAGGCTTCATGGCGGAAAGTCAGTCCATGGTCGAACGCCACCCCAATGTGGGTTGGATGCTCTTTCGATATAATTTCGTTGAGCGTGTTGCAGAAGCCAAGAATAGCCGAAGTGTTCTGCCCTTTAGAGTTTATGCGAGGGTTTTTGATGAACGCATAATAAGAGCGGAATATGATAGCATAGGCATCTATGAGGAATAATTTATCCATAATAATCTGTTTTGAAAGGTAAAATTACTAAAAAAATACCACATATACCGAGAATATTCTGTAATTTTGTATCAAAATTATTAACGTTTTTGTTTAGCCAAATGAGCTGGTGGAAAACGAGGCACGAAGTTTTTACATTGTCATGACGAAAAAACGACTAAATGCAATTGAATGTTTGCAAATCATCAGTTTTTTGTTCAATTTCTCTGTGCAGCGTTTCTGTGGGTTTATCTTATTTTTAATGTGATAATTGTCAAAGCTGCAAGGATGATGGATATGATCCAAAAGCGCAGTGTTATCTTTGTTTCGTGAATGACAGTGTGGGGCTTTTTGATCAGATATTTGCAATCTGGATCAAGCTGGCTGTCTTGTGTTCGGAAGTTATCGTGGATGGGAGTGCGCTTAAAGATGCGTTGTTTCACACCAAAGCGTTTTCCTATCTTGAAGTAGTTCACTTGCAGAATGACGCTCAAACTTTCAACAAAGAAGATACCGCAGAGTATGGGCAGCAAGAGTTCTTTGTGGATGATGATGGCACCTACACCAATGATGCCCCCGATGGTGAGGCTACCTGTATCACCCATGAAGACCTGTGCCGGATAGGCGTTGTACCAAAGGAAACCTATCAGCGCACCGATGAATGCCATGAAGAAGACAACCAGTTCCTCAGAACCTGGGATGTACATTATGTTAAGGTAGGCTGCAAATTCAACGTGACTACTTACGTAGGCAAGTATGCCCAAAACCACCCCCACGATGGCAGAGTTTCCCGCACACATACCATCCATTCCGTCGTTGAGATTAGCACCATTGGAAACTGCCGTTACTACGACAATGGTCATGATGACAAACAAGATCCATCCTGCCGCATGCTTGTGTTCGCCCAAAAACGAAAGAATTTCGGAATAATCAAGGTTGTGATTCTTGACAAAAGGAATGGTAGTTTTGAGCGTTTTTTCGGCTTCTGTCTTGTGGACAACCACCTCTTGTCCGTTCGTGCGGGTCATTTCGAGGTTAAGATTGGCTTTCACATCGGGCGAAGTCCAAAGCACTAAGCCCACGATGAGCCCTATCGTTACTTGACCGATGATTTTATATTTTCCTTTTAAGCCTTCCTTGTTGCGTTTGAAAATTTTGATGAAGTCGTCCATACCACCCAAAAGTCCGAGCCAGAGAGTGGTGATGATCATCAAAATGAGGTAGATGTTGCGCAAACGTCCCAAAAGCAAAACAGGGATGAGCAATGCAACGATGATGATGATGCCTCCCATGGAGGGTACGCCAATCTTTTTCACACCGAAAGGGTCGATTTCTGCCGACCTTTGTACTTCTGTGATCTGTTTGCGTTTGAGGTACTTGATGAACCTTTCGCCAAACCATGCCGAGATGACCAATGCCAAAATCATTGCCAAAATGGCACGGAAACTGATGTAGCCCCAAAGGTGTGAGCCTTTGATGCCTAATTCATCGAGCCATCGGAAAATATAGTATAACATCTTTTTACTGTTTTATTGAACGTTTTTGTTGAGCCAGATGAGCAATGGAAAACGAGGTACGAAGTTCTTACATTGCCATGGCGAAAAAACGACTAAATGCAATTAAATCTTGTTTAAAGTGGGGGAGTGATGTGGGGGTTATTGCAATCCAAAGATTTCTTTAATCACTTCGTGATCATCGAAATGATGCTTCACACCTTTTATTTCTTGATAGTCCTCGTGTCCTTTGCCTGCAATGAGAACAACATCGCCTTTTTCTGCCAGCATTGTGGCTGTGCGGATGGCTTCTTTGCGGTCTGCTATGGCGAGTACTTTTTTACGTTGTGTGTTGTCTAATCCTTCAAGCATATCGTCGATGATGGCTTGTGGATCTTCATTTCTTGGATTGTCGCTCGTGAGGATGACACGATCGCTGCGCTTCACAGCTTCTTGTGCCATCAAAGGACGCTTTCCTTTGTCTCGGTTTCCGCCTGCCCCACAAACGGTGATGACTTTTCCGCTTTTCCCTTCGAGTACGTCGTGAATGGCAATGAGCACATTTTCCAACGCATCGGGCGTATGCGCATAATCTATCACGGCTGTGATACCTTCTGGAGAAGTGATGGGCTCAAGGCGCCCATTGACACTCTTGAGTTTGCTCAATGCGAGGAGTATTTCGTCGGCAGTCTTTCCCAGCATGATTGCTGCGCCATAAACAGCAAGGAGGTTGCTCACATTGAATTTGCCAATGAACTGCACGCCCATTTCTTTGCCCTCTATTTCCAAATACATTCCCTCAAAGTGGCATTCCAAAATCTTTGCACGGAAGTCAGCCATACGCTGTATAGAGTAGGTTTTGACGTTTGCTTTGCAGTTTTGTGTCATAATGAGACCGTTCTTGTCGTCTGCATTTGTGATGGCAAAAGCCTCTTTTGGCAGATCATCGAAGAACTTTTTCTTTGCATTGCGATAATTCTCAAAGGTCTTGTGATAGTCTAAATGATCGCGGGTGAGGTTGGTGAAGAGTCCACCTGCAAATCTAAGTCCACCTATTCTGCGTTGTTGTATGGCGTGGCTGGAACATTCCATGAATACATATTCGCAACCAGCATCCACCATTTCAGCCAGAAGTGTATTCAGTTCGATAGGATCGGGAGTGGTGTGAGTGCTTGGATGCGCCACGCCATCAATATAGTTGCAGACGGTTGAGAGTAACCCCACCTTGTGTCCCAATTCTCTGAAGAGATTGTAAAGGAGCGTTGCAATGGTTGTTTTACCATTTGTGCCAGTTACGCCCACTAATTTTAGCTTGTGAGAGGGGTTGCCAAAGAATGTGGTTGTCACTTTTCCTACTGCCTCTTCGGTGTTTTTCACCTGCACATAGACAATGTTTTCGGTGGTTTCCGTGGGAAGTTCTTCCAATAATATCGCCTTAGCACCGAGTTCAATGGCTTTCGTAATGAACTGATGTCCGTCTGTCTGTGTGCCTTTGATGGCTACAAACAGATGGCCTTCTTTAATTTTTCGGCTGTCGATATTGATGCCGCTGATTTCCGTTTCAGGGTTGCCAATGATGTTAATTGGCTTTATATTTTTGATGAGATCACTTAGTTTCATTGCTTTCTTTCCCTTTCTTTACGGTTGATGATGTCTTGTTTGTCGCTCGTTCGTGGACTTTTTATTTCTCACTTATGGAGCTTTTATCTCTCGTTTATAGGACTTTTATCTTTTCTTTGTAGGGTTTTTATCTTTTGTCTGTGGGACTTAGAAGTAGTTTTTATTGCTTGTTTGCCCCCTTTCTATCCTAATTGGAGGTAGCAAATCATACCTTTTTTGATTTTTTCGCCCGCTCCAATGGATTGTTTGAGTACCTTTCCGCGTCCTTGTAGTCTTACTTTTATACCTCTACTTTCCAACAAATAGACGGCGTCTCTTGCGCCCATGCCATGTACATCGGGCACTATCTTTCCGTTTCCGTAGCTGTTCTGTTCAAGGGTGAGCGATGAATTGCCCGTAGAAATGCTTCCCCAGATGGGCGTTCCGAATGGAAATGCACCGTTCCAGCCGTTTTTCACCTTGAAACCGAAAGCATTTAAAACATAATCTGAAGCCAAAAGGTTGCCCTTCTTCACTTCAGGCACAAACAGCGAATGCTGGTCTTTTGCATCTTCCACGCTAAGTTTCAAACTTTGTGCCATTATACCTTCAGCGATATTGTGGAACACTACGCCGCTCATGCCGCCTCCTGACGCTGGAAGTCCGGTTTTCTGAATGCAGACTATGCAACTATAACGAGGCTTTTCGGCTGGAAAGAAACCTGCAAAGCTCAACAAATAGTTCATTGCTCCAGCTTTGTAGCCCGAGACTCCTTTAGAAATCTGCGCTGTTCCAGTCTTGCCTGCAACGGAAAACTTATCCGATCCTGCCTTTTTACCTAATCCTTCCGATACCACTTTGGTGAGAATACTGGTCATGTCGGCAATGGTTTTCTCTTTGGCAATCTGTTGGCGCAACACTTTTGGAGGAAATTCAGCTTTCACTTCACCGTCTTTCACAATTTGTTTAACAAACCGTGGTTGCATCATCTTGCCACCATTGGCTATCGCATTGTAAAAAGTGAGGGTGGAGATGGGAGGTATTTGCGTTTCATAACCAATGCTCATCCATGCCAAAGCTGTTTTACTCCAATTGATGTATTGTCCTCTTGTATTCTTTTTGGGCATTCGTATGCGTGCTTTCGCATAGCCCATGATGGGAATGTTGAGGTCATCAGTAAGTCCTAAGTTGTATAAGCCTTGTATAAATCTTTCTGGATTGTTGTGATAAAATTTATCAATGATGCGACTGATGCCAATGTTTGAACTATATTTTAAAGTCCATGGCAGTGTGAGTCTGCCATATCCGCCACGTCTCCAGTTGTGATCGCGCATGTCTCTGCCATACATTGTCCATACGCCATTGCCTGTTTCAACTACATATGTAGTATCGATCAATCCCTCATCAAGGGCTACCATCAATGAGGCTGTTTTGAAAACAGACCCAGGTTCAAGCAAATCGCTCACAGCGTGATTCTTTATTTCTCTGTATTCACCGTCTGCACATTTGTCAAGATTGACGATTGCCTTTACATCTCCAGTCGCAACTTCCATTACGATGGCTACACCCACGTTGCCATTGATTTTCTTTAGTTCTTCGGTTAATGCTCGTTCTGCCAAGTCCTGAATACCCACATCAATGGTTGTGATAACATCTGAACCATCAATGGGGGCCACCTCTGTAATATCAAGGAATTTGTTGCGCACCTTTTGGCGGTTTTTCAGTCCATCAATCCCTCTTAAACTCTTGTCGAAAGAGAGTTCCAAACCGTAGCGTGCTTCGTCTTTTGCACCATAAAGATCGCCCACTGTGCGACTGGCCAATGAACCGAAGGGGCGGCGGCGAGCGTTAAATTCCTCCCAATGGAAACCGCTCTTATATTTAGATAGGTGGAAAATGGGAAGTTTCTGAACCTCTTTGAACGTGTTATAATCTATGCGTGTATTGACGATGGGCAGGTGTCGCTTTTCTTCTTTGAGCCCTTGGAGCAATTCTTTTTTAAAAGTTGCGATGCTTTTTTCGGGGAATAGCTCGTTCAGTCCTTTGGCAATGTGATCTATGCTGTCTACAAATGCCGTATCGTTCTTCGATGCAATGAGTGCACTGAAGTCCATATAGATTTTAAATTCGGGCAAAGAGCTTGCCATGAGTTGCCCATCGGAACTAAGGATGTTGCCTCTGGTGGGTGCCACCCTCACGCTGTCGCGTTTCAGACGTGCAGCAACCTCCATCCAAT
Organism: Prevotella sp.; assembly: GCA_022779305.1. GTDB lineage: Bacteria > Bacteroidota > Bacteroidia > Bacteroidales > Bacteroidaceae > Prevotella. The sequence goes on along the minus strand of JALFSW010000042.1, from coordinate 13,672 downwards.
AGTTTTTCTTTGCCGTCATCGTATAGCCTGCCTTGCCAATCACCGCAATAGCAATGAAGGTCATGATGAACGCCACGAGTTTATAGCGTGGAATGCTTTTGTCATTGATGAACTTTCCCATTTCTTTGTTTTTACTTTTCAGGAATGTTGATGATGAACGGTGGTTGTTGTGAAACTTTGAGTGTACTGTCTTTTCTTTGTTTCAGCACTTCGAGCACATGGCTTTCTCTTGACCGTTCTGTTAGCTTACTGCTATTTGACAATGCACGATATTTGGCATCCTTGAGTTGCGTGTTTCGTTTGTCGATATCAATGAGTTGCTTCTGCACTTCATACCTAATTGAAATATAGCCGATGATGAAAAGCACCACGAGCGCAATCAACCCTACGTTGTTTCGGAGGAGCTGTGCCGAGAAAAGGTCGCCTGCGAGTATTTTCCTTAGCGTGAAAGTAGCCGCCATAGGCTCTTCGTCTTCCCGCGCTTGTGCTGCAATGGCGGCTCTGATGATTTTTTCTTGCTCCTCTATTTTTTTGAGTTCTTCAGTTGCTTCGTCCTCAGACTGATGGTCATTGTTTTTTGTTGGGGTGGCGTCTTCGGTTTTTTCTGTTTCGGTTTCTATGTCGATGGGCATACCGATGATGACAGATGCGTCATTGGTCATCTCTTCTTGAGTTTCCAATGTTTTCTCCTCGTCAGGCATTTTAATCAAAACGTCTGTGGGTGGATTTGTTATTTCGTTCTTTTTGTTTGTCATCTGTCTGTCTTTCTGCTATCCTTAGCTTTGCACTGCGGCTTCTGGGGTTTCTTTCTTGCTCTTCTCTGTCGGCAGTCATCACTTTGTTGTTCACCAATTTATAAGGTGAAGTGATGCGACCGAAGAAATCTTGCGTTATTTTTCCTTCTATGTTTCCTGTTTTCATTACGTTTTTGACGATACGATCTTCCAACGAATGATAGGTGATGATGCTCAATCTCCCCCCTGGTTTGAGTAAGTCCGACGCACTGATGAGCATTTCTTGGAGTGCTTCCATTTCGTGGTTCACCTCGATGCGCAATGCTTGGAACACCTTTGCCATTTCTTTTTTTTCTCGTTCGCGTTTGAAAAGCGGTTCGAGAAGGGTTTGCAGTTGCTGCGTTGTTTGAATGTTGTTCGTCTTTCGGCTATTTGCGATAAGGGCAGCTATACGTCGTGCGTTTTTGAGTTCGCCATAGAGATAGAACACATCGGCAAGTTTCTCCTCTTCGTAGTCTTTCAGAATGTCGGCAGCTGTTTGGCGTGCATTTTTGTTCATGCGCATATCAAGTGGCGAGTCGAATCTGAATGAAAACCCACGTGCTTCATCGTCGAAATGATGACTACTCACGCCCAAGTCGGCAAGCAATCCATCAATAGCGTCTATGCCGTGGTAGCGCATCCAGTTTTTGATGTATCGAAAGTTTGAACGCACGAAAGTGAAGTGTTCTGCCTGCGCAGGCGTTGCTTCTATGGAGGCGATGTTTTGCTCTGCATCTGTGTCTTGATCGAAACTGAAGAGCTTTCCGTTGCCTTTGAGGCGTGAGAGGATTTCTTTTGTATGTCCGCCGCCTCCAAATGTAGCATCAATATAAATGCCTTCGGGGTTTACGATCAGCCCATCTATGCTTTCTTTGAGCAACACGGGGATGTGATAGGTCTCTGCCGTTTTTATCATAGTTCTCCGTTTGTTGCTGTTTCGGCTGTCGCATCCTTGTCGTCTCTGCACATGAGTTCCTCCAATGCTTGGCTGAAATCTTCGGGTGTCATGGCTGTTTGGTGCTGATTGCTCCAAATTTCGATGCAATCGTCCATACCGATGAAGCGCACTTGCTGATCGATGTTTGCCATTTCTTGATAGCGTTTGGGAATGAGGAAGCGACCGTTGCCATCAAGCGCAATGGCTTCTACGTCTGAAACGAATTGGCGATAGACTGCTTGGTCGCGCTTGTTCCAGCGGTTTAGCTTCTTTCTTAGCGTGTCTACCATGCTGTTCCACACCGATTCGGGATAGAGAACAAGGCAGGGTTGGAAGACGTCTTTGCGCATGATGAGCATCTCCTCGCCCGATGTGTTGAGCATCTTGCGAAAAGTTGCAGGCAAAAAGACTCTGCCTTTTGTGTCTGCTTTGGCTTCTATGCTTCCCAAAAATCTCATACGCTGTTTTCTTACTTCTTACATGAAAGTCGGTTCAAAGGTAAACATTTTTCCCCACATTCCACCACTTTGTGGCTAAATATTTTCTAAAAACTTTGTTTTTTGTTGTTTTTAATGATTTTTTATGTGCTTTGATAGTCGTTTTCTTCGTCTCTTTTGGGTAGGAAATGGATAATGTTAGAGTGTTGATTATAAATATTTTATGTGTTTTTGTGCTCTGCTTTTTTTGCGTGATAAAGTAGTGGTGGGGCAAAGTGGTGTTAGGGTGTTATTGGTGGAGTGGGGGATGGATGTTTTGGTGGAGTTTTTATGGAATATGGAGCCGACTATTATAAATCGCTTGACGTGAGGTGGTTACGTGAGTGTTTTATATTAACCCAAATCGGTCATTAGGCCGCCTATAGTTTTCTTTTTCTTTTATTTTTAACTTCCCAACGGCTTGCATCTGCTTATCGGCTGCTTCTTCAGTGTTTTCTCTTGAAGTAGCCCACTACATCTGCGAAAAAACGCTAAACAATCTGCACAGATAATCAGGCGCAATCCCTTTGGTCTCTAATGACCGATTTGGGTTAATTTTTCCATTCTTCTACACTCACCTCGCAAGTGAACCTTAGTTAGCGTGCAACTGAGCCTCACTTGTTCAGTAACTGAGCCTCATTTGAAAAGCAAGTGTAGCATGCACGAAGGTTAATTGCCTGTTTCTCTCGTCTTTTTGCATATAAAAAAATAGTTAAATTATTTTTTTTTGTTAAAGCAAAGAAAAGTAAGTATCTTTGCTGCCGATTAGTCATTAGTTGATTATTGTTTGGAATTATGAATGCCTTCATACATTGATTATTCTTGAACATACCATACTTTGGCTTACGAAGAAAAGAGCATTTTTCATTCCTATGACGAATAACCTTTTCTGAACGCTCGCATGGGAGTAATCGTCTTTCAGACGCTTGCTTTAGCGAGAAAATGATTAAATGAAATTGAACAACAATTAGTTAGGAAGAATATATAATTAAAAATAACAGAAATGATAAAACAGATTTTCTTTGAAAGAGGTCTTCGCAGACTTCTTCTTTGTGTGTTGAGTGTTTTGTGTTGGCAGGGGTATGCTGCGCAATACATAACAAATCCCGATAGTCATGGGATAAAATTTAAATTTGATCAAGATCCCACAACCTATAAAGCAAGCATCACAGGCTGGGAAGTTTCTGAAAAATTTGATGGAATCTTGGAAATTCCTGCGTCTGTAAAAGGAACAACTCTTGGTTATAATATAACAGTTGATCGTATAACTGCCAGTGAGATGACGTTAGAAATTCGCCCGAATATTGGCATTAAAAAAATCACCTTTGCTTCAGGTTCACAAGCAATAATGGCAGATAATTGTTTTGCAGGTGAAACGCTATTAGAGCAGGTAGATTTAACTAATTATGCAGGAAGTAGCATTCCAAAGGAATGTTTCAAAAATGCAGGAGTGCTGATGAATGTGATTTATTCACCAAAGATAACAAGCATAGGAGAGGCGGCATTTGCAGGTGGAAGTTCTTTTAGAATGATAGATCTTTCTACTACAAATATTGAATCAATAGGGGATAAAGCTTTTGAAGGGTGTACAAGTTTAGAAACACTAAAGCTTCCTGCAACATTAAAAACGCTCGGTGTACTGTCTTTTTCGGGTTGTCCAGTTTTAGAAAGCGTTGATTTTTCACAAACGCAATTAACAACAATCCCAAGTCAGTGTTTTAGATATTGTTACAAAATATCGGAAGTTAAATTCAATGAAAAAATAACCTCAATAGAGGGGTCGGCATTTAATTATTGTTTAGAACTTTCTTCTATTGAATTTCCTGCGTCTTTGACAAATATTGGTAATACTGTCTTTCAAGATTGCTGGAAATTAGATGTTGTACGGTTTAAGGGAACAGTTCCTCCAACAATAACAAACGATGCCTTTAGCAAAACAAAGGCGATTCCAACTTTCTATGTTCCAACGGATTGTGGCAAGAAATATAGAGTTGCAATGAATGTAGGTGCAAAAGCAAAGGTGGGACAATCGAACACTATCTTAGCATCTGCGTGTGTTCGTGAGGAGTTAAAGATGTCGAAATATGGCTTTATTTCTTATTATTTGGACACAGAAAGCTTTGTTGTGCCAAGTGGAGCTACTGCTTATGTGATAACTGGACAGACACGCAAGAATGGCGAACGCTATGCTGTAAAGACAGTTTACAGTGCTAATGAGGCAGTGCCTGCTAAAACGGGTTTTGTTTTGCAAGCAACCGCTAATGCAACAATAGCCTACGAAGTGGATACACTCGAATCGGCTGTGAAACTCATAGGAGGAACAAGTTTGATGAAAGGTACAGCTACAGACAATACGTTCTCGGGCGAAGATGGAAAATATTTTGTGTTGTCACCCAACACAGACGGCAGCACAGGGGTTGGATTCTATTTTCAAAAAGGAACGAATGGGGCAAAAATGACACTCAAGCCCCATCAAGCTGGGCTCTTCATTCCAAAAGGAATGGAAGCCAGTGCAAAGGTGTTTACTTTCGATGAAAACCCAGCAACGGGCATTAAAGAAATTGAGCAACCAACCACCAATAATGCGGATGACACCGTAATCTACGATCTCCAAGGGCGCAGAGTGGTGAACCCCGCAAAAGGTATCTATATTGTAAATGGAAAGAAAGTAATGTTTAACTAAAAATAGGAGGGAAGCAAAATGAATAGAAAGCAATATGTAGCACCCAAAGCAGAAGTAGTTCTGTTGAATTTGCAAGGTAGTATAGCCGATACAGATTTAAAAATCAATTCAAAAGAAGGCGAAGAAACGCTGGGAAAGGAAGTTGGTTTAGGCGCAACTACCGAATCAGGCTACAATGCAACCAAGTGGGACGATTAATCATCATTTAACCCAAATCGATCATTAGAGACCAAACTGATTGCAGCTGATGGTCTGTGCAGGTTGTTCAGCGTTTTATCGCAGACGTAGCGAGCTACTTCAAGAGAAAACGATGAAGAAGATGCCGACAAGCAGGTGCAAGCCGTTGGGAAGTGAATAAAGAAGATAAAAAGAAAACCCAAGCGGTCTAATGACCGAATTGGGTTTAACCCAAGTCAGTTGGTGGGATTAAAGGTTACAAAAAAGCGAGCGTGTTGCACGTTCGCTTTTTCGATTTCTATCTGTAAAGTTCTAAAAGGTGAAAGATAGGATTAGACCATAAAAATGTTTCCTTAACTCAATTCCAACATTTTTTGAATGGGCTTTACGGCTTCTTTTGCCACTTTAACATCAACTTCTACCGATGGCCATTCATGTTTAAGTGCATTGTAGAGCTTCTCTAAAGTGTTGAGTTTCATATATTCACACTCGTTGCAAGAACAGCCTGCACTACCTTCGGAAACTTCTGGAGGGACTGGGTAGAATTTTTTGTCGGGGCAGTTTCTTTCCATTTCATGCAATATACCGGCTTCTGTAGCAACAATAAATGATGTGGCTTCGCTCTCAATGCAATATTTTAACATAACGGCCGTAGAACCAACGACTTGTGCGGCAGCCAATATCGGAGCTTTACACTCCAAATGAGCCATTACAACTGCATCGGGGTGTTCTTTTTTCAGTTGAGCAATGGCTTCTATGGAGAAACGTTGATGCACATGACAACCGCCCTCCCAAAGCAACATTTTGCGTCCTGTTATGCTGTTGATGTAGTTGCCCAAATTATAATCAGGGGCAAATATGATCTTTTCGTCGGTGGGTAATTGGTCTATAACCTTCTTTGCATTGCCACTTGTTACAACGATATCGGTCAATGCTTTTACATCAGCCGTAGTGTTTACGTAGCTCACCACCTTGTGATCGGGATGTGCTTCCTTGAATTTTTGCAAGTCTTCTGCCTTACAACTGTCTGCCAATGAACAACCTGCGTTCAAATCGGGAACCAATACCAACTTTTCAGGCGAGAGCAATTTATTGGTTTCTGCCATGAAATGCACGCCACACATTACAACAATTTTTGCATCAAGCGTTTCAGCTTTTCTTGCTAAAGCCAGCGAATCACCAATAAAGTCGGCCACTTCTTGTATTTCTTTGCGTGTGTAATAATGTGCGAGAATGACCGCATTCTTTTCTTTGCATAAATCCCTAACCGCCTTTTTCAGATCCATCTCTTTTTCGATGGGTGCGTCGGCATATCCCTTTGCTTGCCAGTCTTTGTCTATCATGTTCATACAATGCTTGTTTCTTGTGCTGTTAGTCTTCTATGCTGAAATTCATGCTAATGTCAAGTGCTTTAACAGAGTGGGTCAGTGCACCTACGCTTATAAAATCTACGCCTGTAGCTGCAACATCAGCAATGGTTTCTATATTTACATTGCCAGATGCTTCAGTTTTTGCCCGACCGTTTACAAGATTTACAGCCTTGCTCATCATCTCATAGCTCATGTTGTCAAGCATGATAATGTCGGCACCAGCTTGTAATGCTTCTTCTACTTGGGTTAAGTTGGTTGTTTCCACTTCTATTTTTGTTGCAATAGAAAGTTTATTTTTCAATGCTTTTACTGCAGGAATAATGCCACCTGCTGCCTTTATGTGATTGTCTTTCAACATAGCCATATCATACAGCCCCATGCGATGATTAGCCCCCCCACCATGTCTTACTGCCAGTTTGTCGGTTACCCTATGTCCTGGAACGGTTTTTCTTGTGTCTAAAAGTGTTGCACGTGTGCCTTCTATGCGCCTTACCATGCTGCGCGTCATAGTGGCTATGCCCGACATGCGTTGAAAAAAATTAAGCATAATGCGTTCACAACTCAAGAGGTTATTGTAGGATGCACGTATGATGAGTAGGTCTTGTCCACGTTCCACTTCATCTCCATCGTTCACCAATGGAGTAAACTCGTTGTCACCCATACGATCGATTACTCTTTTAACAATTTCCAATCCTGATACCACACCTGATGCTTTGGCTGTGAATCGAGCCGTAGCCATATTGTTTATGGGGAGTATGTATTGTGTTGCAAGGTCACCAGTAGCCACGTCTTCATCAAAAGCCAAGTCGATGAGACGATCTACGTATTTCGTTAGATAATGTTCTTGTATGTTCATTTTATTTTTGTATGTTTAATTTTTCCGTTTGTAAAATGTGTGTGATAGCATGCTTCTTTTGACAGAGTTTGTTGAAAGTCGCTTCTGTAATGTCCTCCTCTACTTTCTTCACGTTTCAATGCCCCTTTGGCAATCATTTCCGCTACCTCTATGCGAAGCAAAGTTTCACGTGCGCTGAATAGTTTAGGACTGTAAGGCGTTACTTTCTGCATGAGTGCATGCAGTTTCTCAATGCCTTGATGTATGGATACAGCATTTCTCACGATACCTACATGTTTTGTTAGTAACATGCCCAATTTCTTCATAACCTTTGCTCCGATGTTTGCTTGCCATTCCCTTTCTTCGTTGATGGAGGATGTTTTCGGGGCAGGATATGTGTTGATGAGCCGTTTGCAATCTTCATCGGACAATGTTTTTGTACTATCTGCGGCATGTAACGCTATGCGATGACTGAATACCAGACACTCCACCAATGAATTGGAAGCCAATCTGTTTGCTCCCATCAATCCGGTAGAAGCGACTTCTCCTACAGCATAAAGTCCCATTATGTTAGTATGTCCGTTTAGGTCGGTTAATATGCCGCCAACGGTATAATGTGCCGCAGGAGCCACGGGAATCTGATCGGTAAAGTCTAACCCCATTTTTTGGCAATGGGCATATATATTGGGAAAACGGGTCATAAGTAGTGATTTGTCTATGTGTTCGAGCGACAATGTCACGTGTAGCGTATCTTCTTCCTGCATTTTCTGATAGATAGAACGTGCAACAATGTCGCGTGGTGCAAGTTCTGCCAACTCATGAATGTCGCACATAAATCGTTTTCCATGTTTGTCTTTGAGATAGGCACCTTCGCCCCTCACTGCCTCGCTGATGAGAAAAGAGGGTTTTCCTGAAACAGAGAGAGCTGTGGGATGAAACTGTACAAATTCCATGTCGGCAATGGTCGCACCCACTTGATACGCCAATGCAATACCATCGCCTAGTGCTGTGGGGGGATTTGTTGTTGGGGCATAAAGTGCCGATGCACCTCCAGTGGCAAGTACAACCACTGATGCAAATATGGGAAGCATTTCTCCACTGTTTTTGTCATAACTCCAAATCCCTTTGCAAGTTTCTTCTTCCACAATAAGATTAGCAAGATGATGGTGTGCCAAGACAGTAATGTTGGGCGATTGCTTTACTTTTTCAATCATAAATGAAGTGACAGCACGCCCCGTAGCATCTCCACCTGCATGCAATATGCGTTTGTGGTGATGTCCACCCTCAAGTCCCAATGATAGATTGCCATTTGCATCTGCATCAAATGTCATACCCATATCTATGAGTTCTTGTATGCGCAGTGGTGCCTCTTCGGTTAGCACGCTTACCGCTTCAGGGTTACATAATCCTCTTCCGGCTTCCATCGTGTCTTCATAATGTGCTTTAGGATTGTCGGTTGGATCTATTACAGCTGCCATTCCGCCTTGTGCAAAGAAAGAGTTGCTATCTTCAAGTGCTACTTCGGCTATCAGTGCCACTTTTCCTTTAGATGCCAACGCATAAGCAGTGGAAAGTCCTGCAAGTCCACTTCCTATTACAATGAAATCATGTTTTATGTATAGCATTATTTGTGTTTGAGTTCTACGTACTGTTAATGAGATAGTCGTATGATACTTCTACGACTGCAAAGTTACATTTTTATGCTTACATTCAACAAAAAACTATTGAGTTTATGTGGATTTTATCCCAAAATATAGTGGTAATGATGATTTTTCTATTTATTGTGTAATTTCTTACTTATTCACGTTTTTATTCACCTTAAATTAAGTATGAGATTTTCTATGGGATATCTCATACAAATAAAAACTGACGTTTGAGCAAGTTTTTTTATTTTTTGCTTATCTTTTTTAAAAAAAAACTCAAATATATCAAAAGGTTTTGTTACTTTTGCATATTCTAAACAGAAGAGAATAGATAAGAAGCGGATGGATAAAACCATTGATATAGAAAAAATATTGCACAGGAAGATGGGCACGAAAGCAAAATATGTGCCTCGTTTTCTTGTTAATTGGCTCAAACGAATCATTCACGAAGAAGAAGTGAACCGCTTTCTTTGGGATAGTAGAGATAAAAAAGGCACAGAGTGGCTCAGCGAATGTGTGAAGTATTTAGACATGACTTTACAGATTGAGGGGCTGCAAAACTTGCCCGATAAACATGATGGACGACTCTATACCTTTGTGTCGAATCATCCGTTAGGTGGACAAGATGGCGTCGCTTTGGGTTCGATAATCGGCAAACACTATGATGGAAAGTTTCGCTATTTGGTAAACGACCTATTGCTCAATCTCCCTGGTCTTCAGCCTGTGAGCATTGGCATCAACAAGACAGGCAAACAGAGCCGTGATTTTCCAAGAATGGTGGAAGCGGGATTCAGTAGCGACAACCACATTCTGATGTTTCCCGCAGGACTGAATAGCCGAAAGATCAACGGACGTATCAGAGATTTGGAATGGACAAAGACTTTTATCACGAAGAGTGTGGAATATCAACGCGACGTGATACCCATTTACTTTAGCGGACGAAACTCTGAACGTTTTTACCGCATTGCCCATTTTAGCGACAACTATGTAAAGAAAGTGAACATAGCGATGCTCTTCTTGGTCGATGAGATGTATAAAAACGTAGGCAAGACATTCCGCATTGTTTTCGGAAAAACCATCCCTTGGCAAACGTTCGACAAGAGTAGGTCGCCTAAAGAATGGGCAAAATATGTTCAAGAAAAAGTGTATGAACTCCAAAGAGAAGGAGAGGCGTAAATCAAGATGACTACAGTAATCGAAAAAAACATAAACGGCAGTGTAGAGGAAGAAATCATTTGTCCGGTGAGCAAGGAACTGCTTGTCGATGAATTGACGTCAGACAAACTTTTGCGCACTACGAATAAGAGCCATAACGAAATCTATGTTGTTTCGGCAGGCGACTCGCCCAATGTGATGGACGAAATCGGACGCTTGAGAGAAATTGCCTTTAGAAGTGCTGGCGGTGGTACGGGAAAATCGAAAGACATAGACGAATTCGACACAATGCCCGACGGCTGCAAACAGCTCATCGTTTGGAATCCTGAAGCCAAAGAAATCATTGGTGGGTATCGCTACATTTTTGGATCAGACTGGAAGCTCGATAATACAGGGCAACCACTTTTGCCAACGAGTCACATGTTTCATTTTTCGGAAAAGTTTATGCGTGAGTATGCACCCTATACGGTGGAACTCGGTCGGTCGTTTGTTTCGTTAGAATATCAGAATGTGCGTAAAAACTCTAAAAGTATTTTCGCACTTGATAATCTTTGGGACGGCTTGGGTGCATTGACGGTGCTCAATCCTGATTGTCGTTATTTCTTCGGTAAAGTAACGATGTATCCTTCTTACATACGCATTGGGCGAGACATGATTCTTTATTTCCTTAAAAAATATTTTGGAGACAAAGAAGAACTCATCCTGCCCATCAAACCCTTGAAAATCGAAACGCCCGAAGAAGCATTCGACGCACTTTTCAATGGCAATGATTTTAAGGAAGACTATAAGAAACTGAATCAATCCATCCGCAGTCTGGGGTTCAACATTCCTCCGTTGGTGAATGCCTATATGAATCTTTCGCCCACTATGAAACTCTTCGGAACTGCCATTAATTATGGTTTTGGAGATGTAGAAGAAACGGGCATTCTCATTGCTGTAGACGAAATTTTTGAGGAAAAACGGATCCGTCATATCGAAAGTTTTGTCCATGAAAACCCTGAAGCACTGAAGCTGACGAGCGGTGCAAACAAACTGATCTATCCCGATAAATCGCTTGGCGATTTGGAATAGGATTTCCATCAAAATCCGTTGAATTTACAAAGGTCGCAGTGTTCTTTTTTGAACATTGTGTATTTACAAGATAAGTGAGCCTCAGTTGCGACGCAACCGAGGCTTATTTGGTTTGTAACTGAGGCTTATTTGGATAGGGACTGTTTTTAAATCTTAGTTATAATAAAAAAATGTTAATAGCAATAAAATCATTGTTATAGTTTGTAGATATTAAATTTTATACATATCTTTGTGCCGACACTCAAATTATTTAGTAATCTAAAATTTACGAAAAATGAAACAATTTAAATTTAAAACATTCGGAGTTGTAGCTTTATTGGCTATTACAGCTTGTACCAGTGAGAGTAACTTTAATCAAGTAGTTGAAGAACAACAAACCCCTCAAACTCAACTCAAGGTGCAATCACAAGAAAGTGCATTGGAAGCATTAAAAGGTGAGATTATTATTACAAGAGAAGAGCATTTTCCTACGCAGATAGGAAGAGAAAGAGGTTGGTTTAAGAAGTTTTTTTCTAGGGTTTTGAATGTTGTCTTTAGTGATGTATCTGGCTTTATAAAAGGAGCTATTAATGGACAAGATTGCTTGGAAACAGCTAAGAAAGCATCAACTAAAGCTGGCGTTGAAATGATACATGAAACAGCTCAAGACCTCCTAGCTACAAGAAACGATGCACCACGTGCTATCTCTCTACATGTAGATTCTTTAAAGAATTCGAGGTTTATTGATGTTCGTGAATTTGTTAATTTGTTAATGCTTCAAGTATAGCCTTAAATGGTGTTGTTCCTAAACCTACTGATCTTTCAAGTATCCATAATGATAGTATAGGCTATTATCATAATAAGACTATTTTAGCATTATTTGAAAAAAATAATGATTTAAACTATTGGGCAAACCTTTCTACGGAGAAGTTGTCAAAAGAGATAGATAAGGTTTCGGGTGGTAGACCTTTCTTTTATGTTGAAAATAACAAGCCAATAGGAAACTCTTTGTATATGTATAGTTTTTATAATAGTTTGGCAGAAAATAGTTTAAAATGCAGAAATGTGGATGAGTTTGCAAATTCAATAAAAGCCTTAGATCCGAAACTTTCTGGGACAATTACTATTTTATCTGAATATATGAAAGGGCTTGAAAATGTTTCAGAAGGAGAAGATTGGACACGTTATACGGAAGAAATTCTTGATGTAATTCAGAAATCTAAAGTAGATAACTCAATGAAAGCAAATTTGCGGGGTGCTATAATTATTGCATTAGCAAGCTCTAAATTATGGAATTCTAAAACTCTACGAAAATGAAAAGATTAGGCTTATTAACCGTTATCGGTCTTTTGGCGCAGTTTGCATTTGCGCAACAGATGAAGATTATCAATAGTATCAATGACATGCCTATTGCGGGCGCATTGGCGATTTCAGCCGATGGCAGGCTCTTGGGAGTGAGCAATAGCGAGGGTGTATTGAGCAACGAAGTGAAATGTGGTGATGTGGCGTATGTTTCGCATTTCGCTTTTGAAGAAAAGAAAATCGACAAAAACAGCTGCAATGCAGGCGTTGTGAAATTGCAACCGCTTGCGCTTCAGGTGGTTGTATTGAACGAGAAGGATAAAAATGCCGAATATGTTCGGTTGAGAGGTCGGGTAAGAAATTTTGAATACACCGATGGCGAGATGACTTTTTATGCAGAAGGGATGTCTGAATACTATGTTTCTTTGAAAAAGAAGAAGAGAATCTATCGGGATTTGAGCGTAGAGCGTTATAACCGTGGCAGAAAAGAAGACCTTTCTTATAAAGGCATAGGGCGTATGCCTTTCTTCCCATTGCTAGCACAAACCAGCGAACCTTTAACGCAGCTATCAGATGGCAACACGATGCGCATCATTCGTTTGCGTGGGAAAGAGGTGGGTAGTCAGCAAAACCTGCCTGCGCAAAACAGTTGTATTGTGGATGCTTCCGGTTTGTTGCGCCCCGAAGTGCTTAACGTCAATCTTTTTGGATTAAGGACAAGAGGAACAGGTGCGGCATTTTATCAAGTGTACAACGCTTGTAAAACTGCAGGCGAGAAATATGGTTATGATAATTTTGCAGGACAATATTTCTACACCGCTGTTCAGTCCGGAACAAAAAAGAAAATGGATGCGGTGGATGTTTTTGAATATTTCTACGTAACCGAGGTGGAATATCTTAGCAAAAAAGAAATGAAGGCAGCCATAAAAGCAAAGTCTGCAAAGATTTCTTCGCCCACTTCCCAACCCATGGTTGAGGGATTGCAAAAGGGCAAGGCAGGTTTGAAACCTGCGAAACGCAAATAAGAATTTTCCGAAACAGTGTCTCACAGATGGGATAGATGTTTGCTGACACTGTGTCTGTCTGTGGGAATTAATTGACAATGATAGCATTTTACCCCCCTTTTTTAGTAACTATTCAGCGGTAGTGACCAGTCAATACTTTCTCTTCAAAAATCTTATAAAAGGCTATCATAAATCGCTTGTTTTCTTGCGTATTTGAGATATTTTTTGTACCTTTATACCTATGAAAGAGCAAGTTACGGACAT
>JALFSW010000026.1 GCA_022779305.1 Prevotella sp. | reverse complement strand
TCACAAAAAAAATGCGCTTCTCCATTTGGAAAAAGCGCAGTGCATTTATGTTTTTTAGTCCGTAGACTTTCCTTGTATGTTTCATTCTCGTTTTTCTTTCTTTATAAGGTGAACACTCCCTGAATTGGGTTTTAAATTCTGTGCAAAGTTATATGTTTTCAAAAACCTGCACAATACCTAAATATTGGTATTTTCTTTTTCTTTCTTCCAAAGCCCACACGCATATCTCGACCTGCATGAGCATCTGCATAATAAAAGCCCAACGAACAATGTTTCGAGCACATTGTTCATTGAGCCATCAATGATTTAATTTAGCTTTATGTTTCTTAAGGCTTATCCATAGATAATCTTTCCGTTCTCATCCATATATTCATCAAGACCTTTCTCATAGGTTGCCATTGCTCGAAGGCTCATACCCACGTTAGAAAAGCCGCCATCATGGAAGAGATTTTGCATCGTAACCTTCTTCGTTAGGTCGGAGAACATCACAATGCAATAGTCTGCACATTCTTCTGCCGACGCATTACCAAGAGGCGACATGCGGTTAGCAAAATCATAGAGTTTGTCCATTCCCTTCACACCTTGACCCGCTGTGGTCATCGTTGGCGACTGAGAAATGGTGTTGATACGCACGTTTTTCTCGCGCCCATAGATATAACCAAAGCTACGAGCAATGCTTTCAAGCAATGCCTTAGCGTCTGCCATGTCGTTATAACCATAGAATGTGCGCTGTGCTGCGACATAAGAAAGTGCCAAAATAGATCCACCTTCTGCAATGGCATCGAGTTTTTTCGCACTTTGAATCATCTTGTGGAACGACACAGCCGACACGTCGAGTGTCGTATCGAGCATCTTATAATCAAGGTCGTCATACGTTCTGCGCTTGCGCACATTAGGAGACATACCAATAGAATGCAATACGAAATCAATCTTTCCACCTAAAACTTCCATAGAACGACGGAAAACATTTTCCAAATCTTCTACGCTTGTGGCATCGGCTGGGATTACTTCGCAGTTGAGTTTTTCTGAAAGGGCATTCACCGTTCCCATTCTCACAGCGATTGGGGTATTGGTGAGTGTTATCGTTGCACCCTCTTCCACTGCACGTTCAGCCACTTTCCATGCGATTGATTGTTCGTTCAATGCACCGAAAATGATGCCTCGTTTACCTTTTAATAAATTATTACCCATATCTTTTATTTGTAAAAAAGTAGGTCAAAGGTACGCATTTTTACTGAAATAAGTACAGATTTTTTGTTAAAAAGCCCTTTTTTATGGCATCAGACCTTAAAAGCAAACTTGCACACACTCTCATTTCCGTGCTTTTTATGACCAATTATCATGTGTTTTTCCTTTGCTTTTCTTGTTTCTATAGGGGTTTTTAGTGTGCGTTGTTATTGACTTCATAAGAACCTGACTTTCAATTAGTTAAAAACTAAAACATAAACGCTTTCCAAATAAGCCTCAGTCGGAACGCAAATGAGCCTCAGTTCAGACGTAACTGAGGCTCATTTGCTGTGCGAGTGTAGCATACTTGCCTCACGCGCATTTTTTTATCATTTTATGGGTTCAATTTCATTCGATTAGCTTGCGTGCATCATCATCCAATCAAAACAGGGTGTTGGGAGAATGCTGTGCAAGAAAACAATGGGTTTTGCACCGAAACCAATGAGATAGCGTGCTTTCGGACAACGTGCATTGACTGCCTTTCCGATGGCTTTGGCAATGATTTTAGGGTCGCTCATCATGTTGCCGCTATATTGCTTGCGCATACCTTCGGCTGTTTTTCGTGCCTGTTCTTCGTGAGCAACGCAACACCAAAGAGATTCACATCGAACTGTTTCCGTGCTTCTTCGATGCTCACATCTTCCACTGCACCATAAGAGCCATAGCCTGCATTGTTAATCAGTACGTCGACGCGCCCTTCTTCCTTCACAACCACACCGACAGCCTCATCAATGCTTGCTTCGGAAGTAACGTCGAGCTTCAATGGGCGAACGCCAAAAGCCTTCAAAGGTTCCATCTTTTCCACACTGCGGGCTGCAACATAAACAATGTGACCTTGCTTTGCCAACTTCTCTGCAGTTTGAAATCCGATACCGCTACTTGCTCCTGTGAGGATGATCACTTTCTTTTCCATATTGTTTCCTGTTTTATCTGTTTACGACTGCAAAGATAGACAACTTTTTACCTACTTTACTTGTCTAAAACACAACAAAGAAGATCTTTTTCCCTTAAACATAAAATAAGACAAGTATCGAAACATTATAGACAAGTAAAAAACATGGACAGCAAGACTATCTTTGCATCTATGAAAGATAAAAATTACGATTATCAGGCACAGGGCATTCGATTTTTAACGGCTTTCGATGAGCTGGTGAATACCGAAACGGAACAACTCGATGGGTATATGATTTTGGCATGTAATGGCGGAAAGATGGAGTTGGATGTCAATGGCACACGCACCCACCTTAATATATGGGTTTCTCCAAACTATCTAACAAAGGTTTGCAAAGAAATGTCGGCAAAAACAGCTATGATGTGGATACGAGAATATACAGAACAAGACGTGCGCTACTATCTTTTAAATTCCGACCGAAGCGTGAAAGAAATCTGCGATGACCTCGGTTTTCCCGATCTTAGCTTTTTCGCAAAGTTCTGCCGACGTGCTTTCGGTTGCTCACCAACCATGTTCCGAAAGAAAATGAAGACCGAATCTGCCTGAAAAAGAGCAAGGAGATAGTCTCAAAAACTTATTCTTTACCAGTCATTCAACTTCTTTTTTACACATTTAAACGCATTTTGTGCGATTAATTTTGCAAGTTCTGTAAAAAAAACGTACTTTTGCTATCCAACTTCTATTAAAGAGATTATCTTAAACAACACATTAGAATATATGAGTTTGAAAATCGTTGTACTTGCCAAGCAAGTACCAGACACACGAAACGTTGGTAAAGATGCTATGACGGCAGAGGGCACAGTGAATCGCGCTGCCCTACCAGCAATCTTCAATCCAGAAGATCTTAACGCTTTGGAACAAGCATTAAGACTGAAAGAGAAATATCCAGGCTCTACGGTTGGCGTACTAACGATGGGTCCTCCTCGTGCAGGCGAAATCATTCGACAAAGTCTTTACAGAGGAGCCGACACGGGTTGGTTGCTCACCGACAAAAAGTTTGCTGGTGCCGACAGTTTGGCAACGAGCTACGCATTGGCTACAGCCATAGAAAAGATAGGCAATGTGGATCTCGTTATAGGTGGCCGACAAGCCATTGATGGCGACACAGCACAGGTTGGACCTCAAGTTGCACAGAAGCTGGGACTCAATCAAGTAACCTATGCGGAAGAAATCTTACACATCGAAGACCGCAAAGCCACCATTCGACGCCAAATTGACGGAGGAGTGGAAACGGTTGAAGCCCCACTGCCAGTACTCATCACCGTAAATGGAACTGCCGCACCAGCGCGTCCATGCAACGCCAAGTTGGTGATGAAGTATAAATATGCCACTTGTCCAATGGAAAGAAAAGGCGACGAAGCGTGGACTGCACTCTATGAAGAACGTCCCTATCTGACCTTGACACAATGGTCGGTGGCTGATGTGAATGGCGATGAAACACAATGTGGGCTGTCGGGTTCGCCTACGAAGGTGAAGAGCGTGAAAAACATTGTTTTCCAAGCCAAAGAAAGCAAGACACTCACAGGCTCGGACGAAGACATTCAAGGACTTGTTAAAGAACTGTTGGACGAAAAGATAATAGGATAAGAACGATGAATAACATATTTGTATATTGCGAAATAGAAGAAACCACGGTTCAAGAGGTTTCTCAGGAACTCCTAACAAAGGGTAGAAAACTGGCGAATGAGTTGGGCGTGGAACTTCATGCAGTTGTAGCGGGTAGCAACATCAAAGGAAAAGTGGAAGAACAAATCCTCCCTTACGGTGTAGACAAGCTATTTGTGTTCGACAACGAAAATCTCTTCCCCTACACCTCAGCCCCACACACCGACATTCTCGTGAACCTTTTCACAGAAGAACAACCACAAATTGCCCTCATGGGTGCAACTGTCATTGGGCGTGACTTAGGCCCTCGTGTGTCGTCATCGCTCACATCTGGACTCACTGCCGATTGCACACAACTTGAAATTGGTACCTACGACGACAAAAAGGCGGGTAAACACTACGACCAAATTCTCTACCAAATTCGTCCTGCTTTTGGAGGTAACATCGTGGCAACGATTGTCAATCCAGACCACAGACCTCAAATGGCAACTGTTCGTTCGGGTGTGATGCAAAAAGAAATCTACGATGGCAAGGCAAAAGGCGAAGTCGTTTATCCTGATGTGGATAAATATGTCTCACCAACATCCTACGCCGTGAAAGTCATCGAACGCCACATCGAACCCGCCCAAAACAATTTGAAGGGCGCCCCCATTGTGGTTGCAGGCGGATATGGCGTTGGCTCGAAAGAAAACTTTGAACTCTTGTTCCAATTGGCAAAAGAACTTCATGGAGAAGTGGGCGCAAGTCGTGCGGCAGTGGATGCTGGTTGGGTGACTAACGATCGCCAAATCGGACAGACAGGTGTAACGGTTCACCCAAAAGTCTACATTGCATGCGGTATATCTGGACAAATCCAACACATTGCTGGTATGCAAGATGCGGGCATCATTATTTCCATCAACAACGACCCCGACGCACCCATCAACCAAATTGCGGACTATGTCATCAATGGAACGGTGGAAGAAGTCGTGCCAAAGCTCATAAAATATTATAAGCAAAAAACCAACTAACGATCTGCCGCTTGACCTCTCGAAAGACAAGAAAGCCGATCAAAAGCAAACAAATAAGAAAATGGCAAATTACTATATAGACCAACCAGAGATTGAGTTTCACCTCAATCATCCGCTTATGAAACGCATCGTTGAGTTGAAAGAACGCAACTTTGCCGACAAAGACAAACACGAAGATGCGCCTGTCAATTATGAAGACGCCATCGAAAACTATAAGCGCATTCTCGACATCACGGGTGAAATTGCTGCCAACATCATTGAACCCAACTCGGAAGCAGTAGACCAAGAAGGACCACATTTGATAGACAACCGCATGCACTATGCAAGCAAAACCTATCAAAACCTTGAAGCCACACGTCAGGCTGGACTTTGGGGCGTGAGCATGCCTCGCAGATATGGCGGACTGAACTTACCCAATGTGGTGTTCTCTATGCTCTCGGAGATGATTTCTTCTGCCGATGCAGGATTTCAAAACATATGGTCGCTCCAATCGTGCATCGATACACTCTATGAATTTGGAACTGATGAGCAACGTGAACGTTTCATTCCACGCATCAGCAAAGGCGAAACAATGTCGATGGACCTCACCGAACCCGATGCAGGTTCAGACCTTCAGCGTGTGATGCTCAAAGCAACTTTCGATGAAAAAGAAAATTGCTGGCGGCTCAATGGCGTGAAACGATTTATCACCAATGGCGACTCAGACTTGCACCTCGTACTCGCCCGCTCGGAAGAAGGCACACACGACGGGCGCGGACTCTCTATGTTTATCTATGACAAACGTGATGGCGGAGTAGATGTGCGCCACATCGAACACAAACTCGGTATTCATGGCTCTCCTACTTGTGAATTGGTCTACAAGAATGCAAAGGCAGAATTGGTGGGCAACACACGTATGGGGCTCATCAAATATGTCATGGCATTGATGAATGGTGCTCGCCTCGGCATCGCAGCACAAAGCGTTGGCTTGTCATACGAAGCCTACAAAGAAGGCTTAAATTATGCAAGAGAAAGGGCGCAGTTCGGTAAAAAAATCATTACGTTCCCCGCTGTCTACGATATGCTGGCACGTATGAAAGCTAAACTCGATGCGGGTCGTTCTTTGCTCTATCAAACAGCACGCTATGTGGATATCTACAAGGCACTCGAAGATATCGCACGCGACGAAAAACTATCGCCTGAAGATCGCCAAGAGATGAAAAAATACACTCGCCTTGCCGATGCTTTCACACCGCTTGCAAAGGGTATCAACTCTGAATATGCCAACCAAAACGCCTATGATGCCATTTCCATTCACGGAGGTTCGGGCTTCATCATGGAATACAAATGCCAACGTTTGTTCCGTGATGCACGCATCTTCTCTATCTATGAAGGTACGACGCAGCTCCAAGTGGTGGCAGCCATTCGCTACATCACCAACGGCACCTATCTCACCATTATGAAAGAAATGCTGGAAACGGCAGTAAACGACGCTATGCAACCACTCAAAACACGTGTAGCGACCCTCGTTTCGCTCTACGAAGAAGCATTAGAGAAAATCAAGGAAAGCAATCATCAGGAACAACAGGACTTCCTTGCTCGCCGTTTATACAACATGACAGCTGGCATCATCCAATCGCTGCTCCTCATCGAAGACGCAAGCAAAGCCCCAGAATTGTTTGAAAAATCAGCAAATGTTTTCGTTCGCCTCACGGAAGAAGAGGTAATCGGCAATGTGGCTTATATCAAAGCTTTCAAAGCAGAAGATCTCCAAAGCCACGTGACAGAATAAAATCCCCCTTACCAATAGCCCACTTGAGAAGCATCTTCAGCTATTCAAGTGGGCTATTTTTATTGAATTTTCAAACACCTAAAACCAAGCACTTGCGACTCTATAATCAGTTTGGATTTAAAGAAGCTCTACATCAAAATTGAAAGAACTTTAGAAACACTGATTAAGCTGTTTTAAATTCTGCGAATTCACGCTTATCATTACTTTTTTCGTCACAAAACATAAAAAAAGTGCGTTTTTATTTGCGTGATATGTTTTTTATTCTTAAATTCGCAGCACTTTTGAATACTGAGAATAAACAACTTTAACCTTTCACATAACATGACAAAGCCTTTTACAAAGATTATTTTGTTGGCAATGACATTCTTGCTGGCAATATCGGTGAAAAGCTCAGCGCAGTTACTCAAACAGCGCAACGCAGCAATGGAAAACGACAGGTTTTCCCCAACGACATCTTTAGACTATGAAGGTGTAAGGAAACATTTCCCTAACTTTAGTGTTCCACGCATGCTTTCTGAGCAAACAGAACGTCTCAAAAAGCCACAGGAGATACTAAGGGAAGAGAGCCGACAAGGCACAACCTACTCGTTAAGCGAAATGCTTCGTGCAGCTGGCGTGAATGAAATATGGGGCAATCTCATCTTTCAATCGGGCTGGCAGCAAGACAAGCCACAACGAGGAATGTACTCCTTCAAGCCTTCTGCACCATTAGTAGTCAATCCTTTAGGTATTTATGAGAACATGGTGGCAAACTATGGAAGTGCGCTTGTTGATGATGTTTATCACGTTATCTATGGCGATTTCAAGTATGCAAAATATGGGCTCATAATGGTTTATCATTACAAATTCGATCCAAATGATTGGATGCCTATCGGTTCTTTCACACTCCTCGACAAACGCTACGACCTTTTGGCACACGAGCTGGCTTATGACCGCATAAACGACAAGATTTATGGAGAATTCTACAGCTCGGATTTACAGAAAAACGAATTTGGTATCGTTGATTATAACACATTGACACGTACCACTTTTGGAGAATCCACCCATAAATATGCTGCCTTGGGTATCACGAAAGAAGGTGTGCTATATGGTGTTGCAGAAGACGGAAATCTTTACCGCATCGCAACCGACACAGGCGCAGAAACACTCATAGGCGCAACAGGCGTTACGATTTCAGATGCCAATGGACAATTCTATGGGCAGAGTGGCGAAATCGACCAAAACACGAATACTTTCTATTGGGCATGTGTGGACAATGATGGAAAATCAGCACTCTACACCATCAACCTTGAGACAGGAGCTGCCGAAAAGATAGGCGATTTCCCAAAGCGCGAAGAGTTTCATGGATTGATGTTCCCTGCACATACAGTGGAGGCAGGTGCACCAGCCGAAGTTCAAGACCTCACAATCGAATTTGACGGTGCAAACCATAATGGAACAATGCGTTTCACACTGCCTACACAGACGGTGGATGGTAAGCCATTAACAGGTAAGTTAAACTACACGGCTATGCAGGGAAAAGATGTGCTGCAAACCGCCGATGCCAATCCAGGAGAAGCGATTACGGTGACTGTGAACAATGCGCCAGATGGCATGAACGTTTTCTCAGTGGTAACAAAGAACGATGTGGGAGAAAGTGCGAAAGCTGTGAAGAAACGTTGGGTGGGTTATGATGTTCCGATGCCAGCTCGATGGGTGGACTTCAAACTCGATGAGGCAACGGGTGTAGTAACGCTTTCGTGGTATGAACCACAATATATGTCACACAATGGTTATAAAGGCACATTGACCTACGACGTCGTGAGAATGCCCGATAATGTAAAAGTGGCAGAAAACATCACGGAAACACGCATCACGGATAACCTTGGAACAACCGTAAAAGAAAAAAGTTGGTATTACATTATATATGTAAAGAATGGCGACAAGGTTAGCAATCCGAAGTTGTCAGACAGTAAACTCTATGGCGAAGGACTTGAACCTCCCTATTTGGAAACTTTCGACACGAAGGAATCGGTGAGTGGCTACACCATTTTGGACAAGAATGGCGATTACACCAAATGGCTCTATGATGACGACAAGAAAATGATGTCGTGCTATCATAACAAGAAAAAGGCTACCGACGACTGGTTGATAACACCTAAATTCAAACTCGAAGCGGGTCGAAAATACACCCTTTCGCTAAAAGCTGCGGCATTCGGAACAACTCATACAGAACGCTTTGAAGTGAAAATCGGCACCGACCGCACTGACGAAGCAATGACCATCACTTGTATTCCGCCTACGGATGTCAAGCACAAAGACCTCAAGACCTACACAAAAGAATTTACGGTGCCAACCAATGGTAATTATTTTGTAGGCGTTCACGGTATCAGCGAACCAGATATGTTTGGTATTTTCGTGGATGATATTCAAATCATTCCAGGTTCGGTAGACAGTGCACCAAAGGCAGTCGAAGAATTAACAGCAACTACCGACCCAACAGGCGCAAACAAAACAACTATTCGTTTCAAAACACCTACACAAACCATCAACAGCGCAGCACTAACAGCAATCACAAAAGTGGTTGTCAGTCGTGATGACAACGAAATCAAAGTGTTTGATAATCCGGGAATAGGTGCAATCTTGTCGTTGGAAGACAACACGGCAAAGAATGGCTTCTTTACCTACAAAGTGGTGGCTTACATAGGGAAAGAGTTCGGACTTCCTGCAACGCTAAAAACTTATGTAGGTTTCGATACACCAGCAACAGCTAAGAACCGCGTGCTTGCCGACCTTGATGGCAAAGTTCGATTTACTTGGGACAAGG
Source organism: Prevotella sp. (assembly GCA_022779305.1). Taxonomy (GTDB): domain Bacteria; phylum Bacteroidota; class Bacteroidia; order Bacteroidales; family Bacteroidaceae; genus Prevotella. The sequence continues at coordinate 2,210 of JALFSW010000026.1, read as the reverse complement.
TGAGCAATGTGGGTGCAAATGGCGGAGTGGTAGACCCAGATAAGGTGAAATATTTTGTCTATGATGTTTATCAAAACGCAGCTGGAGAAACGGTTGCAGCACAAAGAGACAGTACGACCGCATTGGAATACGTCTTTGAAAAAAACACCGAAGAAGGCGAACAAGTGCTGATGCAAATGGGCTTGGCTGTGGAGAACCATATTGGACGCAGCATCATTGTTGGCTCAGAAGGGCTTCCTATTGGAAATCCTTACACATTGCCTTTCAAAGATGGCTTCGCAAAGACCGAAAAGTTGTGGTGGACGAACCAGATCGGCAAGGGAGGGTTCTATCTTTACACAGGTAAATCATCTGATCAAGACAATGAATGTGTAGCCTTTGCCGCCAATGAGAAGGATGTGCATGGATGGCTTAACTCAGGAAAAATTACACTCCGTGGTACAGTAGATCCTAAATTGTTCTTCGATTATTTCTGTGTGCCCAATAAGGATATTCAATTGAAGGTGGAAATAGAAACACCAGCAAAGAAAGCGGAAACCATCCATAGTATAGACTTCAAGCAAGAAAGCGGTGAGGCTACATGGAAACAGCTTCGGTTGGACATTCCTGAGAAATTCGCAAATGAAAGATACATCTTTGTGAAGTTCTATGCAATCGGAAGCAATACGAAAGAAGAACTCTATATAGACAATGTGCATTTGCGCGATGTATTGCAATACAACCTCTCTACAGAAGTCGCTGCACCAGAACTGATTAACAAAGGCGAAACTGCCGAAATCAAATTGAAGGTCAGCAACGAAGGAAGCAAGCCAGTGGAGCGTTACAAAGTGAATGTGCAAGCGAACGGAAAGTTGCTCAAAGAAGAAGTAATTGAGGAAATGTTAGAGCCATTTACAACGAAGATACTCACCTACAATTACACCAATTCTGTCTTTGAAAACCAACAGGAAATTTTGGTGAAGGCATCGGCAGATTATCGTTATGATTTGGAAAGAAACGACAATGCCACACAGACCACAATCTATATTGACAACGCAGAACTACCAGCACCTAACAATGTTATCGCAAAGGTGGAAGCATCGGGCGAAACCAATCTGCAATGGGGTGCTCCTACTTCAACCAGCAAACGTGTGTTTGAAGACTTTGAACGTTACAAGGCTTGGTCGACGAATGATTTGGGTAAATGGACAATGGTAGATGGCGACAAAGGCGCAACAGGAAGTTTCAGCCAGTTCCCATTCCCACATAAGGGAGAAGCCATGGCTTATATTGTTTTCAATCCAGAGGCTGCAGGCATCAGCACAAAAGTGAACGCTTTCTTAACACCAAAGTCTGGCAACCAATACATGGCATCTTTCTATTGCTATGACTTGGAAGCACAAGAAATTATTGATCAAAACAACTGGCTCATCAGTCCACAACTTTCGGGTGAGGCGCAAACCATATCTGTGAACTTGCGTAATACAAAATTGGGGACGGAGAATGCACCTGAGACCTATGAGATTTATTACTCAACCACGGGTAAGGCTGTGGCAGACTTCCACATCCTCCAAGCTGCATCTAATGTAAGTTCGGGCAATTGGGAAGAAATCAATGTAGATCTCCCAGAAGGAACAAAATATTTTGCCATCCGACAAATAGGCAAAGATGGTTTCTTCTTTATGATCGACGATATTAGCTTTAATATTGGGGCTGGGGAATTGAAAGGCTATAACATCTATTGTGATGGCAAATTGGTGGCAAGCCTTCCTGCTAATGCGACAAGCTATGGCAACAATCTCCAAGACGTAAGCAAGCATAAGTATCATGTTACAGCTGTTTTCACCGATGGCGAATCGCTACCACAAGAAGCCTTAGTTGTAACAAATGGTATTGAAATGCCAACCCAAGAAAAAGCCGTGGCTTATGATGTTTACACGCTCGATGGACGTTTAATTGGCAAACAATTGAAGTCACTCAAAAATCTCCCTAAAGGTGTGTATCTCATTAATAATGAAAAGAAAGTCATCAAATAAACCTAATTCGGTCATTAGAGATCAAACGAATTGTATTTGATTGCCTGTGCATATTGTTTAGCGTTTTATCGCAGAGGTAGCGGGCTACTTCAAGAGAAAACGCTGAACAAGCAGCCGATAAGCAGATGCAAGGCGTTGGGAAGTTAAAAATAAAAGAAAAAGGACACCCTAACGGTCTAATGACCGATTTGGGTT
>JALFSW010000023.1 GCA_022779305.1 Prevotella sp. | reverse complement strand
GATTATAGACCGGCTGTCCGATAAAATGTGTACTTTTGCCCATGTTATTGAAATTTTATCGCAGAAACAAAAGTAACAAAAAGGGCTGAAATCCAAATACGGATTTTAGCCCTTAACTTTTATATGTGGAAAAGGTTTACCGGACAGCAATATCTTTTTTTCTTATTTATTCACTTCCCAACCGCTTGCATCTGCTTGTCGGCATCTTCTTCATCGTTTTCTCTTGAAGTAGCCCGCTACATCTGCGATAAAACGCTAAACAACCTGCACAGACCATCAGCTGCAATCAGTTTGGTCTCTAATGACCGCATTGGGTTTAAAGTATTTATACTTTAATTCGGTTGTTAAAATCCAAAGGGAAGTTTATAAATTAAGTGGATGAGAACTTTAGGTGGTCTAATGAGCGATTTTCCTTAATTCCTCTGCCATTTCCGCTTGCAAGGCTTTTGCGCTTTCGGCTGCCTTCTCTGCAAAATCTTTATTCTGACTGGCATAAAGGATGCCGCGAGAAGAATTAACGAGTAGTCCGCAATCACGTGTCATACCATATCTGCAAACTTCTTGCAGACTTCCTCCCTGTGCGCCTACGCCTGGCACGAGTAGAAAGTGGTCGGGTGCAAGGCGGCGGATGTCTTCAAACATGCGTCCTTGCGTGGCACCCACAACATACATCATGGTTTCACTATTGCCCCATTGTTGTGAGGTTTTCAAGACTTTTTCAAAGAGTCGTTCGCCGTTCTGGTCTTCTGTGAATTGAAAATCCTTACTGCCCTTGTTGCTGGTCAAGGCGAGAAGAACCACCCATTTGTCTGTGTAGCCCAAGAAGGGGGTTACAGAGTCTTCGCCCATGTAGGGTGCTACGGTAACAGCGTCAAGGTCATAGGTTTCAAAGAAAGTTTGGGCATACATTTTTGAAGTGTTACCAATGTCGCCACGTTTTGCATCGGCAATGATGAAGTGTTTGGGATAGTTTTCTTTCAGATATTCAATTGTGGCTTCAAAAGCTGCAATGCCTTTCAATCCGTAGCATTCATAAAAGGCAAGATTGGGTTTATAGGCAACGCAGTAGGGGGCTGTAGCATCGATGATAGCCTTGTTGAAAGCAAAAATAGAATTTTCTTCCGTGAGTAGATGGGATGGGATTTTGTTGAGATCGGTATCTAAGCCCACACAAAGGAAAGTTTGCTTCTGAAATATTTGTTCGATGAGTTGTTTGCGATTCATATTCTTTTGTATTTTATGTATGATGAAAATTAGGATGAAATAAAAAAAATTGGAACTTCGGAGTGGTCAATCTGTTTGACTTTTCCGAGATTCCAACTTCGTATCTTTTTATAATTCGGTTTCTTTCAGTTTCTCTGCATTTTCGGCAACGGTTAGTGCGTCGATCATGTCTTGAATGTCTCCGTTCATAAATCCTTGTAAGTCGTGCGTGGTATAACCTATGCGATGGTCGGTAACGCGTCCTTGTGGGAAGTTATAGGTGCGTATTTTTGCCGAGCGGTCGCCTGTAGAAACCAAACTCTTGCGTCGGTTGGCGATGTCGTCTACGTATTTTTGATGTTCCTTGTCATATATAAAGGTGCGCAGACGCGAGAGTGCGCGTTCTTTGTTTTTAGGTTGGTCGCGCGTTTCGGTACATTCTATGAGGATTTCTTCGGTTTCACCCGTGTTGGGATTTTTCCACGGATAGCGCAAACGCACACCCGATTCAACCTTGTTTACATTCTGTCCGCCTGCTCCGCTTGATCTGAACGTGTCCCACTTGATGTCGCCTTCATTGATGTTCACTTCAAATTTGTCGGCTTCTGGTAGTACGGCAACCGTGGCAGCCGAAGTTTGCATGCGTCCGTTAGATTCTGTTGCTGGCACACGTTGCACACGGTGAACTCCCGATTCATATTTAAGGATGCCATAAACGCCATCACCCGAAACTGCAAAATCGATTTCTTTGAATCCGCCCACAGCTCCTTCGGAAACCGAAGTAACAGAAAGCGTCCAACCTTTTTTGTCGCAATAGCGTTTATACATATTGAAAATGTCGCCTGCAAAAAGACAAGCCTCGTCGCCACCAGTACCAGCTCTGACCTCCATTTGCACATTCTTATCGTCTTCAGGGTCTTTAGGCACTAAGAGAAGTTTGATTTCTTCTTCGAGCTTGGGTTGAAGTTCTTCGTTTTCGCTCAATTCAAGGCGCGCCATTTCTTTCATATCTGGGTCGCTTTCGTTGGCAAGAATGTCTTTTGCTTCGCTGATTGTGGTGATGCACGTGATGTATCTTTTTCGTGCGTCCATAATGTCGCCAAGGTCTTTATATTCCTTTGTGAGCTTAACATATCTTGCTTGATCTTCAATGACACTGGGATCGGTGATCAAGGTCGATACTTCTTGAAAGCGAGCTTCCAATCCGTCAAGTTTTTGTAGTATATTGTTGTTGTCTGCCATTAATTATGTTTGTTTTTTATTCTTATTCAATTGTGTCATCCTCTTTGAGTGGAATTGCATGTTTTTTGCAATATTCCCTTACTTCATATTCGGTTTTTGGGAAATTGTCACAGATATTTTGTAGCGCAGTTTTCGAGAAATTGAAACGTCTTTCGTCTGCAGTCAATGTTGCTTCAACATGATCTATGAATTTTTTGTAATCTGAATTTATTTCACATAACTTATCGATTGTGCTGAAGTCAAGATCTTTTTCTTGTGCCTTAAACCATTCTTCACTTTCAAATGGGTTTGCTTTGAGTAAGATAAACCCTATTCCGAATGAGTTGTTAAGACGTGCTAGTTCGTCTCTTAAATTTTCATTTATGTCGAAAGCTACTAAATAGCCATAATTTGCCCAACTAGAATTTGATACAGTTTGAAAGAAACATTTTTTCAAATCATAATCGTTGTCTATCTTTCGTTTTAGTTCAAACGAGTATAATGCTAACGATGATGATTTTTCTATTGCTTTGAACAATGAGTTGGAAGTCTTGTTCTTTCTTTCAATGAAGTGCGCACCAACAATGTCAGGATGTATCCATTTTTGATGTTCTTCTACCTTTGTAGACTTTTCGTGATAAATGGTCTTTGCCATTATTCCTTGGAAGTCAAGATATTTGCAGAGAAGTGGATGCAAACTTCTCTCATTAAATACTTTGTCTTTTTCTTTTGCAGACAGCTTTGTTGTAGAAGTGTGTTCTATATTGTTTGCAAACTTGCTTAGATAGTAACAAAACACATTGTTTTTATTTTTGAAGCGTTTGATACGAATATCATTCTTTTTTATCATGTCTCCCATTAAGGCACTTACAGTAGCATCCGGTGTTTTTGCCTCTTTATTGAAGGTATGAATATTCTTTTGAACAATGTTGTCATAAACTTCCCTCGTTGTAGCTCCTTTTGGAAAGTCCTCAAGGCTTAACAAGACAGCTTCCTTTATCGTCATGGTTTTAATATTCAAATGTTCCAAATTCTGATTGGATGGTCAGTGAGCGCTTGCCTTCTTCGATGTGTCCAATGATTTGTGCGTCAATGTTGAACGATTGGCTGATGGCGATTATTTTCTCGGCTATTTCTGGGCGCACATAGATTTCCATTCTGTGCCCCATATTGAACACTTGATACATTTCGCGCCAATCCGTATTGCTGCATTCTTTGATGAGTTTGAAGAGTGGAGGAAGTGGGAAGAGATTGTTTTTGATGACCTTGCAGTTTTCGTTTACGAAATGCAACACCTTTGTTTGCGCCCCCCCTGTGCAATGCACCATTCCGTGAATGTCTTTTCGCAGTTCGTCAAGGATGCGTTTAATGACAGGAGCGTAGGTTCGTGTGGGCGAAAGAACCAATTGTCCTGCATTCAGTGGTGCATCTTTTACCTCATCGGTAAGTCGGCATTTACCGCTATATACCAATGTATTTTCAATTGATTGATCGAAACTTTCAGGATATTTTTCGGCTAAATATTTTGCAAAAACATCATGGCGAGCCGATGTCAGCCCGTTGCTGCCCATGCCACCGTTATAGGTCTTTTCATAGGTTGCTTGTCCTGTGGAACTCAATCCCACAATGACATCGCCTGGGCAGATGTTTGCATTGTTGATCACGTCTGCACGTTTCATGCGGCATGTAACTGTAGAGTCGACAATGATGGTGCGTACCAAGTCGCCCACATCGGCGGTTTCGCCTCCCGTTGGATAAATACCCACGCCCATTTCGCGCAATTCTTTGAGCAATTCATCTGTTCCGTTGATGATGGCTGAGATAACTTCGCCGGGGATCAACATTTTGTTGCGTCCGATGGTAGACGAAACAAGAATGTTGTCTGTTGCACCCACGCAGAGCAAATCGTCTGTATTCATAACGATGGCATCTTGTGCAATGCCTTTCCAAACGCTTAGGTCGCCTGTTTCTTTCCAATACATATAGGCAAGGCTCGACTTTGTGCCTGCCCCGTCGGCGTGCATAATGTTGCAATATTCATCATCTCCGCCTAAGATATCGGGTATGATTTTGCAAAAGGCTTGTGGAAAAAGCCCTTTATCTATGTTCTTGATTGCCTTGTGAACGTCTTCTTTGGCTGCGCTGACACCGCGCATTGCATATCTATTGTTCATTGTTATGAATAAAGAATATATCTGGGTTGATAAAAAATGATGTCTTTGGATTATTATTTTTAGCGTGTTGAAGCACTAACGTTTACCATTCCAAAACTCCCAATTGGCAAAGGCTTGGAGTAAAAGCATTTCCAATCCGTTTTTCACCGTTGCACCATTTTCACGTCCTTTTTGCATAAAAAGCGTTTCGTCGGGGTTGTAGATGAGGTCATAGAGCAACGTGTGGTTATCCATTGCTTCATAGGGGAGTTCTGGGCATTGTTCAATGTTGGGATACATTCCTAAGGGAGTGCAATTCACGATAACATTGAATTGCTTGATAATCTTTGGTGTTATATCGTGATAGGTGAGTCCTTCGAGGCTTTTTTTTGTAGAAACGAATTTGGTTTCTATTCCCAATGAGCGTAAACCATAGTCCACTGCTTTGGCTGCGCCACCTGTTCCGAGGATGAGTGCCTTCTGGTGATAGCGTTCCAAGATGGGTTCGATGCTTTGTGTGAAGCCAATCATATCACTATTGAAACCTTTCAAGTAAACATTGTTCCCTCTGTGTTCCACACGAATAACATTCACCGCACCAATGGCTTTAGCCTCTGGCGAGATCTCATCTAAGTAGGTCATGACCTTTTCTTTATAAGGAATGGTCACGTTGAGCCCTCGCAGGTTGGGCGTGGAGCTAAGAATTTCTGCCAAGTCTGCTATATTAGGTATTTCATAATTGATGTATTGGGCATCGATTCCCTCATTGCGAAATTTCTCATTGAAGTAACTCACAGAGAATGAATGTCCTAACGGAAAACCAATAAGTCCATATTTATCCATAAGCCTTTGCGTATTTTCTATTGTTCGATGCGTGCGTTTGAATGTTGTTGTTCTATTTCGTTGCAAGATACATTGTGCAAATGCCGAATGTGAGTCGCTTGAAAGTGGTCTTTGCAAATCCTGCTTCTTTCAAGATTTCCATCATTTTTTCGCCTTGTGGAAAAGCTGCAATGGTCTTGTTGAGATAGTCGTAGGCATGCTTGTCTTTGGAGATGAGGCGACCGTAGAATGGCAGAACTACTTTGGCGTAGATTTTAAAGAGCTCTTTCATCGGACTGCTGACGGGCGTAGTTAGCTCAATGATGCAAAGCTGACCACCTTTTTTCAGTACACGACACATTTCTTTGAGTCCTTGATCAAGGTCTTGGAAGTTGCGAATACCGAATGCAGCCGTTACAGCGTCGAACGTTTCGGATGGAAAAGAAAGATGAAGACAGTCTTCTTTTTGAAAACGAATGATGTGTTCCAAATGTTCTTTTTTCACCTTTTGGCGTCCAATGCTCATCATTCCTTCCGAAATATCAGCTCCGATGAGCGTTGTTGGATTCAACATTTTGGCTGCAAGGATGGCAAAATCTCCTGTTCCTGTGGCAATGTCGAGCATCGCCTGTGGTTTGTGTGCAGCCAAACTGTTGATGGCTTTTCGTCGCCAACGCTTGTCGATGTCCCATGAAAGTCGGTGATTGAGCGTATCGTAAGTGGGTGCAATGTTGTCGAACATTGCCTCCACCAACTTTCCTTTCTCCTCTTTACTTTCGTAGGGTTTTATCTTTTCTTGCTGATACACTTTTTGAAACGTTTTTGTTAAGCCAAATGAGCAATGAAAAACGGGGGACGAGCTTTTACATTGCCATGGCAAGGAAACGATTAAATGAAAATTGAAGTTTTATTTTCGGCTTGCCAAATAGGTAGCAACGTTGTTTTCTATGCGCTTATCAATGTCTTCGGTTTGCGTTGTTTTACAGAATTTCTCACCCGTTATTTTCTCATAGAGTTCGATGTAACGATCGCTTACGCTCTCTGCATACGCATCGGTTATTTCTGGCATGGTTTGCCCTGGTTCGTTCATGAAGTTGTGTTCGATGAGCCATTGGCGCACAAACTCTTTAGAAAGTTGGCGTTGTGGTTCGCCTTTTGCCAGCTTTTCTTCGTAGCCTTCGGCATAGAAATAGCGACTTGAGTCGGGTGTGTGTATTTCGTCAATGAGGTAGCATTGCCCGTCGCGCTTACCAAATTCGTATTTTGTATCAACAAGAATAAGTCCTTGGCGTGCAGCGATTTCTTGTCCGCGTGCAAAAAGTTTTCTTGTCCAATCCTCAATGATGTTATAGTCTTCTTCCGACACAACACCTTGGTGAATGATTTCCTCCTTAGAGATATTCATATCATGCCCTTCATCGGCTTTGGTGGTGGGAGTGATGATGGGTTCTGGGAAACGTTCGTTCTCTTTCATTCCATCGGGTAGTTTCACACCACATATTTCTCGGCAACCTGCCTTGTAATCGCGCCATGCCGAACCTGTAAGAATAGAGCGAATGATCATTTCCACACGAAAGCCTTCACATTTCAGCCCGACGGTTACCATAGGGTCGGGCGTAGCCAATTTCCAGTTTGGACAGATGTCGGTGGTTTGGTCAAGGAACTTTGCTGCAATTTGGTTGAGCACTTGTCCTTTGAAAGGAATGCCTTTGGGAAGTACCACGTCGAATGCCGATATGCGATCCGTGGCTACCATCACGATGAGGTCATCATTGATGTCATAAACATCTCTTACTTTTCCGTGATACACGTTCTTTTGTCCGTCGAACTGGAAGTTTGTCTTGGTTAATGCTTTCATTTTCTGTTGTTTATGTTTTGTGATTCTTCTTTTGCTTTGTCGTATTTTTCGTAAGCTGAGACAATGCGTGTTACGAGCTTATGGCGCACAATGTCGGTTTGTTCTAAATTCACAATTCCAATTCCTTCTGTTTCCTTGAGAATGGAGAGTGCTTCTTTCAAACCGCTTTTTTGACTGTGTGGCAGGTCTATTTGGGTGAGGTCGCCAGTAATGACCATCTTTGAGTTCCACCCCAATCGTGTGAGAAACATCCTAATCTGTGCGGTTGTTGTGTTCTGTGCTTCATCAAGAATGACGACTGCATCGTTCAGCGTTCGTCCTCTCATGAATCCCAAAGGGGCTATTTGGATTTGGTTTTTGTCCATCATGTCCTGCAATTTCACAGCTGGAATCATGTCCTCCAATGCGTCATAAAGAGGCTGAAGATAGGGGTCTATTTTTTCTTTCATATCACCAGGAAGAAATCCTAATTTCTCGCCTGCTTCCACGGCTGGGCGTGAAAGGATAATACGCTTAATTGTTTTCTCCTTTAATGCTTTCACAGCCAACGCAATACTGAGATAGGTTTTTCCTGTTCCTGCAGGTCCGACAGCAAATACCATATCGTTTTTTTCGAAGGCATTGATGAGTTGCTGCTGGTTCTCTGATCTACTTTTAATAGGTTTCCCACTCACAGAATAGAGTAATACGTCCTTTGCTGCGTCGGCTTTTGGTTGTCTGCCACTTGTGATGTCTAATAAATCTTCAGGTGTAAACGTATTGTATTTCACGATGTGTTTACAAATCGTGCCGATGTTTTCTTCTATTCTTGCGATTTCTTCTTCGCTTCCGAGGATGCGCAAAACATTATCTCTGGCGATGATGCGCAACTTAGGAAAGAGTGACTTCATCATCTTTAGATGAATGTTGTTCACTCCATAGAACACAACAGGGTCTATGTCTTCTAAGATAATATGTTTCTCTGTCAATTTTTTTGATTGCTGAAAGTTTGTAAACGTTTTGCAAAGATAGTATATTTTATTTAGAAACCATCAAGCAAACGACTGAAATCATTATCTTGCGGTTATTTTTTCATTCGCCCACCAATTCCTTTGCACGTTGCAGTGCTGCATTGATGTGGTTGCAAATGTTGTCTGTGCCGATGATTTCTGCAATTCCTGCTTTTTCTAAAACGACTTTAACATCCGTTTGAACACCAGACAGCACGATTTGAATACCTTCTTTTTTCGACCTTTCACAAAGAATAGCGAGATTGTGAATACCCGTGCAATCGACGAAAGGCACTCTACGCATACGAATGATGCGCACCTTCGGTTGTTGGCGCATTCTCGATATGAGGTCATCGAAACGATTACCCGCACCAAAGAAGTAAGGACCATTGATTTCATAAACTTCTGTTTGTGGTGGAATCACGAGGTTTTCTTTTTCTGAAGGTAGGTCTGTTCCGTCAGTTGGGTCTATTTCGTCTTGAATAATCCGTACATCTACCGACTCTGAAACACGCTTCATAAAAAACAAACATGCAATGATCAAGCCGATTTCAATCGCCACAGTGAGGTCGAAAATAACGGTCAATAGGAATGTGATAATCAAGATTGCAACATCCGATTTGGGACTTTTCAGCAATGCTTTAAACGTGCGCCATCCGCTCATGTTATACGACACCACCACCAAAACACCTGCCAAGCAAGCCATTGGAATGTATTGCGCCAGAGGCATAAGGACAAAGAAGATGAGCAGCAAGACGATAGCGTGAATCACACCCGCTATTGGCGACCGTCCGCCGTTGTTGATATTGGTCATCGTTCGGGCAATTGCGCCCGTTGCAGGAATACCTCCAAAGAGCGGCACAACGATGTTGGCAATGCCTTGTCCTATCAGTTCCGAATTAGAATCGTGATGCTCGCCAATCATACCATCTGCCACCGTGGCAGACAAGAGCGATTCTATTGCACCCAAAAGGGCGATGGTAACGGCAGGTGATACCAATTGCTTGAGGCTGTCCCAATTTAATTCTGGCATCGCCACTGTTGAAACACTTCCGTTTATTGAAAAGCGGTCGCCTATGACCGTAATACCCTCTATGCCAAAGAAATGGTTTAAAGTCCAAACAAGCAACGTCATGAATATAATAGCAACCAAAGAACCTGGCACTTTTTTTGTCAATCGTGGCGAATAGACAATGATCAGAATACTAAGTATTCCCACGGCGGCGTTCCATAAAGAAATGGTGTTAAAGGATTGGAAATAAACAATCCATTTTTCGATAAAGTCTGATGGTAGCTTTGCAATGTTAAGTCCCAATAGGTCTTTTACTTGTGTTGAAAAAATGGTCAATGCAATACCACTCGTGAACCCCACCACAATCGGATAGGGGATATATTTAATGATCGTACCGAGTTTCAGTACACCCAAGAGTATGAGGAAACAACCAGCCATTGCCGTTGCTACCATCAACCCCGAGAGCCCATATTGTTCGATGATACCGTAAACGATGACGATGAATGCACCTGTGGGACCACCAATCTGCACCTTGCTACCGCCAAAAACAGAGATGATGAATCCTGCGATAATGGCAGTAATGATGCCTTTTTCAGGAGAAACGCCCGATGCAATGGCAAAAGCTATTGCCAAGGGGAGGGCTACAATGCCCACTATAACCCCCGACATAATGTCCGACGGCAATGTTTTTCGGTCATAGTTTTTCAACGTTGATAGCAACACTGGTTGGTATTCAAATAGCTTCATTGTGTTTTAAATTATGAACTGTAATAAGAAAATCGAATATGGTTAAGTGTTTTTAACACAGAAATCTCCCATGGGGGCTGCTCGCCCCCCAATCCCCTCGGTGTTTTCAGGTATTAGATTTTATCCTTTACCTGTTTCCGAGGATGCAGGAGCCGACCTCAATGTGGCAACATAGCCTCCACATAAGGTCTCTCCTGAGTGACCACGGCAAAGACCTGCCGGACGAGTTTGTTTGCCACGGCAATGAGCTGCTTCTTGAGCTGGCTTAACTGTCTTGTGACGAATGAAAATTCTGTCTTGTTCCACACCTTGATGTTGTTAACTAATGCAAATATATAAAATTAAAAGTAATATACAATGAAAAAAATGAAGAAACATTATTTTATGATTACAGCAATGGCAGGGAGTCTGTCTTTATCTCGTGAGGCTCAAACGGCTCTGACGATGGAACAACAAGAAAACAGAATAGTCCTTTTTGCCAATCAAAAAGAAGGAGTCGGTAAGACTACGCTATGTGGTTTGTTTGCGAACTATCTCTCTGTTGACAGAAAGGTGCCATTACTTGTTATTGATGCCGACCCACAACAGACTTTTTCGGGTCGTCGTAAGGACGATTTGCGCAGACAGGAAGAGGTACCTTATGTAGCCCGTCCCTTAAAAACTATATTTCAGCGTGAAGTTTGTAAAATCGAGCCTCACGCTGATTTTCGTTATAAGCCACAAAAGAACTCTCATTGTTCTTTTGAAGTTATATGCCGCCGCAGCCAACAAGACATTGACAGCGTCCCCTTTCACACCTTTATAAAAGTTGCGGGTCATTCCTGAAAGAGCAGGCACCAAGAATAAGTCCTGACCATGAGCGGAGAATGGATACCTTATTGCCAAACTCGTATTTCTTATGTTCCTTGCCTTTACTGATACAAACCACCTCCGGTTCGTGCAGGGAATATACTTTATTCCTTGACTTACTGTTCTGGGAAAGACCCCTGTAGTACAACTCAAACATCTTCTCATAGCCACTGCTCTCCGCCAAGATTATCTCCATGCCTTTC
>JALFSW010000006.1 GCA_022779305.1 Prevotella sp. | reverse complement strand
AGAGCATTATGACAAGGTGAGTCCACCCGTCAAGACGCTTCACATAAGCTTCACTTCGGGGTGTTTCAAGGCTAATTTGCTTGATTTGTTGCTTATCGAGTAATTTTATTACCTGATTATAGACCGGCTGTCCGATAAAATGTGTACTTTTGCCCATGTTATTGAAATTTTATCGCAGAAACAAAAGTAACAAAAAGGGCTGAAATCCAAATACGGATTTTAGCCCTTAACTTTTATATGTGGAAAAGGTTTACTGGACAGCAATATTTGCCAAACAAATGGGACTTGACAACCACCAATGGGTGGCGGTAACGCACAAGGACACCGACAACAGGCACATCCATATCATCGCCAACCGTATCAGCCTGTACGGAGAGGTCTATGATACCACCTTTGTGAGCAACAGGGCAGCAAGGGTGGCGGAAGAAATCAGCAGGGAGAAAGGTTTGACTATTGCAAAGGAGGTTAAGGCGGAAAGGAAATACCAAAAACCAAATGCCACCCCAACGAGAGAACAAACCAAACAGCAAGTGCAGCAAATCTGCTATGCCCTGCTTGAGAAGTACAAAGGAACAGGTATTACAGGACATTCGATGTTCCTCTATGAATTGAACAAGAACGGCATTTCCATTGAGCGCATGAAGAACAAGCAGGGCAAGGTATATGGCTTGAAGTTCTCATTTTGTGGACAATCGTTCAAGGCATCCGAAATCGGAAGGGAGTTCGGCTACCGTTCCTTGCAAAAGAATTTTGAACCAACCAACAGGGAAGAATCAAGGAAATCACACCAAACAATACAGGAGCCGACAGAAAGGAAAGAACAACCTGATACAGGTTATCAACTTGTTCCTCCAAGCCGTTCCTCTATCTCACGAGACAATGACACCCCACAAGTGCAAAATCCTATTAGTACAGTGGCAGAGACCATCATTAGCGCAGCCGATGAAGTGGTGAATGGCTTGGGCGATTTGATTACACCAACCACACAGGGCGATGACTATGCCGAAACTGCGTGGCAGCGCAGACTCAGAAACCAAGCAAACAGAAAGAAGAAAAGAGGAAGAGGTATATAACCCACAGCAAAACAGCCAATCAAAAGTGCAGAAATAGGAATATTTCATCAAAAACGCTTGTTATTCGGTAACAAAGTATTATCTTTGCAGACAGAATGACAAGCGTTCTTTGTTAGGCAGAAAACAGCGAAGCCAAGTAGTTCGCTCGTTTCCAAATCGTTACCAGTTTAGTTATACCGACAAGGTAATTTCTTTATTTTCAATTAGATACATTTTGATAATTATCTTGAATTGTAAGTGAACCTTACTTGAAATACAAGTGAATTTCGTTCGGAAAAGGCAAAAGTAAGGTGAAATTTTAAACCCAGTTCGAACATGAGGCCTCTAAAGTTTTCTTTTTATTTAAATCAGCAACAATCTCTTTGGTCTCTAATGACCGAATTGGATTAAAAGGTGCTTTTTTATTTTGTTATTTGCCCCTTTTGCCGTAACTTTGTGGCGTTATTCGCACAATAAAAAATAATGTCGAACGAGAACAAATACAGATTTCTGAACAAGATAAATAGCCCAGATGATTTGCGCAAACTAAGCGTAGACCAACTGCCAGAAGTTTGCAACGAACTCAGAAGCAACATCATCAAAGAAGTAGCGGTCAATCCTGGACATCTCGGTTCAAGTTTGGGAGCAACGGAAATCACTGTTGCCTGCCACTATGTGTTTAACACCCCCGAAGATCGCATTGTTTGGGATGTTGGACATCAAGCCTATGGACATAAGATTTTGACTGGACGCAGAGAGCGTTTCTGCCAAAATCGTAAACTTGGCGGACTGATGCCTTTTCCCTCTCCAATGGAAAGTGAGTACGATACTTTCACGTGTGGACACGCTTCAAATTCTATTTCGGCTGCCTTGGGAATGGCGATGGCTGCCAAGCTCACACAGAAGTCCGATCGTCATGTTGTTGCCATCATCGGAGATGGTGCGATGAGTGGCGGGTTGGCATTTGAAGGGCTCAACAACGCATCGACAAAAGACAACGACTTGCTCATCATTCTGAACGACAACGATATGTCGATAGACCGAGCTGTAGGGGGAATGCAACAATATTTGCTCAATCTTGATACGAATGAAACCTACAACCGCTTGCGCTTCAAAGCTTCGCAGTGGTTGCATGAAAAAGGAATACTCAACGAACAGCGCCGAAAAGGCATCATCCGACTGAACAATGCGCTGAAATCAGCCCTCGCTCAACAGCAAAATCTTTTTGAGGGGATGAACATTCGTTATTTCGGACCGTTTGATGGTAATAATGTGGTGGAATTGGTGCGCATCCTTCGCCAACTAAAAGACATGAAAGGACCAAAGATGCTCCATCTGCACACGGTGAAAGGAAAAGGCTACGAACCTGCGGAAAAAAGCGCAACGGTTTGGCATGCACCTGGGAAATTCGACCCAGAAACGGGCGAACGAATAGTGCAGGACACCAGCAATCAACCACCAAAGTATCAAGATGTGTTCGGAGAAACCTTATTGGAGTTGGCAATGAAAAACGAACGCATCGTAGGTGTTACGCCCGCCATGCCTACAGGTTGTTCGATGAACATCATGATGGGTAAACTTGGTGAACGAACCTTCGATGTTGGCATTGCCGAAGGACACGCAATGACCTTTTCGGCAGGTATGGCGAAAGACGGTTTGTTGCCTTTCTGTAACATTTATAGTGCATTCTCGCAACGTGCCTATGACAACATTATTCATGATGCAGCGATTTTGAATCTCCCCGTGGTGCTTTGTTTGGATCGTGCAGGATTAGTCGGTGAAGATGGAGCAACCCATCATGGGGCTTTCGACATGGCATTCTTGCGCCCCATTCCCAATATCACCATCGCTTCGCCCATGAACGAACATGAATTGCGACACCTTATGTACACCGCACAACTGCCCAACAAGGGTTTGTTTGTCATTCGTTATCCACGTGGCAATGGTGTCATTACGGATTGGAAATGCCCAATGGAAGAAATAGAAGTGGGTAAGGGGCGAAAAATCTGCGATAAAGTTATCGGGCAAACCAACGATGCGAAGACATCGAGTGTGGCTGTATTAACCATCGGTCCAGTGGGTAATGATGTACAAAAGGCCATCAACCAATTGGCAGACGAACTCAAAGAGGGTGGGGGACGCATTGCACATTATGATCTGCGCTTCCTCAAACCTTTAGATAGTGATCTATTAAAAGAGGTGGGTGAAGCATTTTCGCAAGTCATCACGATTGAAGACGGGGTGAGAAATGGCGGTATGGGAAGTGCTGTAACCGAATGGTTGAATGACCATGGTTACAAACCCGACATCCTGCGAATGGGTATGCCCGATAGTTTTATCGAACAAGGAACAGTCAATGAACTACGGCAAATTTGTAAATACGATACGGATAACATAAAAAAAGAGATAGCCAAAAGGCTGAAAACATATTCTTAATCACCAAAAGAAAATGAAAATCATCATTGCTGGCGCATACGCCATCGGTACGCACTTAGCAAAACTACTTTCGCGCGGTAAGTATGACATCGTTTTAATGGACGAAGTACCAGAAAACTTAGAAAAACTCGGCAACGACTACGACTTGATGACGATGGAAGCGAAGGTTACGAGTATCAAAGCATTGAAAGAAGCGGGTGCAGAAGATGCAGATCTGTTTATTGCTGTAACTCCAAAGGAAACCGACAACCTCACAGCCTGTACCATAGCCCACCACTTGGGCGCAAAAAGGACAGTTGCCAAGATTGACAACCCAGAATATATGGAACCTGAAAATCAAGAGTTTTTCAAGCATCTGGGTATCAATAACCTCATTTATCCAGAAGTGTTGGCAGCCCAAGAAATCATCTGTGGATTGAAAATGTCGTGGGTGCGCCAGCGGTGGGACGTTCGTGGTGGTGCGCTTGTGATGTTGGGAATCAAGCTCCGTAGTGCATGTACCATCCTCAATAAACCGCTTCGAGAAATTTGCGGCCCCGATGATCCTTATCACGTATTGGGAATAAAACGTCAGAATGAAACCATCATCCCTGGGGGAAACGATGTGCTGATGGCAGACGATCTCGCTTACTTCATGACCACAAAGAAATTCATTCCTTATTTGCGAAAAATCACGGGAAAAGAAAACTATGCTGATGTGAAGAACGTAATGATCATGGGTGGCGGACGCACCGCCGTGAGAACGGTAAAGGTGATGCCCGAGTATATGCACGTGAAAGTAATAGAGCGCAATCCAGAAAGATGCGAATACCTAAACGACATGTTTGACGAGGATCAATTGGTCATTAATGGCGACGGGCGAGATGCAAGTTTGCTCATAGAAGAGGGCATCAGAAATACACAAGCATTTGTTGCACTCACGCCCAATGCTGAAACCAACATTCTTGCTTGTTTGGCAGCCAAACGAATGGGGGTCAGAAAAACCATTGCATCGGTAGAGAACTTCGATTATGTTAGTGCGGCAGCAAGCTTAGACATCGGTACCATCATCAACAAAAAGGCAATTGCAGCAAGTTATATTTATCAATTGCTGGTTGATGCGAATGTAGACAATGTGCGTTTTTTAATGTCTATTAATGCCGATGTGGCAGAGTTTATCCCCGTACAAGGATCAAAGATTACGAAGCGACCCATAAAAGACATCAAATTTCCAAGCGGTATGACCATTGCTGGACTGGTGAGAGGTGGCGAAGGATATTTGGTTTCAGGTAATACGCAGGTGGAGGCAGGCGACATTGTAGTCGTTTTCTGTCATAATGTTACGAAAGAAAGAATCGAACAATTTTTTAATTAACCCTCAATTCCTCATCAAACAATGCTCAATTTACGCCTTATATCAAAGATTTTGGGCTCGCTCCTTTGGATGGAAGCGATGCTCTTGTTGCTTTGTTTGTTTGTTGCAGTATTCTATCAAGGTTCTGATGTTTTAGTGTTTGGATGGAGCGTGGCAATCACTATTGCTGCAGGTTGTGTGTTTCGGTTGCTCGGTTTGCATGCGCACAACAATCTGGGACGACGCGATGCTTATTTTGTGGTGGCAGTTCTGTGGGTGCTTTTCTCACTCTTTGGCACACTTCCATTTCTCTTGCATGGCAGCATTACGAGTTTTACGGATGCTTTTTTCGAGACAATATCAGGATTTACAACAACTGGTGCAACGATTATAGACTATCCAGAAGCCCTACCCAAAGGATTACTATTTTGGCGTTCGCTTACACAATGGATTGGTGGACTTGGTATTGTGTTCTTCACAATAGCTATTTTACCCTCACTTGTAGGTGGTTCGTTGAAAGTTTTTGCTGCAGAGTCAACTGGTCCGATAAAAAGTAAGCTACATCCACGCCTCAGTACGGGTGCGAAATGGATATGGGTGGTCTATCTTGTGCTTACAATTGCATGTATTGGGAGTTATAAACTCTGCGGAATGGGGTGGTTTGATGCCTTCAATTATGCCATGACCAGTACTGCGACAGGTGGATTTTCAACTGAAAGTAGTTCAATTATGACCTTTCATTCGCCAGCAGAGGAATACGTCTGCACCATATTTTGCTTTCTTTCGGGTGTGAACTTTACCTTGCTTTATGCTGCTGTAGCTGGTTTTAGAGTGAAACAGCTCTTCAGAAACAGTGAATTTAAGTTCTATGCGTTCATGGTGGCAGCCTTCACAGCCTTTATTATGGTTGAATTGATGTTGAATTTAGACTATGATTTTGAGCATGCTTTTCGTAGTTCGGTGTTTCAAGTGGTCTCATTCATCACCACAACAGGACTTTTCAGCGATGACGCAGCAAAATGGCCACATGTTACATGGGTTATTTTAGGTGTTTGTATGTTCATCGGTGGTTGCTCTGGTTCTACGAGTGGAGGTCTCAAGAGCATTAGAGGGGTGATGCTTTTGAAGGTCATCAGAAACGAATTTCGACAAATTTTGCATCCCAATGCAGTTCTTCCGATGAAAGTTGATGGTGTAAACATTCCACAATCAAAGCGCGTTACGCTCTTGGCGTTCATTGGTTTGTATCTTTTTCTTGCACTCTTGTGTGCCTTCACGATGATAGTAGCAGGCGTTGATTCTACCAATGCAACAACAATAACACTCAGTTGTCTTGGGAACGTTGGTCCAACGCTTGGCTTAGAGATTGGTCCAACAATGTCATGGGCTGAGCTTCCCGACTTTGCGAAGTGGATTGGTTCGTTCCTTATGCTCGTAGGGCGACTTGAAATTTTCACCGTTTTAGTGCTTTTCACTCCCTCTTTTTGGACAGAAAACTAATAGGAGTATCCTCATGGAAGAAAAAATCATCAGCATGTTGGCTAAATGTCCACTGTTTGCAGGGATGAATGCCATTCAAATTAAACTGACCTTGGAAGCTATCAGCCATCGAGTGGTAACGCTTCCATCACACGAAGTCTATGCACTTGCAGGTATGCCATGCAAGTATGCCGATATAATCATCAAAGGACGATTGATTAGTAGAATGTCATCTCTCTCTGGTAAGCAAGTGGAAGTGAGCCGATTGGAACAAGGCAACATCGTAGCACCAGCGTTTATCTTTGCTAAAAACACTGCATTCTCCGTAAGTGTGGAGACCGACGGAGAAGTGGAACTTTTCCGGATGCGCCCCGAGGAACTGAAAAAACTTATTGACACAGACGACAAGATAAGAGAGAATTTCATACGAATATTATCGAATATCAACGTGTTTCTTACCCACAAGATGAAAGTCTTGAGCCTTTTCACGGTGAAAGAAAAGGTTGCCCACTTGCTTTTGGAAATGGCTCGCAAGCAAGATAGCGAACAGATAAAACTCAATCGTTCTCGACAAGAGATTGCAGATTCATTTGGTATACAGAAATTTTCACTCCTTCGTGTGCTTGCCGATTTTGAAAAAGTGGGAGCATTGAGCATCAACGGAAAGGAAATTACCATCATCGACAAGCGTAAACTCATGGAATAAACACATTTTCAGAGAACGACGACAGCAAAACAAGTATTTTTTAGGTTTCATTATTAATAAAATTCATGATCATTACAAGTATTTTATCCATCTTTGGCGGGATTGCCATTGTGCTTTGGGGAGCCAATCAGCTCACCGAAGGTTCTGTAGCCATCGCAGAAAGAATGCGTATTCCGCAGATAGTCATCGGGCTAACGATCGTTGCCATGGGCACGAGTATGCCCGAATTTTGCGTCAGTTTGATGTCGGCTTTGAAAGGAACGCCCGACTTAGCAGTTGGAAATGTCGTTGGTTCAAACATCTTCAACGCATTGCTTATAGTTGGTTTAGCTGCCGTGGTATCGCCAATGACCATCTTGAAAACCACGGTTAAGAAAGACATTCCCTTTGCACTTGTTGCAGCGGTGATACTGATGATGATGTGTTTTGATGGAACGATAGGGCGCATAGACGCTGCCGTGCTTTTTGTTGCGTTCGTAATGTTTATGTACATGACTGTGAAGGGGGCGCAAGTGGAACAAAGCGAGATGCACGAAGAAACCCAAATGGTTTGCGAAGCACTTTCGGAGAAACCCAAGATGGGCTACATAAAGGCTACGATTTGGGTTGTTGTGGGGCTTGTTTGTCTTATTGGTGGTAGCACACTGTTTGTCAATGGTGCAACCGATGTTGCCGCAGCATTGGGCATTTCAGAAGCAGTCATTGGTCTGACGGTTGTTGCAGGCGGAACGTCATTGCCCGAACTTGCGACAAGCATTGTTTCGGCACGTAAAGGCAATAGCGGTATTGCGATAGGCAACGTACTCGGCTCGAATGTTTTCAATATTCTTTTTATCCTCGGTGCAACGGGACTTGTAAAGCCTATGCAGCTTGAAGGCATCACGCTCAACGACCTTTCGGTGATGGTTATTTCAATGATCATGATTTGGTTCTTCTCTTTCACGAAGTACACCATTCAACGTTGGGAGGGTGCAATCCTTGCAGTAAGTTTCATTGCCTACACTGCTTTCTTGATAGCAAATCTATAAAATACACCCGTTTTATTATAGTAAGTACATACGAACTGCCATATTCGGATAAGAAAAAAGCCATATCGCTTCCGCAATGAAACGATATGGCTTTTATAATGTTCTGCCCTTGAGTCTTATTTAAAGAGGTCTGCCAATACTTTTTGAAGTTCTTCAGCACGCAAGTCATGGGCAATGATTTTCCCGCTTGGGTCAAGCAAAACGTTAGAAGGAATAGAACGAACGCCATAGGCTTCAGTAGCGGCACTCTTCCAACCCTTCAAATCCGACATTTGTGGCCATGTCATGTTCAGCTTTTCAACACCAGCAACCCATGCTTCTTTCTTACTGTCGAAACTAACACCAATGATTTCCAACCCCTTGTCTTTATATTTTGCATAGGCTTCTACCACGTTTGGCATTTCTTGACGGCATGGACCACACCAGCTTGCCCAAAAATCAACAAAGACATATTTTCCTTTGCCAACCCATTGACTTAACTTGACGGTCTTGTCTTTCATATCCTTCATTTCCAAGTCGGTGTACATCAACCCCGGACGACGCAATGATAACGATGCAAAATAGTCTTTCACTTGCTTGAGTTCAGGCTCGTTGTAATAGCCTGATTTGGGATCTAAAACCTTTTCGAGCTGTTCATAGCTCATGCTATAAAAGTTTTCTGCAATGTATTTGGCTGGAAACTTCGTGTCTTTGAACTTTTCTGCTACTTCGAGCGTAGTCTCAAGATAACGTTGGCTAATTTCTTCTGCCTTCTTTTCGATTTCCGACAATTTCGCTTTGTCGGCTTCGGTAAGTGCTGCAGGACCTTTTTGTTGAATTTGATTGTAGTTTTCCACTAATGTTTTAAACTCTGTTTCATAGCCAGCCATTTTTTCTTCGTAAGGCTTTGTGTCGGTAGTTTGCGCACTGGCAACAAATACTTGTGCTGCCAAAAGTGCCATTAAAAATATTTTTTTCATACGCTTAATGTTTTTATTTCTTTTTTCTTATGTTTCTTTTATTTCATCATTCTGTTGCAGATTAGGACGGATTTGCGAGTAAATACGCAGGTTCACTCCCAATACCTTAATATATATAATCCCCACTTGTTGCTTTTTTTCAAACAAGTCTGCAATGAGAAGTTTATGCAAAAATAGAAAATTAGTGGCAGAGATACGAATATATTTAGTTTTTTTTGTAACTTTGCATCTACTTTTACAAATAGGGGTACTTGCTAAACCCCCTTTAACAAAACAAGACAATGACAAAAACAAAACAAAACGTAAGTGTGCTGTTTATGTTGTTCAGCACCCTTTTCTGTGTTTGCTTGATTTCGGCAAACATCTTGGAGACTAAACAAATCTCGTTTTCGGGCATCAGCGTAACTGGCGGTCTGATTGTTTTCCCCGTTTCCTACATCATTAACGATTGTGTGTGTGAAGTGTGGGGCTTTCAGAAAGCACGTTTGCTCATTTGGCTTGGGTTCGCAATGAATTTCTTCTTTGTTGCAATGGGCGCATTATGCGACTGGATTCCTGGCGCACCCTATTGGCAAAATGAAGCTGGTTTTCATGCCATTTTCGGCTTAGCACCCCGCATTGCTGGCGCATCTTTTGTGGCTTTCATCGTTGGCTCTTTTGCCAATGCCTACGTGATGAGCAAGATGAAAATACGCGACAAGGGGAAACGCTTCTCGCTCAGAGCCATCTTGAGTACCCTTGCAGGCGAAACCTGTGATTCGATCATCTTCTTTCCCTTGGCTTTGGGCGGTGTTGTGCCAGCTGAAGAACTACCCGTGCTCATGATTTGGCAAATTTTCCTAAAGACGTTTTATGAAGTCATCGCCCTGCCATTGACCATTCGCATCGTCAGAAAACTCAAAGCACATGAGGGCGAAGATGTGTATGACAACGGCGTGAACTACAGCATTTGGAAGATTTTTAGTTTGGGGTAATCCAAAAAAATAGTAAATAGTAATTGTTTGATAATCAGCTGGATATAAAATTGCTTATAGTTGCCTTACAAATGAGCCTCACTTGCAAGGCAACTGAAGCTCATTTGCTGCCTAACTGAGGCTTACTTGCAAGGCAAGTGTAGAATTTTTGAAAAATGGGCATCGAGTAGTATTCATTCGATAGATACAAAATAGAGTTGAAATAAAGAAAAATGAACCGAGAAGAAGAAGGACTGAAATCCTTGGGCAGTACGACAGTCTACAAAACAGTCTATGCACCAGAAGTGTTGGAAACATTTGAAAACAAGCATCCTGAGAATGATTATTGGGTACGGTTTAATTGTCCCGAGTTCACCAGTCTTTGTCCCATCACAGGACAACCCGACTTTGCTGAAATACGAATAGCCTATGTTCCCGACCAAAAGATGGTGGAAAGCAAGAGTTTGAAACTCTATTTATTTAGCTTTCGCAACCATGGCGATTTTCATGAAGATTGTGTGAACAAAATCATGAAAGACCTTGTTTGCCTTATGGATCCTAAATATATAGAGGTGACGGGACTTTTCACACCAAGAGGAGGCATCAGTATCTATCCCTATTGCAACTACGGAAAGCCTGGAACAAAATATGAAGAAATGGCTGCAACCAGATTTCTGAACCATCAATAAATCTTTGATGCGGTTGAGTCGCTTTTTTATCAGTAGGGTGGCATTTTATTTGTTCCATTTTCATGAAAAAGATAACTTGTTGAATATCAATGATACAAGATGCTTGCACTCGCAATATTTTCTTCGGGCTCAATAGAGATATAAAGTATTAAAAATAGTCATTTATTTGTTTTGGTAATATTTTTTATTTAAATTTGTGGCGTAATACATAAACCGTAACTATACAGCAATACAACTTCCTTGCAGACTTTCAGCATAGGAGCAGGTAAATTCCGCCTTGACGAAGGGTGGCTTTACGAGTGAATTATATTGCAAAAACCGAGTGTTTATTACCCAAAGCACTTGCTCATGTCAG
>JALFSW010000064.1 GCA_022779305.1 Prevotella sp. | reverse complement strand
GAGCCGATGCCTTCTTTGCCATACACTCCATTGCAGATACAGCATGGAAAAACAAACAATCACAACTCGAAGCCATCAGTACTATCCTGGCGTTATAGGATAGGACTGAGGCCTACCCATTGACTATTGCTGTATAGTTACGAATGCAACAGAAGAAAGTACATTTTCGTTAAATATTTGAAATATAGAGAGTTGAAAAGTTTAATAAAATCGTTTTTGACCCAAACCAGTTATTAGACTACCGAGGATTTTCTTTTTATCTTATTTATTCACTTCCCAATCAGATTGTATCCGCTTGGTCTCTAATGACCGAATTGGTTCTAACCGAGTCTTAGTTAGATTTCAAGTGAGGCTTACTTAAAGTGCAAATGAGGCTCAGTTATCGCCTAACTGAGCCTCATTTGCACAACAACTAAAATTTACTGATATTACAACTTTTGTTTATTCGCCCAATAGCTGTAAGGCTTTGTTTTCATGGTCTTCCATTATTTCGCGCTCGCCTTCGCCTTTGTCATTAATTCCGCAAAGGTGAAGAATGCCGTGAATAATAACGCGATGCAGTTCTTCTTCATAACTTTTGCCAAACTGCTCTGCATTGCTGCGCACGGTGTCTAATGAAATGACCAAGTCGCCATTGAGCAAATCGCCTTCGCAGTAGTCGAATGTGATGATGTCTGTGTAATAATCGTGTTCCAAATATTGTCTGTTTACCTCCAAAATTCGTTCGTCGTCCACAAAAAGATAGCCTACATCGCCCACTTTCTTTCCGTGAGATGCTGCTACAGCTTTTATCCAACGTGATGTGTCTCGTCTTTTAATATTTGGAAATTTCACTCTCTCTGCATTGTATGTTATCATGCTCTACGCTTTAATCGTTTAATATCCTTTTGGCAAGAAAGCATGCACGTCCTTACCAAATCGTTCCAACTCTCGCACTACCGATGAACTGACGCTCTCCAATTCAGGTTCGGCGAATAATAAAATGGTCTCAATTCCACTCAATTTGCGGTTGATGGCAGCCTGTTCACGTTCGTATTCAAAGTCTTTCAAACTACGTACGCCTTTTACTAAATAATTTGCGCCTTGCGATTCAGCAAAATCTGTCGTCAAACCATTATAGCTCTTCACTTCTATATTTGCTTCTTCGGCATATAACTTTTTTATTCTTTGAAGACGTTCTTCGCAAGATTGGCTGTAATGTTTATTCGTATTAATGCCCAAGCCAATTATCAATTTGTCGAAAAGCGGCAACGCCCGTCTCACAATTGCTTCATGCCCAATCGTAAACGGGTCGAAACTGCCCACAAATAGTCCTATTCTCATTGCATCATTGTTTTGTTGCTTACTAAGTATCAAGTGCAAAAGTACGAAAACTTTTTGTTTTGATAATAGCAAATAGGCATATTTTCTTTCTCGATTTATAGGTAATAAACCTTTTCAATAAAGTCTATTCTACTGGTAGAAGTTAATTGGCAAGTGCCTTAATGTCTTCCAATCTGATGTTTCCTTCTACATAAATGATGCTTAATTCTCGCTTACTCGAGGTCAAGAGTGCGAAGGCTGGAATCGATCTACCTTTTTTTCGCTCAAAGATGGTTACATGTTCGCCATCATTGCGCACTTGCATAACGATCTCATAGCGATTTGCTCGATAGTATTTTTCACTTTCTTGTTTTATTTTTTCTATCAAAGACGCATTCTCACATTCCAAAATTTGGAGTTTTTGGAGCTTTTTTGCTATCTTTGTTATAGCTTGATTTTTACCTGAAGCTGCATCCATCATTCCCAGCATAGTCTTTGAAAAATAAACCGTTGTGACGTCCTTGAAATCCTCATACTTTTCAAAGATGCTTTGCTGTGCAAAGACAAGAGTGCAACTGATACTGAAAATGAACACGAGCAACGCTCGCTTCATCCTACGAATTATCTTTTTCATTTGTCATATTCTCCATTTTTTTTATTCCACCGTTGAGCTTTTCCGAGAATTTCATCAAAGCACGACTTGCTTCCGCATAAGCGGCTTGCGGGTCTTTGTAGGTGTCGCGTGCATCGGTTTCGCTCCATGCGGTTGTTGATTCTTCCTTCTGCACCATCATTCCGACGCCCAGCAACAAGAGTAGACTTGCAGCAATGCCTACCACCCAGCGTAATCCAATGCGTCGCTGTTTTCGCTCTACGGTCTTTTCAATGATGTTCCATCTGTCGATTTGCCGTTCAAGCCTGTGTTCTAAACCTTCTGGAACTATGGGTAGTGCTTCGGGGAGATGCTGTGATGCGTTCAAAAAGGCTATGAACATCGCTTTCTCAACTTCCAATTCTTCTGCAACGTTCCCACCAGAGAAATACGCTCGCAAAGCCATTTCTTCTTTCTCATTGGTTGTTGCAGCATAGAATTTCTCTAAAAGTTGTTTCACTTCTTCTTTGTTCATCATCGTTTGATAGCTTTAAATCCTTTCATAACCTTTCGTCTTGCCCTACTCAATACCGAACGCACGTTCACAGCCGTCATACCTGTTTCTTGGCAGATTTCATCGTAGGTTTTGTCTTCCACGTCGCGCATGATGATAACCTGCTTTTGTGCCGCTGGAAGGGTGTCTAAGAGCTGAAAAACAAAACACATTTCGTCTGCATTTTCAAACGCATTGTCTGTTTTTGTAGGCAGACCGGCAGTTAAGTCGTTCACATCTGATTGTATTTCAACAATGTGCTTCTTGCGTCCTTCGTCATAAAAAAGTCGTCGCAAAATGGTCAGTGCATAGGCTTCGTGGTTTTCCACAGCTGCCAACTGATTGCGTTTTGTCCATAACCGCATGTAGGTGTCTTGCACTAAATCCTCTGCCCCCTGTTGGTTGCCTAATAGTTGCCATGCCACGGCGTAGAGTTTGCCGTGGAGTGGCAAAAAGAGAGATTTAAATTCAGAGGCTTCCATGCTTGTTTTCTCGTCTAACTTTTTTTCTTTTTCTTGATGATAATTGAATTATCCTTGTCTAATATTTGCTGAATATCTTGCTGACTGATGCTTCCTTTGATTTGCACCAAGTTGCATTCGTCCTTGTCTACATCGAAAACCACCAATTCCCGAACTTTATTTCGCTTCTTTTTCACCATCACCAAGGTGTGTTCTCCTTCGTTATTGCTTTCGACAATGACTTGATAGCCTTTCTTGGAGAGGTCATGCATAGCCTTGCTCATTTTCTCTCGTGTCTCCGCCGTACTCTTTTCTATACAGAGTGTGCGCACTGCAGAAAGATGTTTCAAAATGAGCAAGTAATCTTTTTCATCTCCTTCTTCGGCTTGGGAAACCAAAGAACCTGCTATCTTGAGTGCTAATTTTGGCACAAAGTGATATTCTGCTCCTTTGGTGTGCTTAAATTCGCACATCAGGCTTTTTACTTGTGCGAAGCCACTGTTCGCCATATAGCCCATTAATAGTATCAAAAGAATGCGTTTCATAGGCTAAATTATTTACCTGTTTGCGTCTGCGCAATGGCTTCCAGATCTTCTTTATCCAATTTTCCATCGAATTTCAAGAGCACCAGTCCATCTTCGCTAATTGCTTGGATAATTAAACTGCCATTGGGGGCATTTTCAACGTTTGCCCAAATTCTCACTTTCCCGTCTTCTGAATTTACTTTGATGAGTTCTTCGTAGCCCTTCAGCGTTACTTTTTTCATCATCGAAAGAAACTCTTCTTGAACCTTTTTCGTTGCACCTTCAAAGCTCAACACTTTCATGTGTTCAATCTTTTGAAGCAACTCTTTGTCTTTTTTCCCATTTGTTCCTTTCAGCCCCATGGCAATGAGCTCTTTGGGTAGATCAACAAATGTTACATTTTCTTTTCCTTTGAAATGTTCAAAAACATCATCAATGTTTTGTGCTGAACAGGTGAGACTGCCTGCAACGAATGCCAATGCAATAAATAGTTTTTTCATACGTCTTTTGTTTTAAAATTTATTTCTATTTACAAGGACGCAAGAAAAATGATTTTTGTGGCAATGAGATGCTACTTTTTTTAGAAAAAAAATCTACTCATCAAACAATCCTGGCTGTGAAACGACTGATTGTTCTATGTTTCTGCCCAAATGTTCATAGGCTAAAGGTGTCGCCATGCGCCCACGGGGTGTTCGCTTGATGAAACCTTCCATTATAAGATAAGGTTCATAGACTTCCTCTACTGTTCCCGAATCTTCGCCTATGGCGGTTGCAATAGTTGAAACACCCACGGGACCACCTCTGAACTTATCAATGATGGTCAGCAAAATTTTATTGTCTATTTCATCCAAACCATATCTGTCAATGTTCAGTGATTGAAGCGAAGAGCTGGCTATCGCAGGATCAATCGTGCCATTGCCTTTCACTTGGGCAAAGTCGCGCACTCTGCGCAACAATGAATTACAAATACGGGGCGTTCCACGAGAGCGGCGAGCGATTTCCACGGCAGCCTCATCCATGATTGGCACTTTTAAAAGACGTGCTGAACGCTTGATGATTCGTTTGAGCGTTTCTGGGTCATAATACTCCAAATGGAGGTTAATTCCAAAACGTGCACGAAGGGGTGCTGTGAGCAATCCGCTTCGTGTGGTTGCCCCAACGAGCGTAAAGGGATTCAAATCAATCTGAATCGAACGTGCTGATGGTCCTTTATCTATCATGATGTCGATACGATAATCTTCCATCGCTGAATAAAGATATTCCTCAACAACGGGCGAAAGTCTGTGAATTTCATCAATGAAAAGCACATCATTGGGTTCGAGCGATGTCAGTATGCCTGCTAAATCACCTGGCTTATCGAGCACTGGTCCCGATGTAATCTTAAACCCAACGCCCAATTCATTGGCAATGATGTTGCTCAAAGTGGTTTTTCCCAGTCCTGGTGGACCATGAAGGAGAGTGTGATCAAGTGGTTCACCACGATATTTAGCTGCCTCCACAAAGACCCGCAGATTTTCCACCACCTTTTGCTGTCCGCTGAAATCATCGAAACTTGGCGGACGCAATGCATTTTCAAAATCGCGTTCGTTGTGCGAAACTCTTTCTTCTCTTATGTCGAAATCTTCATTCATTGTTCTATTGCTATCTACTTAATCCGAAATTAAACCTTTTCTCTTTAGGTTTACTCTCACTTACCAACGACAAAATTACTACATTTTAATTTAAAAGCAATACTCTTTTGTAAAAACTTCGTTCTGCGCCTTTCACCATTTGATTATATGAAACAACTTTTGAAAAAAGAGATCTGAGATGCTTGCGTCCCTTATTAAGCCTATGAGTTGAACAAAACGCCCTCTTT
>JALFSW010000047.1 GCA_022779305.1 Prevotella sp. | reverse complement strand
GTTCTGCGTTTTATCGCAGATGTAGCGGGCTACTTCAAGATAAAACGCAGAAGAAGATGCCGACAAGTAGCTGCAAGATATTGGTAAGGGAATAAATAAGACAAAAAGAAAGCTCTCTCGGTCTAATGACCGATTGGGGTTAAATGAACTTGAAAATATTTCTTTAAAATCTTGGTTTATATTATAGAAGAAGTATAACTTTGCAGAAATAATAAATAGTAAAAGCATAAAACCATCGAAATGATGAACATAAAGAAAAGAATTTTCACCTTAAGCTGTATTGTAATGCTCGGTACAGGCATTCTATTGGCTGTTCACTTGTTTTCCACACAATCGGAGAAGAAAGAAAAATTGGAAGTTCTGCTGACAAAATATAAAAAAGAACGCAGCTACAGCTTAATGTGGAAAGAAGATTTTAAAAAAGTTTCTTTGAATCCAAACATTTGGCAAAAGATTAAACGAAAAGCCACGGCTTGGGCATGTCATATGTCTGACGACACATCACTTTACCAACTAAAGAATGGTTATCTGCGTCTTTATTGCAAACGCAATACCAATAAGAATGACACTGCAAGGGTAATCACAGGCGGTATAACAACAGAACACAAACAAGGAATAACCTATGGAAAGGTTGAAGTAAAAGCTCGACTAAAAGGTGCAATGGGCTGCTGGCCAGCAATATGGTTGGTAAACAATGGCTATGGTTTGAACGACCCAAGATGGGCAGAAATCGACATTATAGAACGCTATAATCATGATCAAAAGGTTGTGATGACAGCACACAATTATTACGGCACTATGCTAAAAAAAGAAAGCGAACAAGAACGCAATGTTACCATAAACGTAAAGCCCGAAGATTGGAATATCTATGCAGTTGAAGTACTGCCCAATTGTCTTATTTTTTCAGTCAACAACGTACCTGTAAAAATATATGAAAGAAAGGAAAATATTGTAGGGCAGTTTCCCTATGAAGACAAAAAATATTTACGCATTGATATGCAGTGGGGAAATCCGTGGTTAAAAGACCTTCGAGAACACGAGTTACCAGCGTTTATGGATATTGATTGGGTGAAGTTTTATCGCATAAAAAAGATATAAAGACAAGCAAAATTACAAAAAAGGCATTTTATAAATAGAAACGTGTAGCTACTTGAAAATAATATTGTACCTTTGCATTGGAGATATGGAAGCACCACTCGTATCAGTAATTATGCCAACTTTCAATTCTGGTAGATTTCTTGAAGAAAGTATTGAAAGTATCATAAAGCAAACCTATGAGAAATGGGAGTTGCTCATTACTGATGATGGCTCTACCGATCGGCTCACAAAAGACATTTTGTCTAAATTTGCAGCGCAAGATGAACGAATAAAAATAGTAGAACTCGACACAAACAAAGGTCCTGGCTACGCAAGAAACAACGCTATTGAGCGTGCTAAAGGACAATACATTGCTTTTTGTGATAGTGACGACAAATGGTTACCCAACAAACTTCATGTTCAAATTGCTTTTATGAAAGAAAAAGCATGCGCTTTGTCGTATGGCAGTTATATTATATGCGATATCGAAGGGAAAACCAAAGGTCTTTCCAAAGCTCCTCAACGCATCACTTTAAGTATGCTGAAAAGAGATAACAAAATAGGATGTTCAACGGCGATGATTGATCTTCACAAATTAGGTAAAAAACCTTATATGCCTAACCTACTAAAAAGACAAGACTGGGCATTCTTCCTCAGCATCCTAAAAGACAGCCGAACCCCTGCCTATGGAATTTCACAACCAATTGCCATCTATCGCAAACGAAAAAATTCTATATCAAGTAAGAAACTTGAATTAATCAAGTATAACATCATAGTCTACGAAAAAATATTAGACTATCACCCACTCTATGCAAGGCTGTATTTCTTACTTTTCTTCCTACCCACTCACTTCTTGAAAATAATAAAAAGAAAGTATGACAGCCACCGTTTCATAAAAATACATTCAACATAGTTTAAAGTTTTTACAACAACTATGCAATAATTAACAAAGTGCTACGTTATTAAGAAAACAGAAAACTAAAAATGTTTACCAAAACAACTGCGATACCCTCTCCGCTCCTAATGGAAAGCAAAAAAACAGAACACATTCCTGATGGTATGTCAAAATCAGCACAAGCCGTAAAACGCTTGTTTGACATCTGTGTTGCCCTATTCTGTCTCTTATTTTTTTCGCCATTAATACTCCTTTGTTATATACTCGTAAAACGAGAAGATGGCGGTCCAGCCATTTACAAGCAAGAACGCATCGGTCTCTATGGTAAACCATTTTATATCTACAAGTTCCGCAGCATGCGAATGGATGCGGAGAAGAATGGTCCCCGACTCACAGCCCACGAAAAAGACGATCGCTTAACAGAGATTGGTGCTTGGCTAAGAGATCACCATTTAGACGAACTCCCCCAATTTTGGAATGTTTTAAAAGGCGATATGACTTTTATTGGGCCACGACCAGAACGGAAATTCTATATCGATCAAATTATAAAACACGACCCACGCTATATAAATCTTTACCAAATTAGACCTGGTGTGACCTCATACGCAACTCTTTACAATGGTTACACAGACACAATGGAAAAGATGCTCCATCGTCTTAAACTCGACCTATACTACTTAGAAAATCGTTCTTTCCTCTTTGATTGTAAAATCTTAATAAAAACGTTCTTAAAAATCACCTTTGGTAAGA
This sequence comes from Prevotella sp., assembly GCA_022779305.1. GTDB lineage: Bacteria > Bacteroidota > Bacteroidia > Bacteroidales > Bacteroidaceae > Prevotella. The sequence continues at coordinate 38,443 of JALFSW010000047.1, read as the reverse complement.
AATTTTAAACAAGCATAAAATACCCCCAGTCAGTTACAACATTGAACTGCACCCCGCAAAGTTTTTTGTCTAACTTTTGGGGTGCAGTTCAATGACCGATTTGGGTTTAAGGATGGGCTTTCATCCTAAATCTCAGAAATCCTTAATAGCTACAAAAATTATTCACCATAATTTTCTAATTTCGTCAAAACAATTTTCCACTAACAAATCCTAAAAATACTGCCAACAATCCCAGTAAAATACTCCCAAAGGCATAAAGCAAAAAAAGTGTGTACTCCCCACGCTCAAGCATGAGAAAGAGATCGCGCGAAAAGGTTGAAAAAGTAGTGAAACCACCACAAAATCCAACCACTAAAAACAGATTAACATTCGACGAAATAGTTGGGATACGCAAAAAAAGCGCACTCAAAAAACCAATAAAAAGGCAGCCAATGATATTCACCCAAAAGGTTGAACAGGGAAAAAGCAATGTCGTTCCTTTGAATAATAGTCCCACCAAATAACGTAGAACGCCACCGATAAAACTACCCATTCCAACTAAAACCAAATCTTTTATTATTGTTTTCATTGCTTATTACCACCCCTTTGAAAAACCAATCATTAACGGCGGAGCAAATGAAGGCGAAGCACAGAAGATTTCAATACCATCTTCCCGCTTTGATTAGACTCTATGGTAAAAGTTTCCGTCAAAGCATGAATACCATAGGGAGTAAGCATTGTTATATCGTCTACCAATGGATCACCCTCTAAACGCCTACTCAAACGTGGTTCTTTTATCGAAAGTTTGCTACCATCCGTTTCATAGCGAAAAATAATGCGGTCTTTTTCTTTGTTCTTCTGGTCGCTCACCTGGAGTATCGTTCCTTGGATTGACCAAAAAATCAACTGGTCTTCCAATGCAGTTGTACCACCAGTAGCTAACGTATCTACTGCCGTCAGATGCCAATAGCCACCCAATGCGCCACTTTCATCGCTTTCCATCGTGCATGATGTCGCGAAAAAAATTAACACCAAAGCCATCATTGCACCAAAGATACACTTCATATGCTTCATATCCCTCTTATTTTAAAAGTCCTTTTTTGATAAATGTGAGTTGAAAACCTGCATTTATGCCCTCCAATAAACTACCCATATCCATTCCATAGCCTAGTTTGATACTGCATCCCTTCAGAAAGTTCTTTGCATTAGCAAAGTCATACTGAGATTCTACGAGGAAACTAAAATTATGTTTGTCCTTCACAAATGGATCGTTGTAAGTACCCAAGGCTGTTTGATAAGTTGCCAAAATGCGGTAATAAAAATAGTCGTTTGGATTTCCGTCAATACCAAAATGGATTGCCTCAAAACGATTGTTCTTAAATTCTATTTTTCCATCCTTATTATATATAGGTGATGTGTAGAGCGGGTTTCCAATAGCCTGTCCCCAATGTTGCCAACCTGTGTAGATGTGATGATTATAGAAATTATCTACACCGCTGATGTGTTCTTTTCTTCCCTGCGTATGATCGTGATAAATCGGACCACTTTGATATTTTGAATAGATATATTCAAACGTTACACCACTGATCCAACGATGATACTTTGCTCGATAACTCAAGCCTAAAATCCAATCTTTCAAGTCATAGCGAAAGTATTTTCTTTTCTCTTTCACGTTCCATTGAGCGCCTTCACCGTAGCCATCATAATCAAGTAGCAGCATTGAAGAATGATCTTCAAAGTATTTATCAACATAAACACTCATCCGCCATGTGTCGGTGTCGTAATTTATGCGTGCCAACCACGACCCTACTTGATTCCCTTCGCTATTCTTATAAACCGTCCCAGCCTCTGTTACATCGTTACCTCCTGGCAAGAAAGCCTTCAAAAAGCTTGAAATTCCTTTTTGATTTTCAACTTTCCGCATGCCACCTGCAACAGGAATATAGGCAGTACCACCAAAAGTTGCCGCCATTTCCAATCCCAATTCTAAAGACCAACGACGGTAGGATTCTTCATTGCCAATCTTAAGATAACCTGCTTTCGAGTGAAACAAGACATCATCGGCATATTTCGACATTTGATTGGTGAACGAATGCTGCCAACTGTCGTCTGTCATCTTTCCATAAGCAACATGACCTTTTATCTTCAACCACCCCTTAGTGTAAGGAATAGCCCAATATTCTCCTAAAGCAAGTCGCACTTGTGGAATCGGACGCGCATTGATACCCAATGTTTGCGACCCTGAACTCAACTGATTGTCTTTCAGTTCCATTGGTTGTTCTTTTGCACCAATGGTGAGCACTCCTTTGTGCCATCGTCCTTCGGCATAGGCTTGTTGAATAATTAACTTACTGGTGTAATTCACAGGTAACACCACATCCAATCCATAACCCACACCCCAAACGTGTTCATCATCCGTAGAGAGCTTACGCTCAATAGCACCACGCACATATCCATTCGTTTTCTCCAACGAACTCAGCCCATATTTATTGGCATTGAGCCAAAGTGGCGTTTTATTAACCGAACTGCTTAACTGCATTTCGGCTTTATATTCAATATGCTCAAAAGCTGAAGTTTTAGGCGTTTTTGTGGGTAAATAGCTTTGATGCTGTGCAAACACAGATGTGAATGCAAGACATGCGGCAAGCGTTGATAGGCAGCGTTTCATCTCATTACTTTTATTATAATATTATAGCGTACAAAGTTACGAAAAAAACTCCATCCCCATTCATCGTTTTAGGGAAAATCCCTTACAACTTAGGGGAAATCCTTTTGCAACATCTTTTTTTTTTATTTCCTTTGCAACATCATTCAAAACGTTCTGCCCTATACCGATGTGCTACGAGGAAGAAGAAGAAAATGCCATCGGAAAGGCGAACGTCTGAACAAATTCGACGTAAAACCCATTAATGAAAAGAAAGGATAAGAAAATGAAAAAGCGAATATTAATTTTCTGTGCAATGCTTACAATAGCAATTTCTTCAATAGCAATGAGCTACGAACAAGCACGTATGCAAGCTCTCTTTCTAGCCGACAAGATGGCTTATGAGTTAAATCTCACGGAAGAACAATATGAAGCGGTTTATGAAATCAACCTCGATTATTTGATGAACGTAAACACCGTAGACGACCTTTATGGTCGTTACTGGACACATCGCAATCTCGACCTAAGCTATGTCCTACTCGATTGGCAATATCGTTCGTTCGTGGATGCTGCTTACTTCTATCGACCTTTGCGTTGGGATAGCGGCTATTGGCGATTTGGAATCTATGCCCGCTATCCTCACAGGGATTACTATTATTTCGGACGTCCTCGGTTCTACAACGTTTACCGCGGTGGACACAGCTGGCGAATGAACGACAACAGAAGTTGGTATAACGGACGCACATTCTATAGTCCTCGAACCAATAATGGACGATTCTACGGCATGCGAGATGGTTTTCAAAGTGGGCGTTATCAAAATGGATTCGATAATGGTCGCACCCGCAGCCGTTCGGTAGAAAGCAATCGTTCATTCGGACAACAACAAAACCGCAACTTCAGCGGAAGTAGGTCTTACGGAACATTCAATTCTAACCGACAAAGTTCTACACGCACCACAGTAACTTCACCCAGAGGTCGTGATTTTGAAGGTAGCCGCTCGTTTGGTAATGGTTCTTCTCGCCAACCATTCAATCGTTCATTCTCACCCTCAAGTGATAACCGAACGTTTGGAGGATCATCACGCAGTTTTGGCGGTGGAACGGTTCGCCAACCTTCGGGCAACACATCAGGCAGTTCACGCTTTGGCGGACACAGATAAATAAAAGCAAAAACAAGTCATTTTTATAAGGTAGATTCTATAAATGTTGAAAGAAAATCAAAGTGCAATTATTCGCACAATTGCCTCCACTACGGTGGGGGCATTGCTCATTGTGTACAGAGCAGAGACCATGCGATGGATAACCATCGCCATCGGAAGTCTGTTTCTCCTCTCAGGAATAGTATCTTGCATCAGTTATTTACTTGAAAAGGAAAAGATTAAGAAAGGCAATTCGGTACTTCAAAGCACAAATGCCACGCTAAAACAATCACGTCCACTTTTTCCCATCCTTGGTGTAGGAAGTACGCTCCTTGGTGTTATCCTTGTTTTGATGCCTGAAACGTTTATCAAATGGATAGTAGTGATGCTGGCAGCGTGGCTCATCCTTGGTGCTATCATGCAGTTTGTAAATCTTGCAGGTGCTCGACAATACGCCCACTTACCTTTTCTCTATTGGCTCTTCCCTTCCGTAACACTCATTGTTGGTATCGTTCTACTCGTTCGTCCAATTGAAGTAGCAGCTCTACCACTGTTGGTTATAGGCTGGTGTTTGGTTTTCTATGGTGTTGTAGAATTCCTCAACACACTGAAAATCTATCAAATGAGACGTCTCTATAGAAAGAATATACAAGAAAAAATGATGACTTAAGTCTGAAGACTATCAATTAAAACATGGAAGTATATAAAAAAAGGATGCGCTTATTTTGAACTGCACCTCAAGAGTTTTTCATATAACTTTTGGGGTGCAGTTCAATTTGACACATCCTCTCAGTTGTTTTTGAGTAGGATTTTAACCCAATTCGGTCGTTAGAAACCAAACAGGTTGCGTCGGATTACTGCCAGCTTGTTTAGTGTTTTATCGAAGATGTAGCGAACTACTTTTCAAGAGAAAACAATGAAAAAGATACCAACAAGCAGATACAGACGATGGGAGGTGAACAAAGAAAATTAAAAGAAAACTTTAGCGGTCTAATGACCGATTTGGTTTAACTAAAATTTCAGTGCATTGAAGTTGGAAAGTAAGGTCAATACTTTTTGCTCAATACGCGCTACACCACCTTCTACGTCAGCTTCTATGTTCAGCGGAAGTACAGGATCGTGGAGCGACTGACGAAGCAAAAACCACCCTTTTTCGTCTTCTGCCATGCAAGCCACTCGAATTCCTTCATGATTAGGAGAAACAATCTGCCAACCTTTCAATTGTTCGGCAGTGTTTTTGATGTGGTCGAGAACTTGTTCGCCATAGGCTTTAAAATCGGATGCAAGAATAGAGAAACGAATTTCTTTGCTTTCATTAGGTTGTTTGAGCGAAGAAATAAGCGATTGCAATTCTTTCCCTTCCACACGTAAACGAGCTGCTTCTACAAGCAATTTTGCAACGAGGAATGCGCCATCATCAAGGAAATAATTTTCGCGCAAAGCGGCATGACCAGATGTTTCAATTGCGAGCCAAGATTCTTCTTGATTTGCATTGAGGCGAATGGCTTCATTGATCACATTCTTATAGCCACGACGGAAACGATGATGCACACCATGATGCGCTTCTATGAACTCTTTTAAGCCATCGGATGTAACAGAATCAGTTACAATCGTGCTTTGTGGATGCTCTCTTAATATCACTGCCGCAATGAGAGCAATGAGTGCATTGCGGTTAATCGGGGCGCCTTTGCTATCAACTATTGCAGAACGATCTACGTCTGTATCGAAGATAATTCCTAAGTCAGCTTTGCTCCTTATGACGGCATCGCAGATGGAGCGCATTGCCGTTTTATCTTCGGGATTTGGAATGTGGTTAGGGAAGTTGCCATCGGGTTCTAAATATTGACTACCTGCCGTTTCTGCGCCTAAAGGTATAAGTACCTTGTCAGCAAAAAATCCTCCAGCTCCGTTCCCTGCATCCACTATAATGTGCATTCCTTTTAATGGTTGCTCGCCAATGTTCGCACGCAGACGGATGTAATCAACGAGCGATTGGCAATAGGTATCCATAAAGTTGAGATGCTCAATATTTTTTTGAACGGATGTTTGCTGCATAGGGTCATCGTCATTGATAGATGCAGCGATTTCTAATAGGGATTTAATGTCTTCTTTGTTCAATCCACCCTCTGACGTAAAGAATTTCAGTCCGTTTCTGTTCCAAGGCAAATGGCTTGCAGTGATCATCACAGCCCCATCAATGCCAATCCGTTCATCAATGGTAGACATAAACATAGCGGGGGTAGATGCCATTCCGAAATCGAAAATCCTGTTGCCTGTTTGTACTACCCCCACCGCAAATGCGGCTCTCAAATCAGGGCTAGATAAACGTGAATCACTACCTACAGCAAGGGTTTGAAGAGATTTTCCGTTCTTTTGCTTGAGCCAAATTGCAAAGGCTTTTGCCAGTTTCTGGGTCACAACGTCGGTGAGGTTTACATCCTCACCTTCCACACCGGCAAGTGCAACACCCCGAATGTCCGACCCATTTTGTAATTTTTTCCAATCCATCTGTTATTGGTTTAAATCGTTTATGGTTAGTATTGATTTTCTTAATTGTCTTTGAAAAAGCAAGACAAAAGTACAACTTTTATTGGAGGTGAGAAAAAAAGTCGTTGAAAAATAGTTTTTTTCTCTTTTTTCTTTAATTTTGTAGGTACAGAAATCAATTGCTTCTTTTATATTCAACGTACAACATCAAAGGATGTGAAATAAGAAAATCAATTTGCTATGAAATCAATCAACAACAAACACATAGAATTGGACAACAGCCAGAAACCTATTGTGGAAACAGAAAAAGGTTATCATCTTGTGCTGGCATCTCCAGGATGTGGCAAGACGCACATCCTTGCAGAGCGAGTGCGCTATGCTTATCAGCAAGGTGTAAAGGTAGAGGATATGCTGTGTCTCACTTTTACAAATCGCGCAGCACGCGAAATGAACAGCCGTATTAGACAAGTAATTACCGACGAAGAAATAGAAAAACTACAAGTGGGGAACGTGCATCATTTTTGTGCTAAATTCTTATTTGATGAAAATAAAGTAGAAGCAGACGCATCCATCATTGATGACGAAGAAGCAGTGAGCATCATAGCCAATTTCAAAGATGAAGACGAACAAGGCATACTCGAAAACTATAACCGCAATAAGACCTATCAAGAGATTATTTTCTTCTCACATTTGATGTATCAGATAGAAAAACAGCATCCTCGTGATTGTTATTTGCATCCAGAATCTTTCACAGAAGATGACAAAACATCGCTTCGAATAATTTGCAATTTAGAGAAAATAGCCTATAACCGTGAAACATTTATACAGATTTATCGCAATGTGGAAACCTATATGGGCGATGAGGATATTTTGAGTAAGGTTGAGTGGTCGCAGAGAAACAAAATAAGGCAGATGTATGCAAAAATGTATTATGCACTTTGCTACGAACAATACAAGCAAACCCACAATATGCTTGATTTTGAAGATTTGCTTCTCTATACCTATGATATTTATAAGAAAGACGATGCGTGTAAGCGTTATGTCTGGATACAAGTTGATGAAGTACAGGATCTAAACGCCATGCAATTGGCGATTATTGATCTCTTGACGGACAAATCCGACCCAATGGTGATGTTTCTTGGCGATGAACAACAAGCCATTTTCTCTTTTATGGGTGCAAAAGTAGAAACGCTCATGCTATTAAAGGAGCGTTGCAAGAGCAACATTCACCATTTGCAGAAAAACCACCGTTCACCAAAATATCTCTTAGACATATTTAATGAATATGCCGAAAAGCAATTGGGCATAAACCGAGACCTCTTGCCCATAACAGACGACACGAGCGAAGCTCCCCCCGCTAATCTTCGCATCCTTGCAAGTAGTTCTGTCGCAGCAGAAGTGATGGATATCGCCCAGCTCACAAAACAGCTATCATCACAGAACAAAGACGAAACAACTGCTATCATTGTGAACGCCAATGCCGATGCCGATAACGTTAGTCAGGGATTGGATGAGGCAGAATTAAAATATTTTAAGGTGTCGGGACGAGACATGTTCAACACAACGGCAATGAAAACGCTCATTGCTCATTTGACAATCACAGTAAATGAGCACAATTTTCTGGCTTGGACACGACTTCTCAAAGGCTTGAAAGTTTTTGAGAGTAATACACTTGCACGACGTTTTGTCTATCGTTTGAAACAACTGGGCATTTCACCAACCGATTTTTTACTCTATGAGCATAATACCTATGTTGCAGACTTCTTGTCGCTGTATGAAAATGAAGAGTTTGTTGTGTTCGATACGGAGACAACGGGGTTGAACGTTTACGAAGACGACATCATAGAAATTGCAGCCATTCGTATCAAAAAGGGAGAAATTGTGGGTGATCCGTTAGACATTTACATGCAAACGCCTCGCCCGATTTTGCAACATTTGGGTGCAAATGAAAATCCGTTGTATGACATTTATCATTCAAAACTCCTCCAAAATCAATTACTTTCACCAAAAGAGGGACTTACTCGGTTTCTTGCATACGTTGGTGACGCAACACTCATTGCCCACAATGCTGATTATGATGTTCATATCATGCAACAAAACCTACATCGCCATTTTGGCAATACGGCACAAAGTCTACCCAATCGTTGCTTCGATTCGCTAAAACTAATCCGGCTTTTAGACCCAAAATTGAAGTCCTACAAATTGGAAGCATTGCTAAAGTATTATCATCTCGCTGGAGAAAACTCGCACAAAGCTATTGATGACGTGAAAGCTACAGTTAATCTTGTGAAATTATGTGCAGAAAAAGCCGCTGCTCGGATCGATAATCAGAAAACATTTATTGAGCATCCTAACGTAAAAAAATACATACGAAAACTGCAAATTGCTTATAAAGAAATCTTTATGTCTGCGCACACAAATCGCTATATAATGATAGAAGGGACGGAAAATGCCCTTACCCGTGAACTGAAAAAGATTTATAACCAACTACGTGACGAAAAACGAATCAATGAAATTAATCGTATGGACTATGTTTTGAATTATATTGATCTTGACATGATAACCGACCAAAATATTCCTAACACGTTAGAAGCACAATTAGGACGCTACATGTTGGAAATCAGTACAATGAAGGAAAGTGATTTCTGTAAAAGTAAGAGTCTAAAAGAAAGGATCTATGTTACTACCATTCATAAAGCAAAGGGGTTAGAGTTTGATAATGTCATCATCTTTGATGCCGTTAATGGACGTTTTCCTAATGCCTACAATCGTGGCAAACGATTTGATGACGAAGATGCACGCAAGTTTTATGTAGCACTTTCGAGAGCTAAACGCCGTCTTTACATCGCCTACTCGCTAGCAGCTGTAAATCGCTATGGGGAGATTTACAGCCGAGAGTTAACACCATTCATGGACACTATTAGTCGATTTTTTAATTAAATATATAATATTTCTTTGTGTTTCAAAAAATAATAACTATATTTACCGAAAAATATTTCACTTTTCACAAATAGCAAATAAAACACAAAAACATAACTTTTCAACCCAATTCGGTCATTAGAGACCAAACTGATAGCAGCTGATGGTCTGTGCAGGTTGTTTAGCGTTTTATCGCAGATGTAGCGAGCTACTTCAAGAGAAAACGATAAAGAAGATGCCGACAAGCAGATGCAAGCGGTTGAGAAGTGAATAAATAAGAAAAAAAGAAAACCCAAGCGGTCTAATGACCGATTTGGGTTTAATTTGAATGCTAATGAAAAAAAGAATTTTATCTACACTCTTTTTATTTGCAGCTCTCTTGAATATGGCTGCACAAAATCCTGCAAAAGTAGGAAAACCAAGCGGAAAAACATATCCTAATTGGTCGCGCAAGGCGGTTTGTTACATCATGGAAGCTAGCAATCTAACGATAAATAGTCTTGATGATGGGGTAATGACAACTCTTGTAACCAACGTTGATGACAGTAACAAAAATAATTCGGTTGTTTATTACGACCTAATGGGATGCCAAATGACCTCTCCTCAAAAAGGTTTCTATATCAAAGAAGTCCGAAACAAATCGGGTAAAGTTTTGCGCACGAAACACTTACAACGATAAATTGAACAATCGGTAGTTAAAAGCAAACGCATAAAAATAAATTCAGCGAGTTTCTATCCAAAAGATAGTTACTCGCTGAAATTTTATGAAAACAACAAAAAATTCTTATTGTGCTCCCTCAAATTCTTTCAAGAAACGAATATCGTTTTCAGAGAACAATCGAAGGTCGCTCACTCGATATTTAAGATTGGTGATGCGTTCCACACCCATCCCAAAAGCATAGCCCGTATACACATTAGAATCAATGCCACAAGCCTCTAAATCATGCGGATCTACCATTCCACAACCCAAGATTTCCACCCATCCTGTGTGCTTACAAAATCCACAGCCCTTGCCACCACAGATATTACAATTGATGTCCATTTCTGCACTGGGTTCTGTGAAAGGAAAATAGCTGGGGCGAAGACGTATGCGTGTCTCTGCACCAAACATCTCACGAGCAAATGTCAATAAGACTTGTTTTAAGTCAGTGAAACTCACATTCTTATCAACATACAAGCCCTCCACTTGGTGAAAGAAGCAATGCGCACGTGCACTGATTGCTTCATTACGATAAACACGCCCTGGACACAAAACACGTATGGGTGGCTCGTGGGTCGACATATAATGCGCCTCATCGTTCGACGTATGACTGCGTAAGATAACATTCTTCGTTACATCCATCGTGTTAGTACGTTCGATGAAGAACGTGTCTTGCATGTCACGCGCTGGATGGTCGGCAGCAAAATTGAGCATCGTGAAAACGTGCTTATCATCGTCTATTTCAGGACCTAAATAAAGGCTGAAACCCATCCGAGAAAAGATATTGATAATCTCATTCTTTACCAACGTGAGCGGATGTCTACTTCCCAGAGCAATCGGATAAGCCGTGCGCGTGAGGTCAATACCATCGTTTTGTGCATCACTGGTTTCCAAGGCTTCTTTGAGTGCATTGATTTTTTCTTGCGCTAATTGCTTGAGTTCATTGATTTTCACGCCAACGGCCTTTTTCTCTTCAGCTGGAACGTTGCGAAACTCACCCATCAAGGCGTTGATTTCGCCTTTCTTGCTCAAATATTTTAAACGAAGTTGTTCCACCTCCTCTGCACTTTTTGCAGCTACGGAACTCACTTCTTTCAAGAGATTTTCTATCTTTTCTAAGATCATATTCTTTGCTATTTTAATGCAAAGGTACAACATATAATTTGAAAAGAAAAGAGAGTAAAGCGAAAATCGTGTTTTTTTGTTTCGTCATCCATGCTTTGCAGCTTCAACCCAACTCGGTCATTAGAGACCAAACGGATTGTATTTAACACAAAAATAAAAGTCCTCACAATTTTATTTTCAATTTCTTTTTTGAATGTTCAAATAAATATAGTACATTTGCATCAATATTTGATAGTTACAAAAATATGAGAAAAGCAATACTATTCACTATTATTGTCTGCATTGCAATGATGACAGTTGGTACAGGGTGTACCAATAAGAAAGTGGAAACAGAAGACTCTGTTGCGCAAGATTCCATCATTACAGTACCTCACGACACAATCGACTCAACATCAACCATCATTGAAGAAACTCCTATGCCTAAAGCTGCCGACCAACTCTTTGATGATTTCTTCTTTAATTTCATTGCCAACAAAAAGTTGCAACGCAACAGAATTAAATTTCCGTTGCGCAGCGTAGATGCTAACGGAAAAGTATCTGAAATCAAAAAAGAACAATGGAAGACAGACCAGTTCTTCCGCCGCCAAGGCTATTACACGTTGATTTTTGATGATAACAAGCATATGGAGGCTGCCAAGTCTACAGACATAGACAGTGTGATTGTTGAGAAAATCTATCTCAAGCAAGGTATTGTTGAACAATATTGTTTCGATCATCAAGAAGGTACGTGGCGACTGAGCGAAATACGCAAAGTTGGATTCAACGACAACCACAATGCATCTTTCCTTAATTTCCTACCCAAATTCTTCGCAGAGAACAATCTTTCTTATGTAAAAAATCCGCTGCCCTATTATGGACCAGACCCCAACGGAGAAGAAACGGCTATGGTGCGCACAAAGATTGCAGCAGCCGAATGGAGCAGCTTCTTACCAGAAGTGCCCAAGAATATGATCTACAATATTCTCTATGGACAAAAGAATGTGGACAGCAATCAGAAAATTCTCACTTTCCGCGGACTTTCAAATGGTGTGGAAACCCAATTGGTGTTCAAGAAAAAGGGTAACGGTTGGCAATTGGTGAAAATCAATGCGTCTTGAAGTATTTAGCAACGAAGTAAGAAAAGCAAAATTTTTCGAGGACAAACAAATGTAACCGCCTTGTTGTTTCATCCTATAAAAATTAAAAATGAGAGATATACAAAACTATAATCTATTGCATCATAACACCTTCGGCATCAACGCAACGTGCCGAAGGTTTATTGAATATGCAACTACAGAGGAAGCCCAACAGGTGGCACAAATACTCTCGGCAAGCAACGACCCATTTCTCATCATTGGCGGAGGAAGCAATCTTCTGCTCACAGGCGATTATGAGGGAATTGTGGTGCGTTCTGCCATTCAGTACATTGCGCAAATTGATGAAATCCGTGTGCGATGCGGATCGGGCTATGAATGGGACAAATTCATTGATTTTTGTCTATCGAAACAACTCTATGGAGCTGAAAATCTCTCACTCATCCCAGGCGATGTGGGTGCCAGTGCAGTGCAAAACATAGGTGCTTATGGCGCAGAGGTGCAAGAGTTGATAGAAGAAATAGAAGCTGTGGAAATCCATTCGGGCAAAATTCAGATACTAAAGAATGCTGAATGTGCCTATGCCTACCGACAAAGTAGATTTAAAAACGAATGGAAAAATCGTTACCTCATCACGCACGTAACGTTTCGTTTATCAAAAACATTCACACCGAAATTAGACTACGGCAACATCACAACAAGACTTGTTCAACAAGGCATAGCACAACCCACAGCCGAAGAACTCCGACAGACGATTATCAACATTCGGAACGAAAAACTCCCCGACCCTAAAACATTGGGCAATGCAGGTAGTTTCTTCATGAACCCGATTGTGGACATTGAGAAATATGCAGAACTTGCAGCGCAGTATAGCAACATGCCCCACTATGTTGTGAACGAAAAACAAATGAAAATTCCTGCTGGCTGGTTAATAGAACAATGTGGATGGAAAGGGCGAAGAATGGGCGAAGCTGGCGTTTACGAAAAGCAATCACTTGTCTTGGTTAATTACGGACAAGCTACAGGGCAAGACATTGTTCGTCTGTGCAAAGCTATTCAAGCGGATGTAATCCAAAAATTCGGAATAGACATTCATCCAGAAGTGAATATCATTTGAGGTTTAAACTCAATTAAAAACAGAGAAGATAAAAAATGACGATGAGGGTAAGATTTTTAGGCACAGGCACATCAAACGGCGTACCTGTCATTGGTTGCGATTGTGAAGTTTGTAGAAGCACCAACTTAAAAGACAAGCGATTGCGTTCGTCGGTGCTTATTGAAGCAGAAGACACACGTTTGCTCATTGATTGCGGTCCCGACTTTCGCCAACAAGCCCTATCAATACCTTTCGAGAAATTCGATGGTGTTTTACTTACCCACATACACTATGACCACGTAGGTGGTATTGACGACCTTCGCCCCTATTGTAAGTTAGGAGACATTGACCTGTTTGCCAACGAAGCCACTTGTCAAGGACTGCGCAATAACCTCCCCTATTGCTTCACGGAACAACTCTACCCTGGTGTGCCACGCCTAAACCTCCACACCATTTCGCCCAGAAAGTATTTTCGAGTGGGCAACTTAGACATCCTTCCTTTTGAAGTAATGCATGGCAACTTACCCATCTTAGCTTACAGAATAGGGCAACTTACATACATCACCGACATGAAAACCATCAACACAATCGACAAAGATTGTGTCGCAGGAACAGAAGTTTTAATTATCAATGCCCTGCGTTGGGAACGTGAGCATCATTCTCACCACTTAGTAGACGAGGCTATCGCCTTCAGCCAAGAAGTTGGAGCAAAAAGAGTTTATCTCACTCACCTCACCGACCGAATAGGGCTGCATGATGAAGCGCAAAAACGTTTGCCCACTTCTGTCTTTCTTGCCTATGACGGACTGGTACTTGATATGGATGAGTGATGCAGTTTTTCAGTAAAAGTAAAAACAGACTTCCTCTATTTTTGAATTAATTTTGAAGAACATATAAACAACTGATAAACAACCAATTACAAAACATAGTACACTTACAAAGCAAATAAGCCTTTGTTATCCTCCAACTGAGGCTTGATTACAATACAAGTACTCAATATTCAGAATCACATTGCAAAATGCTTTTTAGCATAAAGTTTACTTAACGTGCGTTCGATGAAATTTAAATAACGTAAGTTCGATGAATTATAAGTATCTGTAAACTTAGCGATTACTATGCACCCCGCCTACATTAATCCCAATTCGATCATTAGAGACCAAACGGATTGCGTCTGATTTCTGTACAGATTGTTCATCATTTTCTCGCAGATGTAGCGGGCTACTTCAAGAGAAAACAATGAAGAAGATGCCAATAAGCAGATGTAAGCAGTTGGGAAGTTAATAAATAAAAGAAAAAGGAAACCCTAACGGTCTAATGACCGATTTGGGTTAATTCATCGAAGTCACGCTATTTAGAATGCACCACAATAAAAAGAGCAATCTGCAACGCTCAACCTACTTATTGGTGAGAAGTTGCAAATTGCTCTTTACTTTTTTATTGCTTAACCCTCAATCGGTCATTAGCGTCCGAACTGATTATGTTTGATAGCCTTTATAGATGATTGGAGTTAGAAAGGAAGGTCGTCCGTCTTGTCTTCATCAGCTGCGCCAGGTGCGAATGGGTCTGGTGCGCCAGCGGTTGCAGCAAGTGGTGGAGGAGGAACTGGCGACGTAGGTGCGGTTGCTACGCCAGGTACTTCTACACGCTGAACATTCCATGCACGAATATTGTTAAACCATCTGCCTTGATATTCATGGGCATCGATATCAAAACTCACCAAAAGCTCTTCACCAGCCTTGATGGCAAACTGTGCAATACGATCTGCCCCGAAGATATTGAATACCATTTTCTTGGGATATTGGTCGTGGGTTTCAATCACATACTCTTGTGATTTCCATGGACCGCGAGCCGATGTGCCTTCTCGAGCCTCTAATACGGCAATAATTCTACCTTGTAATTCCATAGTCAGAAATCTATCTACTTGTTTTGTTTCTAATTCTTTGAGATTGCGAAATTAATAAAAATCCTTTTAAAGGAGAAATTTTTGCCGTTGTTTTTTGTTTTTCATCTATCTTTTTTGTATTTTTGTCGAATAAAGTTAGGGCAACGCCCACCATGCAATTTTAAGAACATTGGTTCTTAAGTATTGTACTTAAATTTAGAGATAATAATAACAAAGATAGAAACAGGCGACTTATGAGATTCACCATTTCAAGCACTGCGCTCAGCAGTAAGTTACTTTCGCTCTCACGAGTGATCAATAGCAAGAATACGCTATCAATATTAGATTGCTTTCTCTTTGAAGCAAAAGACAATCAATTGTTCATCACGGCTTCCGACAGAGAAAATGTGATGCGCACCACTTTAAACTTGGATAGCATCGAGGGAGATGGCGTTTTTGCTGTAAATAACCGTAATATCCTTGACGCAGTAAAAGAATTGCCCGAGCAACCCTTGACTATCGACGTCAACATAAGCGAACTAAAGATGTATGTTAGTTATCAAAATGGTTCGTATAGTTTCCCAATTGTTGATGCCAACGAATATCCACAAACACCACCATTGGAAGAAAATGCAACAACCATCAGCATAGAGGCTGGTTGTTTGTCGGACAACTTGACGCGTTCGCTCTTCGCCACTGCACAAGATGAGTTGCGCCCAGCTATGAATGGTGTTTACTTCGACTTGAAAGAAGACAGTTTGACAATTGTTGCAACCGATGGTCAGAAATTGGTGCGCAACAGAAACACAGCCATCAAGGGCGAAGTGCCAGCCGCTTTCATTTTACCCAAAAAACCAGCATCGCTCTTGAAGGGTGTGTTAGCAAAAGAATCTGGCGATGTTGTCATCAAATTTGATGCACGTTCAGCAGAAATTTCATTTGCAGAAGGTAGTCTCACATGCCGCCTCATTGAAGGAAAATATCCTAACTACAATGGCGTTATCCCAAAAGACAATCCACATCATATTGTTATTGACAGAAAAACGCTTATCGGTGGTATTCGCCGTGTTTTACCTTTCGCTAATGATGCTTCACAGCTCATTCGTTTCCATATTGAAAACGGACAACTTGATCTCAACACAGAAGACGTAGACTTCTCTACAAGTGCAAAAGAAAGCATCACTTGCGACTACAATGGAACAGCAATGAGTATCGGATTAAAAGGTCCAAATATGCTCGATATTCTCAACAACTTGCAAGGCGATGACATCAATATTCAATTGGCCGACCCATCAAGAGCGGTTGTTATCTTCCCAAGTACGCAAGAAGAAACCGAAGAAACGCTCATGGTCATCATGCCTGCACTTTTGAACTACTAATTGGCTGACTCTAAAAAGCAAGAAAAGCTGTTTTAGAATGAGTTCCACAAAATTTCATATCAATGAATTTAAATCTTAAAAAGCCCCTTGTTGTTTTCGATCTTGAAACAACGGGGCTTGATCTTATAAATGATAGGATCATCCAAATATCGTATATAAAGGTATATCCCGAAGGAAAAGAAGAACGAGAAAATTTCTTCATCAATCCAGGGGTGAGCATTCCGAAAGAAGTAACAGCACTAACGGGCATCAGCGATGAGGATGTTGCGCAAGCACCAATTTTCAAAGAAAAGGCAAAAGAACTGGCAGAAAAGTTCAAAGGAGCTGATTTCGCAGGTTTCAACTCAAATCGCTTCGACATACCTATGCTGGCAGAAGAGTTTCTACGAGCAGGGGTAGACTTCGATTTCACAAAAGCAAAGCTCGTTGATGTACAGAATATTTTTCACAAGATGGAAAAACGAAACCTTGCCGCTGCCTATAAATTCTATTGTGGGCGGAAGATGGAAGATGATTTCACAGCACACAGAGCCGATGAAGATACGGAAGCGACGTGGCGCGTCTTGCAGGCACAGCTTGATATGTATTCAGCTGAGAAACAAGAAGAACCAGAACGAGTTTTGGAAAACAGCGTTGAGGCTTTAGCGGCTTTTTCAACACTAAACAACAACATTGATTTTGCAGGTCGCTTTGTTTGGAAAGAGCTCACAGACAAGGACGGAAAGGTGGTGCTTGATGAAAACAATCAACCTCGCCGCCATGAGGTTTTCAACTTTGGAAAATACAAAGGATGGGATGTTGCAGAAGTGTTGCGGCGTGATCCTGGATATTACAGTTGGATGCTGGCAGGCGACTTTAGCTATAACACAAAACAAGTACTCACCCGCATAAGGCTGAGAGAATTTAACAACAACAACAAATGTTGAAAGGAAAGAAAATAGTTTTAGGCATCACGGGATCGATTGCAGCCTACAAGAGTTGTTTAATTATCAGAGAACTAAAGCGAAAAGGCGCAGAAGTTCAGGTGGTTATAACACCTGCAGGAAAAGAATTTATCACGCCTATCACCCTTTCTGCGCTCTCACAGAATGCAGTTATATCAGAATTCTTTGCCCAAAGAGACGGAACATGGCACTCACATGTAGACCTCGGACTTTGGGCAGACGCTATGTTGATAGCTCCCTGTACGGCAGCAAGCTTGGGAAAAATGGCACATGGCATAGCCGACAATATGCTTATCACTACTTATCTTTCAATGAAAGCACCTGTGTTCATTGCACCTGCAATGGATTTAGATATGTATCGGCATCCTTCCACGCAAGAAAACCTACACACACTTGCAGCACGTGGCAATCAGATCATCGAAGCAGGCGATGGATTCTTGGCAAGTGGGTTGGAAGGAAAAGGACGAATGGAAGAGCCCGAAACCATCGTGGCACGCTTAGAAGCCTTTTTTGCCTACGAAGCAAAGCTCAATGAAGAGCTTAAAGGTAAAAAAGTATTAATTACCGCAGGTCCTACATACGAAAAAATAGACCCTGTCCGTTTTATAGGTAACTATTCATCAGGGAAAATGGGTTTTGCACTTGCAGAGGAATGCTGCAGAAGAGGGGCAGAAGTAACACTCGTTACAGGACCAGTGAGCATGAAATGTTCTGCAAATATTCAGCGCATAGATGTCGAAAGTTGTCAAGAAATGTATAACCTTTGCGTCCGTGAGTTTGCAAAAAATGATGTTGCAATTCTTTGTGCAGCCGTTTCCGACTTCAAACCCAAATGCTATTCAGAAACGAAAGTGAAACGCGGAGCAAATAATTTGTATTTGGAATTGGAACCTACGCAGGATATTGCTGCAACATTAGGAGCACAAAAAGCTGCCCACCAAAAAATCATTGCTTTCGCATTGGAAACCAACGAAGAAGAAAGCAATGCCCGAAAAAAACTTGAAAAGAAAAATGCTGACTTCATTGTGCTCAATTCCACACGCATAAAAGGAACTACTTTCCAATCTGATGAAAATCAAATCACGATCATTTCAAAGAAAGAAAAGAAAGCTTATGAGAAAAAAAAGAAAACAGACGTGGCTTTTGATATTATCAATGAGCTGGTTTCTATTCTTTAGCTATCAAGGATTTGCACAAGAACTGCAGGCTAAGATTACCATTAATCATAATCAAATACAAGGTACTGACGCCTCTGTTTTTGAAAACCTTCAGCAAACTTTAGAACAGTTTGTCAATGAAAAGCAATGGACTAATCTTAAATTTCAGAAGAACGAACGCATCGTTTGCAACTTCAATATCACTGTAACGAAGCACGACCCAAGCACAAACTCATTCTTCTGTACTGCACTCATTCAAGCCAATCGCCCAGTCTATAACTCGGCATACACCACGACGCTATACAATAACCAAGATGGCGACTTCAATTTCACTTTTGCACAGTTCGACCAGATTGAATTTAATGAGGAAAACATCGACAATCAGCTCACAGCTTTATTCGGCTACTATGCTTATTTCATCATAGGGCTAACGCTTGACAGCTTCTCACCAATGGGAGGAGAGGATATTTTGCAGAAATGTATGGTGCTGACGAATAATGCCCAAACCCTGAGCTTCACTGGCTGGAAAGCATTTGAAAACTCAAAGAACCGCTTCGCCATCATCAACGATTATCTTGACGGTGCGATGAAGCCTTTCCGACAATTTCAGTATGATTATTACAGAACTGGGTTAGATGAAATGGCAAACAGTCCGGAGCGTGGACGCACGAATATAACGTCGGCTATTGAGTCTGGTCTTAAAAAGGCGCATCAAGACCGACCTTTAAGTATGTTACCACAGATATGGACAGACTATAAAAAAGACGAATTGGCAAACATTTATTATAAAAAAGGGACGCAGAAAGAAAAAGATGCTGTCTATGAAATTCTATTCGGAATAAATGCAAGCCAAAACACATCGTGGAACAAAATAAAACAATAAGACGCTATGCTTAAACATCTCTATATAAAGAATTTCACTATCATCGACTTGCTTTCGATAAACTTCCATCCGGGTTTTTCGGTCATCAGTGGTGAAACTGGAGCTGGAAAAAGTATCATTCTTGGAGCAATTGGTTTATTATTGGGCAACAGAGCCGATGCTAAACAAATAAAACAAGGCGAAAAAAAATGCACAATAGAGGCGAAGTTTGATATACAAAAATATGATTTTGGTGCATTTTTTGAAGAAAATGAAATCGACTACGAGCCAGACGAAACCATATTGAGACGCGAAATCAATGAAAATGGTAAGTCGCGCGCCTTTATCAACGATACGCCAGTGTCACTCTCGCTAATGAGAACAATTGGCGAACAACTCATTGATGTGCATTCTCAACACCAAAACTTGCTCCTTCAAAAGGAAAACTTCCAACTTAGCGTCATCGATATAATAGGAAAGAATGCTGACAACATCTCTGCTTATCAACAAGCCTACCGCCAATATAAGGCGACAGAAGTACAGTTGGAAAAACTAAAAGGTGAGATTGCAAAAAGCATAGAGAACGAAGAGTTTCTGCGTTTTCAATATGGAGAACTCGTCAATGCCAAACTTCGCCCCAACTTGCAAGACGAATTAGAGCAAGAAAGCAAGACTTTGTCGCATGCTGAGGAAATTAAGACCGCCCTTTTTGATGCAGATAACTCCCTAAACCACGACGAATGGGGGGCTGTAACGATGACCAAGCGTGCTAAAGACGCATTAACGAGCATCACATCTGTCTTCCCTGATGCTGAAGAACTTTCAAAAAGACTCGAAACACTCTACATTGAGCTGAAAGACATTGCCATGGAAGTAGGCGGAGCAACTGAAAACATCGACTTCGATCCATCGCTTTTGGAGACCATCAACCAACAGCTCGACACGATTTATAATCTTGAGAAGAAATATAAGCAATCTTCTGTAGAAGAATTGATAATTTATCGAGACACCCTTGAGCAACAATTACAAACCATCGAACACAGCGATGAGGAAATAAAATATTTGGAAAGACAACTGAAAAAGCACAGCGAAAACTGCGAGAAACTTGCTGACGTTCTGACAAATGTTCGTACGAAAGCAGCCCAAATCATAGAAACCGAAATGGAGAAACGGCTTGCCTTGCTGGGTATTCCCAATGTGCAGTTCCATATCCAATTACAAGAAAAAGAAACGTTTGCTATTGATGGAAAAGACAAGGTTCAGTTCCTGTTCTCAGCCAATAAAAATGCACCACTCCAACCACTCACCGATGTTGCCTCTGGAGGTGAAATTGCTCGTGTTATGCTTTCACTCAAAGCAATGATTAGCGGTACTATCAATCTACCTACCATCATATTCGACGAAATTGATACAGGAGTTAGTGGAAAAATAGCCCAACAAATGGCTTTCGTGATGCAAGAAATGGGCAACAACAATCGTCAAGTAATTGCTATCACACACCTCCCACAAATTGCTGCATTAGGACAGTTGCACTACAAAGTGGAAAAACACGACACCGATAACGGCACAACCAGTCAGTTGCGAGAACTCAGTGAAGAGGAGAGAGTGAAAGAAATTGCTCAAATGCTCTCTGGAGCTGACATCTCAGAAGCGGCTATTCAAAATGCTGTAGAACTTCTAAAACAAAAATCATAGGCTAAAAATGAAACGATTGAATATGAAGAAATTCCTCCTTTTCCTCTTGCTTTTCATAGCAAACATACCTTTATGGGCACAAACTGCGGCTATAAAGAAAGTGGCAGATGCTGCATTCAGCCTCACAACTTACCGTGCTGACGGAACGGTTTTAGCCACTTCGAATGGTGTTTTCGTTTCAAAAGATGGTATTGGTGTTAGCACGTGGCAGCCATTCGTTGGTGCCGATCATGCTGTTATTGTTGATAATAAAGGTACACGCCACCCCATCGAATCAATATTGGGCATCAATGAACTTTATGATGTTGTGAAGTTTAAGGTCAATACCACTTCTGTTGCTCCAAGTTTTGGAACGATCAGTACGACCGAAAAGTCTGATCTTTGGATTGTTAGCACATCAAGTATAGGACAACCCGTGAAAACTTCCGTGGAAAATGTGGAACGTTTCATGGATAAATATAATTATTATGTGTTAGGCTATCAACAAGATACGCAGAGAAACGGTTCTCCGCTGGTCAATGCAAAGGGACAAGTCGTGGGCTTATTACATGTAACGGGTGCATCACAAAGTGGAACAGACATTCTCTTCGCTAAAGACCTGATGATTACAGGACTTTCACAAAACGATTTAGCCTTTCGCCAATGTGGCATACGAGTAGCTGTGCCCAATCAGTCCGAAGATGCGATTGTTGCCTTGATGCTATCTATCGACAAACCAAAGGACTACAGACGCAGCGTTGTCAATGAATTTATTGCCAAATTCCCAAAACTCAACGAAGGCTATTTCGCACTCGCAGGCGACTTGATAACCAATGACGACTTAACGGGTGCAGACAAAGCACTAAAAGACGCCATCACGAATGCTACGAACAAAGAAGAAGCACATTATAACTATGCGCTCTTGATTTATCGAACTTGTGTTTCATCCACACAGGCAGAACGTGCCAAAGATGCAGGCTGGAACTTGAATAAGGCGATGGAGGAAGTGCAAGCTGCCGAAAAAATCAAAGCAGACAACCGCTACAAACACCTCCAAGCCCAAATCACTTTCTCTCAGGGAGAATACCAAAAAGCATTTGAAGCATTTGAAGCATTGACCAAAACCGACTTCAAAAATCCTGAACTCTTTCTTGAAATGGCACAAAGCCTTCAACAACTCAATGGTGAAGATGCTGCGATTTTGGCACTCTTGGATCGCAGCATAGAAGAATGTGACACCCCTTATGTTCACACTTCTGCACCATTCTTTTATGCCCGCGGATTACAGCACGACAAAATGGGCAATTATCGTTTGGCTATGAAAGATTTTCAGGTCTACGAATATTTCAATCAAGGGCTGCTCACAGCTGATTTCTATTTCATGCGGGCTAAATCAGAAAGCAAGGGTAAGCTCTGGCAACAAGCATTGCAAGACATCCTCATTGCTACACGTCTTAACCCCAAAGAACCCATCTATTACGCAGAAGCTGGCAGTTTGCTTTTGAGAGTAAACAAATATGAAGCTGCCATCAGCGCAGCCAACGATGCCCTGCAACTCAACCCCAACTTTGCCGATGCTCATTTGGTGAAAGGCATTGCACAATGTATGCTGAAAAACAAAACCGAAGGTCTGCAAAACATAAAGAAAGCCAAAGAACTGGGCAATCAGCAAGCTGAAGGATTCATTGAGAAATTTAAGTAGTGTAAAAGGCAACCGCAACTTCAATATATTTTAATTGTGCAAAATCTTTCAATTTCATTTAGCCGTCTTCTTGCTTAGACAAGCATTCAAAGAAGGTTCTTTAAGCTAAATGGCACAAAAAAGAGTGAAAGTTGTTGCACAGCAATGGGTAGAAAGGCAAAAATGAGACTGAACAATTTCTACCTAAATTAATGAATATAAGTTTACTTGCTTTGCAACTGAGGCTTAGTTATCAAACAATTAAGCCTCAGGTAGAGCGCAACTAAGCCTCAGTTGGGACACTATTTTTATATGAGCTTTATCTATTTGATTTATAGAAAGATATAGGTAAAACTTTATTGCGTACAATAAATAAATCTAGAAGTTTTTAGTTTTAGAAGCTATCTTAAACCCAAATCAGTCATTAGACCGCTTGGGTTTTCTTTTTATCTTCTTTATTCACTTCTCAACGGCTTGCACCTGCTTGTCGGCATCTTCTTCAGCGTTTTCTCTTGAAGTAGCCCGCTACGTCTGCGATAAAACGCTGAACAATCTGCACAGACCATCAGCTGCAATCAGTTTGAGCTCTAATAACCGATTTGGGTTAAAAGAAATGAGCAAAGCCGAGAAGGATAAAATCCTTTTTCTGCTTTGCTCTTTTTTATAGCTTTTCGGACTGTTCCCCATGTATTAATGTTTATTATATGTTCATTGTTTTGGGGTTTCTTGCAGGGTGGGCTCTTGTGACCATCCGTTTGCCAATATCTGTATATGCCCGTTCTATTTCATTTAGCCATTTATTCGGCAAGCAATTTTTCTATTTCAGACTGAATGATTTCTATTTTTGTTGTTGGTTCGAAGCGAGCAATGACTTGTCCTTTCTTATTAATAAGGAATTTAGTAAAATTCCATTTGATTTCTGCACTTTTCTTGTAGTCAGGATCTGCTTCTGAAAGCATTTTGTCGAGTAGTGGTGTCAACTCGTGGTTTTCATCCCAACCAGCAAAGCCTTTTTCTTCTTTGAGAAACTTGAAAAGTGGGTCGGCATCTTCTCCATTTACCTTCACCTTCTTGAAACGTGGAAATTGTGTGCCGTATGTGAGTTTGCAAAAATCATGTATGCTTTCATCGGTTCCAGGTGCTTGCTGACCGAATTGGTTACAAGGGAAATCTAACACTTCAAAACCTTTTGCATGATACTTTTCATAAGTAGCTTCCAGTTCGGTGTATGTGGGCGTAAAACCACACTTTGTTGCTGTGTTTACGATGAGTAAAACCTCGTTGGCAAATGCTCTCAAAGATATTTCACCGCCTTTACGTTCTTTTACGGTAAAATCATAAACTGTTCTCATTTTTCTTTTTAAATTCTTTGGTGTTAAAATATTATTTATAAAGTTAGGTGAAAGTAAATCAATGATGATCTTTGGTTACCAACTTCATAGATGCAAAATTACGAATTTTATTTTCATTCTTAGGTTTTATGAAGCATAAAAAGTACTAAAACTCTAGCCTTGGCATTCATAGCAGGATGGGCAGCGGGAAAGAAAAAAGCGAAGATAGGGAAAACCCTATTGCGAAATAGAGATTTTACATTTTTCTTTTCTTTTTTTCATCCTACCTTTGCAACGTGTTTCAATTAATGACAATAATTAAAAGAGATAGATATGAAAAAGATTACAAACTTCTTGTTGGCATTCACGCTGATAGCAACGCCAGTGGTTCTGACGAGTTGCGATGATGGAGATGACTATGAGTATTACTATAACGACCTCGTAACAGAGGCTGTTCATGCCTACTACCATTTCTATCCTAATGGAACAGATTATTACACAGCCTATAACTGGTTCCTCACCAATTATCCAAATGCCTATGCAGCGGAACTTGATGCTTTTATGGCTGCCGTGGAAAAGGGTAATTCTTCAGGGGAACAAGATCCTTTGCTCACTCAAGCACAATTCCTTACGGGCGAATGGGAAGGTGACATGGTCTATGAGTTTGATGATGCAAGCACTGGAAAACGTGTTCAACAGAAATACATTGCAAATATGAAATTCTATCAGTATTATTCTTCTGGCAACGCTTTGAGCGGCAACGGAACAGAAGTAGATACTGCCGACGATGGCTCTACACAAACGTTAGATTTCAAATGGCGCATTGACAAAACGGGCGATATCTACATCACCTATACACGTTCGGGCACGACGTTCCGCATGGATGCTAGCTCAAAAGACCAAGGATTTTTCTTAGGCTATGACAAGGATAAACGATTTGATGTTTTCTATGGCTATGCACTAAGTACAAATACCACAGATGCTTTCTACATTGACCTCGAACGATTGGGGACTAATAATGTAAAAGTCAACAGAATTGTTGCTAATAAGGCACTGAAGACCATCAATGGAACATCGTTCGGACAAGCAACAATCAATAAGATTGATGAATATAAAGCAAAAGCCGTGAGCAGCTTAAAAGCAAGATGAGGCTTTCAATGAAATCCGACTAAAGGATTAAGGAAGAAGGAAGAAAAAAGACCCAGTCTGCGAGAAGTCGCAGATTTGGGCCTTTGATTTTTATTTGTATGTCCTCTGAAAATGAACAATCTGTCCTATAAGGTGGAAACTAATCCTTCAATGTATTTGCAAAGAATACCAATGCCTTTCTCGTTGTCGCCACCTTGCGGGATAATGAGATCGGCAAAACGTTTCGTCGGTTCGATGAATTGTTCGTGCATCGGCTTGAGGATTTCCAAATAGCGGTCGACGACCATTGAAACCGTACGTCCTCGATCGATGATGTCGCGCTGAATGTTGCGTATGAGACGTTCGTCAGAATCGCAATCAACATAAATTTTTAAGTCCATAATGTCGCGCAGCTTCTTGTTTATCAACGTCATAATGCCCTCTATGATAATCACTGGCTTGGGCTCAACGTGGATGGTTTCGGACAAACGATTGCTGAGGATGTAGCTGTAAGTGGGCTGTTCGATGGCTATGCCATTTCTGAGGTCATTCACCTGCCGTATCAGCAACTTCCAATCGAAAGCATCAGGATGGTCGAAATTGATGGCTTTGCGCTCTTCGTGAGTCAGTTCCGTAGTGTCATTATAATAAGAATCAAGCGGAACAACTGCCACGTGATGAGGCGGAAGTGCTTCCACTATTTTCCGCACAACGGTGGATTTCCCTGAACCCGTTCCACCCGCAATACCTATGATTGTTATTTTGTTGTCCATTTTTCTCTGTGTTTAAATGTTTTAAATCAGCTTTTAAGTTTCCGAAGGAGGCAGAATACCAATTTCTTGAAACATTTTTGCATAATATTCAGCTTTCTTTTCCGCCTTCATGGGATAGGCGCGACTGCTACTTGGCAAACGATAGAGTCGCATTGGGCGGTCTTGGAAAGTGAACTCAGCATATTCCCCCATCTTCAAATGGTCGGCTTTGATGCAGAAATGATCGGTGAAAACCTTTGTTGCTAATTGTCCTGCAGCCACAACAGCCTTGCAATTGGGCAAGGCTTGCAACATTCCATCAATGTTGGCAACCTTTATGATTTCCAAATCCTTATCGGAAGCGGTTCCCGTTCTGCGATGGATTTGCACTGCGGTGTCGAAAAGTGCGATACCTTTTTGTCTTAAAAATGTCTTAAGCAAATCAAGACGATAAGTTTTTCGCTCCGCATCCACAAAATATTGCTTGTCACCAAAGAAGATAATACCAAATATGCGCCACATATCATTTGTGAAATTGGGATAATACCACGCCATTGCCCAGCGTTTCGGTGCAGGCGGAAATGTTCCCAACATCAGCAACTTTGCCTCTTTGGGCAGAAAAGGTTCAAATGGATGTTCTTCAATTTCCATTTATCAAGCGACTCTTTATAGTTTATTGCAACTCCTTTACGAAATAAGAAACAACGGGAAGGTGGTCTGAATAGCCATTGAGCCAAACACCACCAGCCGTGGTTCGTTTCGTGTTGCCCTTGTGTTTGCCTGATGTTTGGAAGAGATAATCACGACGGAAGATTTGGCTTTTCCAGTATTTCAATTCCGTGAAGTTCTTTTCACCATTCTTGTTCAAGAGATTGGGCGTCATCACAATTTGATCAAAGAGATTCCATTTGCCTTGGTATTGCAACGTACCTTTACCTTCTTTCAGAAGCATATTATACCACGGATTAAACATATCATTGCTGCCCACTTCCTCCATATTGCCTTTCGCAGACAAGCATTCTTCCATACTCTTGTTATTGGGGTCGTCATTCATGTCGCCCACCACCAACACTTTAATTCTAGGAATGGCATTGAGCAACGAGTCCTTGACCACTCTCACTTGCTTTCCAGCAATTTCACGATAGTGCGACGTAGCACCACGACTTGGCCAGTGGCACACAATGATGGCAATGGGTTCATCAGCCATACGTCCCGTGATGGTCAAAAAGCCTCTCGTTGTGCGATTGCTGTCAGAAGGGAGATCATATATATAAGGTATGAGTTTAGTATCTTTCACCTCAAAAAGTTTTGGATTATAGAGCAATGCACAATCAACGCCACGCTTGTCGGGTCCTTCAATGTGCACAAACTGATAGTTTCTTGCCGCCAATGCAGGTTGGGCAACAAGGTCGGTCAGCACATTGGCATTCTCCACCTCGCTCAATCCAATAGCTGCACAGCCCACATTGGGCAACACATCCGTACCCATTTCTGCCAAAACCTGCGCCATATTCTGGAGTTTGTTCCTATATTTCATCTCATTCCAGCGATACGAACCCTCGGGAAGGAAATCATAGTCGTTCTTTCCTTCATCATGCTTTGTGTCGAAGAGGTTTTCTTGGTTGTAAAATCCAATGCCATAAACTGAAAACTTCTTTTGAGCAATAACCTGAAAGGTGATTGCCAATAATACTAACAGAGTAAAAATAAACCTTCTCATTTTCTTGTAATATATGTATATTTTAATTCTTGCACTACCGTTTTCCCACCATCCAAACTCCACCGAGGAGCTTTTGGTAGTGCAAATATCGACAAATATTCTGAAAATAAAGCAAGATTATCAAAATTTTAATCAAAATTTGCTTTCGACTTTAAAATATATTTCGTTACTTTGCACCCAAAGAAATATTTCATTTAAAGTAAAAATAAATTATGCAGAAAAAGCTGAAACTTGCTGTTTTGGCTCTTTGTAGCTCATCGATAGTTTGTGCACAAAACACAAACACGCAACGCAGCGATAAAGACCAAACTGCCAATGTGAAGGACGAAACCGCTTTTACGTTCACCGAAGCACAATTGGGAGAGGATAACGACAGAACGGATAATGTAACAATCCTCAACTCCAATAGCAACGTTTACGCATCGGAAGTGGGTTATCTTTATTCACCTATGCGCTTCCGTTATCGTGCGCTGAATCAGAAGTACAATGACGTTTATATCAATGGTGCTCCCATGAATGATATGGAGACCGGACAGTTTCGCTACTCAATGGTAGGCGGACTGAACCAACAGACCCGCAACGTTGATTTCTCATTGCCGTTTGAAAGCAATAACTTCTCTGTAACGGGTATGGCAGGTAGCAATAACTATGATTTCAGAGCTGGTTCGATGGCAACAGGACATCGCTTGACACTCTCTGGAGCCAATCGCAACTACACACTACGTGGTATGTACACCTATGCGAGCGGTTTTAACAATCGAGGATGGGCGATTGCGGCTAACATCACTTATCGCTGGGCAAACGAAGGCTACGTCGAAGGCACGTTTTATAACGCCCTTTCTTATTTCTTTGGCGTTCAAAAGAAATGGAATAATGGTCATTCTTTGAGTTTTTCAACATGGGGAAATCCCACTGAACGTGCTTCGCAAGGTGCTAGCACAGATGAAGTTTATTGGCTAACGAACAACTATCAATACAATCCATACTGGGGTTATCAGAATGGTCATCGTCGCAACAGCCGCATTGTGAACGATTTTGCCCCTTCGGCAATCTTCACTTGGGATTGGAATATCGATAACAAAACCACCCTCGTAACCAGTTTATTTGGCAAGTATTCGATGTATAAGAGTACGAAACTCAATTACAACAACAGCGACAACCCACAACCCGATTACTGGAAAAATCTGCCCAGCAGCTACTATGATGTATGGAACGCTGGCAACAGCCGCTATCGCACCGCACAAGCATTCTCCGATTGGAATACGGCAGTTGCTTGGTGGAGAAAAGCAGACAATGCACAAATTCAGTGGGATCGTCTTTACTATGCCAACCGGCAAGCAGCAGCCAACGGACAAGACGCACTCTACTACGTACAAGCCAAACACAACGACAACCTGATGCTTTCGCTCTCATCTGCACTCACTCGTCAGTTGGGCAAGGATAAGGTATTGAACGTGGGACTGATGCTTGGACAAAACGCAGGTCGCCATTATCAAACGATGGAAGACCTCTTGGGCGCAAAGAGTTTCCACAACGTAAACACCTATGCCATCGGAACCTACGATGCAGCCGACCCACGTGTGCAATACGATCTCAACACAATGGGCACACAAGGATTGGGTGCTTTGGTTTATGAAGGCGACAAGTTTGGCTACGATTACACTTTGAACGTACGCCGTGGAACGCTTTGGAGCAATTATTCAGAAAACATTGGCAACATCCACTACACCCTCGCAGCAAAGATAGGCTACGACAATATGTATCGCAAAGGTCACATGCGCAATGGTATGTTTGCTGACAATTCCTACGGAAAGAGCCGAAGTGCCGACTTCCTGACGGGTGGTGGTAAGGCGAATGCTATTTGGGCAATTAGTGGCACACACACTCTCGCGCTCGGATTGGGTTACGAACACCGAGCACCACAGGTTAGCACAGCTTTCGCTTCACCCGAAATGAACAACGACTTCATTCTTAATCTGCGTAACGAACGCATCTTCTCAAGTGAATTGAGCTATCAGTATGCAGGCAGTTGGCTTCACGCAAACTTCAGTGCATACTACAATCACCTCACAAATGTAACAGAATGGCAGAATTTCTACTTCGATGATGC
This sequence comes from Prevotella sp., assembly GCA_022779305.1. GTDB lineage: Bacteria > Bacteroidota > Bacteroidia > Bacteroidales > Bacteroidaceae > Prevotella. The sequence continues at coordinate 8,662 of JALFSW010000047.1, read as the reverse complement.
CAATTCTTTCACATACTTGAGTATGACGGGCATTAAGAAAAATTCCTATGGATTGGAATTGGGACTAGATTTCAAACTCACCAGCTTCCTGAATTTCAAAGCATTGGGAACGCTTAGTGATGCAAAGAATATCAACAATGCCGAAGCAATCTACATGAATTCAACCCAAAACACCTACCACAAAGACATTGTTCACAACGCAGGCATGCGCGAAAGTGGCACACCTCTATCGGTTTATAGTGGTATTCTCAGTTTCCATCAAGGCGGATGGTTCATCGACGTGAGCGGAAACTATTATGATCGTATCTACCTTTCTTATGCACCCAGCCTCCGTTATCAAAGCACTTTGGAAACAATGGGTGTTCAGTTTGGTGGCATTGACGCTGAAGGCAACTACACCCCATATGCACAAAGCAAAGGAAAAGGTGGATTTATGCTTGATGCATCAATCGGTCGCAGCATCTACCTCAAACGAGGAAGTATTTCTATCAATCTCATGATCAACAACCTACTCAACAACCAAACCATTGTTACAGGCGGATATGAACAAAGCCGAAGCAATTACACCATCAACCAAACCACAGGTGAAGCATCAGCACGTGCTTACGATTTCTACAGAAATCCTAAGAAATATTACGTCAACGGCATCAATGGTATGTTGAACATCGCTTATAAGTTCTAAAAAACAGCAAGAAAAGATATGAAGACTATAAAATATTTAGCAATGATGGTTATCTGTGCGTGCTTTGCTTCATGTATGGGAGAGAGTTATGCAGAAACCGACGAAACTGCACCTACACCCTATGGCAACAACAATCTTAAAGAAACAAACCTCGTTTCGATTGCAGATCTCAAGACAATGTTTGCCACTGTTATCTCTACAGACTATCGTGATGGTGTGAGTTATAAGAAGGTAGACGACAATATTCAAATAAAAGGTATCGTTACCAGCACCGATGTGCAGGGCAACATCTACAACGAAATCGCCCTTCAAGACAAAACAGGTGCCATCATCGTTTCCATCGCACAAGGCGGACTCTATGGCTTCCTCCCCGTTGGAACGGAAGTGCTCGTCGAACTCAAAGATCTCTATGTGGGTAATTATGGCTTGCAGGCACAAATAGGTGTACCCAGCACCAATTCGCGCGGACAATCGTCTATCGGACGCATCAGTCGTGCAACGTGGGACGAACATTATAAAATTCTCTCTACGGGCAACATCGTAAAGCCCGAAGTATTTGCTGTGGGTTCAGCCACCACCACATGGGATTTGGCAAAAGATGGCGGAAAACTTGGAACGATTAAGAATGTGAGTTTCAAGAGCAACAACGCTTCAGTAGACTCTACCTATGCCAACGCAAAGGGTGGTGCAGGAAGTGTGAGCTGGACGCTTAATGAGCAAGATGGCAAACGTGTCATCGTTTACAACAGCAACTATGCCGACTTCGCAAACGCCAAGATTCCAAGCGGGAAAGTAGACATCACAGGTATCATCAAACGCTTCAACAACCAATGGGAAATCATCATCCGCACACTCGATGATGTGAAACCAGCCGAAGTTGAAGACCCACTTGCAGGACTTCCTGGCTCGGGTAAAGGAACACTTGCATCACCTTTCAACATCGAACGTGCCCTTGCTTTTGCACTATCGGGAAAGACTGGCGCAACAGAGTACTACATTCAAGGTATCGTATCGAGTATCAAGGAGGTGTCTACACAATATGGAAACGCCACTTATGCCCTTTCTGACGATGGAACAACTACCAAAGAACTGACCGTCTTCCGTGGACTTTATCTCGATGGTGAGAAGTTCACCAACACCAATCAACTCAAAGAAAAACAAAAGGTGCTGTTGCTCGGTAAACTTACGCTCTATAAGGGTGCGCCACAAGTGAATACGGCAAGCAAAATTATATCTATTAAGTAAACGCATACAAGGAAAATAAAGAAGAAAAAATATGAAGAAATTATTTTATTCAATCATGGCTGTTGCAGCACTCGCATTCACCAGTTGCGAAGACGTGCCAATGCCCTATGACATTAACTTTGAAGAAAAAGGCAGCACAACCGATCCAACGGAGCTTGTTGCCACAGGTTCGGGCACAGCAGCAGACCCATTCAACATCGTTGCTGCCCAAAAATACATCGAAGCAGGTATCGACCTTGATAAAGTAGTTTATGTAAAGGGAAAGATTTCAAATATCAAAGAAATCGATACCAGCAGCTATGGCAACGCCACCTACTCTATATCAGACAATGGAACAACTACGAACCAATTCTTGGTCTATCGTGGCTATGCCTTGGGCAATGTGAAGTTCACTTCCAGCTCTGAAATCAAAGTAGGCGACGAAGTCATTGTTTGTGGTAAGCTCATCAACTACAACGGCACAAAAGAGTTTGCACAAGGCAACTACATCTATTCACTCAACGGAAAAGGTGGAACCGACACACCTGCAACCAACGTGGGATTGACGGCAACTTTCGCTGAAGGAATGAATGATTTCACTATCGTAAACGTGAAAGCATTGCCTGCCGGATTGGAATACATTTGGAAACACGATGCTACCAATAAATATATGAAAGCATCGGCATTCAAGAGTTCAGTGAACTATGAGGCACAAAGCCGCATCGTTTCCCCTGCATTCAGCCTAAAAGGGCTTTCTACAGCCACACTGAAATTCCAACACACGGGTAAATATTTCGACAAAACTGCGGCTATGACCGATGCCATTAAGGTGTTGGCATCCACCGACGGAACTACATGGAACAAACTCACCATCAACGGTCTGCCAACAGGCAACGATTGGACATTCGTAGACGCAACTTGCGACATGACCGCCTATGCAGGCAAAGAAAAAGTTTTCATCGCCTTTGAATACAACAGCACCTCAACAGCTGCCCCAACATGGGAAGTGAAAAACGTAGAAGTGAAGTAGACAAAACGAAAAAAATCATCTAAATATTTGGCAGGGTACAGAATTATTCGTAATTTTGTACCCTGTGAGCTACCTCAGCATTTGGGAACAGAAAAATGATGTTCTCAAATTTGATGTTCATAAGTAATTAAATAAAAAAGAATAAAAAAGAAATGAAAAAAGGAATTCATCCAGAAAACTATCGCCCCGTCGTATTCAAAGATATGTCTAACGGCGATATGTTCTTATCACAGTCTACCTGCAAGGCAACAGACACAATAGAGTTTGAAGGCGAAACTTACCCATTGGTAAAAGTCGAAATCTCAAGCACCTCTCACCCATTCTATACAGGTAAGAGCAAACTTGTGGATACAGCAGGTCGCGTAGACCGCTTCATGAACCGTTACGGTAAGATCAAGAAGTAAGACACGACATAACGGGGAGAGCTAAGAGTTACCGAAAATAATTTTGTTGGCACGCTCCTTGTAAAAAGAAATGCGGTTAGGTGTAGTTGCATATACGCTTAACCGCATTTTCATTTTTGTTGCAAAAACATTTATAGATTGTATGAAAGGATTTAAAACACGCACCCTGTCTGCCACAATGGCATTGCTCATCGGACTCACGATGGTCGCATGCGGCAGCAATGACGACGATGGAACAACTGGCGGAGCTGCCAATCCACCCACCACCAGCGATAACCTCAATTCAAATCTGAATGAAACCAATCGCTTCACACATCGTTTGGAATTTCCACGTGTGCGGGGCGGAAACAGCATCATCTTGGTGCATCAAGCCCAAATGGCATACAACGATGCTGCAAAGAAAACCACCTCCGAATATGGTGTGAACTTCAGTGTCGAATGGGACACGAGCAAAAAATCGCAGCGATGGACTTGTTATCAAATGTACGACAACAACAGCGCCTCGAACACATCCCGCTACTATCCAGACACGAGCAAAGGCGAGGTGCAGTATCCGCAGGATGCGCTCCTAACAACCGCCCAGCGTTTCGCCTCCGACCCTTATTGGGGTTCGGGCTACGACCACGGACATATCTGCCCTTCTGCCGATAGACTCTGTTCACGGGAAGCCAACATCCAAACGTTCTATCTCACCAATATGCAACCCCAGCGCAACAGTTTCAATGCAGGCGTTTGGCTCAATGGTGAAAACTGGTTGCGAGGAAAAAATACAGCCACTTTTCGTGATACGCTCTTCGTGGTGAAAGGTGGAACAATCGACAATGACACACAAATCAAAACTCGTTTATCAAGCGGACTGATAGTGCCTCGCTACTTCTTCGTTGCCGCACTTTGCAAAAAGGCAGGTCAGTATATGGCAATCGGACTGTGGTTCGACCACAACCAAAGCAGCGGCAACATGAATGCGTCTTATGTCCGCAACATCAATGAGTTAGAAGAGCTTACAGGTATCGACTTCTTCTGCAACCTCCCCGATGCAGTGGAAAAAAAAGTGGAAAGTCTGCCACGTGAAAATGTTGCCCGCGTGTGGGGATTGAAATAGAACCTTCCTACAAGACCTATAAACCGAATACACTACATATTAAAAATAACTGAGCCTCACTTATCCAGCAAGTGAGGCTCAGTTGCAAGGTAACTATAGCTTAGTTGCGTGACAAGTGTGGCTTGGTGGCAAAGCAAACAAAAACATGGGTTTTCTTTTGTGCTTTCTTTTGTTTTTCGTATCTTTGCGAAATAATCCCAAATCAGTCATTAGACTGTTAGAATTTCTTTTTATGTGCTTTAGGCACTTACCAAACGCTTGCAGCTTCTTGTCGGCAGCTTGTTCAGCATTTTCCCTTGAAGTAGCCCGCTACATCTGCGAAAAAACGCTGAATAATCTGCACAGACAATTAACTACAATCACTTTGGTCTCTAATGACCAAAGTGAGATAATGAACAATGGGGCAACGGTGGCAAACACCGCAACCCTCAAAAGCATTCAAAAATCAGTACAGAAAGACTTTCTCGGAAGTCGTAGCAACAGAAGTTATGTTAATAGATTATAGCAAAGTAAACATTTATCAAGACAATCGTTTGATACTCAAGGATGTTGATTTCCAAGTGGGCGAACGTGAGTTTATCTACATCATAGGCAAAGTGGGATCGGGCAAGAGTTCACTCTTGAAAACCATTTATTGCGAACTCGACATTGATAAAGAAGACGCCACACGTGCCAATGTCTTGGGCGAATCGGTTTTGTCGGTCAAGCGTAGCCACATACCAGCCTTACGTCGCCAGATGGGTGTCATTTTTCAAGACTTCCAATTATTACACGATCGCACCATCGCACGCAACCTGCAATTTGTCCTCAAAGCCACAGGGTGGAAAGACGAAAAGGCAATCAATGAACGCATTGATGAGGTGTTGCGTGAAGTCGATATGATGGAAAAAAAAGAAAAAATGCCCAGTGAACTATCGGGTGGCGAACAACAACGCATCGCCATTGCAAGGGCATTGCTCAACAAACCCAAAATCATCATTGCCGACGAACCAACGGGCAATCTCGATCCAGAAACGGCAAACAACATCGTGCACATTCTCAAGAAAGCCTGTGATGAAGGCGCATCAGTCATCATGTCTACCCACAATGTGCATCTCATCGACCTTTTCCCTGGCACGGTTTATAGATGTAAGGATGGTAACTTTTCACCCCTTGCCGATAAGGCAGAGAGAGCCGAATTAGAAGAAAATCTCACCACAATCGAAGCATAAAAAGTTCGCACACATGAAAGTAATGAAATTTGGCGGAACCTCTGTGGGAACGCCTGCGAGAATGAAAGAAGTGGCATCGCTCATTACCCAATCGGGAGACCCAACATTTGTGGTGCTCTCTGCCATGAGTGGCACCACCAACACATTGGTCGAGATCTCCGCCTATCTCTACAAAAAGAACATCGAGGGGGCCAATGAACTCATCAATGGTCTGGAACGAAAATATGCCACCCACATTGACGAGCTCTTCACATCTGATGCAGTAAAAGCAAAGATGCGCAATTTCTTTGCAGAAAAATTTGCCTATCTGCGCAGCTTCACCACTGACCTCTTCACCTCGTTTGAAGAGAAACACATCCTCGCACAGGGCGAAATGCTTTCCACCCACATGATGACCGAATATCTGAAGGAAAACAACATCCAAGCCATTCTGCTGCCCGCCCTCAGTTTTATGAGAACCGACAAGAATGCAGAGCCCAACCTTAAATATATAAAGGAACATCTGCAAAACATCATGGCAGAAAACGCTGGCTATCAGGTCTACATCACCCAAGGATTTGTTTGTCGCAATGCTTATGGCGAAGTAGATAATCTGCAACGTGGCGGGTCGGACTATACCGCCTCGCTCATCGGAGCAGCCATTCAGTCGGAAGAGGTGCAAATTTGGACAGATATCGATGGGATGCACAACAATGACCCACGCATCGTGGAAAAAACAGAAGCCGTGCGACAACTCAGCTTTGAGGAAGCATCGGAACTAGCATATTTTGGTGCAAAAATCTTGCACCCCACGTGTATTCAGCCCACAAAATACGCAGGTATCCCCGTGAGGCTGAAAAACACAATGGAACCCGATGCACCAGGGACAATTATCAACAACCAACTCGTGCCCCAAAAGATAAAAGCCATCGCAGCAAAAGACAACATCGTTGCCATCAAAGTGAAATCGAGCCGCATGCTGGGCTCGGCTGGTTTCCTGCGCAAAGTGTTTGAAATCTTTGAAAGCTACGAAACTCCAACCGACCTCATTGCCACCAGCGAAGTGGGCGTTTCCATCACTATTGAGAAAAATGCACACGTGGACGACATCATCAGCGAACTCAAGAAATATGGTACGGTGAGCGTAGACGACAACATGTGTATCATCTGCGTTGTGGGCGACCTTGATGCCAAGAATCTGGAACTAAAACCATTGGCTACCAGTTCGTTGCAAAACATACCCGTGCGCATGATTAGCTATGGAGGAAGCAACTATAACATTTCGTTTCTCATCCACAGCGACGACAAAAAAACAGCCTTGCAATCGCTCCAGTCTGCATTGTTTGGCGCATAAATCGACTGCCCTACTCTTTCGATAGCATTATGATAGTCATTGATAACATCACCATTGTCCTTTCAGCAGTGCTCTTGCTCTCAGCTGTGCTGACACCTTTGCTCAATCCCTTCTTCAGACGCCCGATGCGTTTGAGGACAGAAGAAACAGCTCCAGAAGAAAACAAGGAAGCAACGGAGACGCAGAAAGCAGGTGTTTCTATCGTTCTGACACCCAGCGATGATGTGGACGCATTGGCGCAAAATCTTTCCGCCTATTTGGATCAAGATTATCCTGAATATGAAGTGATTGTGGTTGCACCCAAGGGCGACAAAGAAACCGCCCATGTGCTCAAGAAATATGCCACCAACGCACGGCTCTACACCACATTCATACCCGACTCATCGCGCTACATGAGTCGAAAGAAACTCGCCATCACCTTAGGCGTGAAGGCAGCGAAGCACGATTGGATAGTGATTGCCGACATCTTCTGCACACCACTCACTCCGTCGTGGCTCGGAACGATGATGCGACACACGCAGGAAGGCTATGAACTCATCGTGGGACACACCCAATATGAAGCAGATACGAAAGACTTCTGGAAGTTTGAACGTCTGCACACCGATGCTTATATCATGCGAGCGTTCCAAAAAGGAAAACCGCTACGCAGCAACGCCAATGCCTTGCTATTCTGCAAACAAACGTTTGACACACACGAGGGATTTAGGAGCAATCTGAAGTTCCTGCGAGGCGAGTATGATTTCCTTGTGAATAGCTACGGAAAAACTACCAAAGCATGCTACGAAAATAGCAATGAGGCGACACTCACAGAGCGTGTGCCCACGAGGAAAGAATGGTTGAACAAACAGCTTTACTACCTCTCCACTCGCCAACATTTGCACAGAATGGGCGCACACAAATGGATATACGCCATTGACCAAATCGCCCTGCATCTGAACTATCTCCTCCTCATCCTTGGAGCGACTTATGGAGCAATTACTATGCAATGGATCATTGTAGCTATAGCGAGTTTAGCCCTCATCATCACCCTTGCAATGCGCATTACATTGGGCAAACGGATGTGTCGTTCGTTCAACATCGAATTGGCAGGATGGAAAATTATTCCCTACGAAATTCGCTTAATGTGGCAAAAGCTTTATTTCTATATAAAATATTGGCACGCAGATAAATATGATTTCATCTCACACAAAGTATAAATGAAAATTCTTCACTACATAGACCAAATGGAACAGGGCGACCTTGTGAGCGAATATGTTCAGTCGTTGCTCAATGATGTGAGTGGCAGGGTGGAAACACGGCTGCTCACAGCGACAGAAGATGTAGAGAAGACGTTGAAAGACTTTGTACCCGATGTGGTGCATGTGCATGGTTGCCGAACGAAACGGGCAGCAAAGGTAGTGGAAACGGCGCACAAGATGGAATGCGGCATCCTTCTTTCACCTCATTGGCAGCTCTCTCAGTTCACTTCAAAACATGAACAACCATTCGCCAAAACCCTACAAAACCAATGGGAAACCAAGGCAATAGCAGCACAGGCAGACGCACTTTTAACAACAAGCAAAGACGAACGGAAGGAGGTGGCACAGCTGGCGTGGAACAGCCGAATTGAAGTCATAAAAAATTGCCATCTCTCCACAGAACTTTCTACAGAAGAAATGACCATGAAGGTGGGGATG
>JALFSW010000085.1 GCA_022779305.1 Prevotella sp. | reverse complement strand
TCACCTATAAAGATACAAAATATTAGTGAGATTACCAACTTTTACAAGGATTTTCTTATCCCGAATTCGCGTTATTGTTATTTCTTTTTTGTATTTTTGTAACAAAAATACAAAAGACAATGACGCAAGACGAAAGAACACTCTGGCAGGTCGTAAAGGGATACTTTAATGCTCTTCCCGATAAGGAAAGCGAGGCGGAGACAATCAGCCAGATCAGTAGTGGGGTCAGGTTTCACGGTTCCAACCTTTGGGTATTAATCTTTGCCATCTTTATTGCCTCATTGGGATTGAACCTCAATTCCACCGCAGTAATCATCGGTGCCATGCTTATTTCTCCGCTCATGGGTCCGATTATCGGCATGGGGCTGTCTGTAGGGATCAATGATTTTGAATTGCTCAAGCGGTCTATCAAAAACTATTTGGTTGCTACCGTCATCAGTGTGATAACGGCAACCATCTACTTTGTCATCACGCCACTTAATGAGGCACAGTCCGAGTTGTTAGCGCGCACTTCACCTTCGTTATACGATGTGCTCGTGGCTATATTCGGTGGTGCTGCCGGCATTCTTGCCATAGCCACCAAGGGCAAGGGAAACGTAATACCGGGGGTAGCCATCGCCACGGCATTAATGCCCCCACTATGCACGGCCGGATATGGTTTGGCTGTTGGCGAATTTTCATTCTTTTTCGGAGCGTTCTACCTTTTTTTCATCAACACCGTTTTCATAGCCCTTTCTACTTTTGTCGGGGTGAGAATGTTACGGTTCAAGCGGAAGACGTTTGTTAATACCCAACAGTTGGAAAAGGTAAAGAAGTATATTATTGCCATAACCATCATAACCATGTTGCCGGCCACCTATATGACGATACAGATTATTCGAACGAGTGTGCGAGATAGCAATACGCAGCAATTCATTAAGAATGAACTTACCTTTAAAGGCACGCAGATACTCTCCCATAGTCGCAACGACGACAAGAAGACCATAAGAGTCGTGGCTATAGGAAAATCTATTGAGAAAAATGCCATTGACAAGGCAAACCTTAAGCTGGAGAACTATCATCTTTCAGGGTATCGTCTGAATGTTATTCAGGGATACCAATCCGACAGCCTCCTGTTGCTTGAAGGACAAACGATGGCACAGGCATCAAAAGCAACCCAGCAGCAGCTAATAGAACAAATAGCGCAACTGAACACAGTGAGCAAACAGCTACAAGAATATACCGCTTATGAGAATCTGGGGAAAGAGATTTCCCAAGAGGTGAAAGCCGTCTGCCCTAAGGTGAGAAGAATAAGTCTTTCGCAAGTGTCAGAAGCCCGCACCGACACTTCGACAACACTCCGTTACACGATAGCCGTTGCCGGCTGTAACAATCCTTTGTCTGGTGCAGAACGCACGCAACTCCAACGGTGGTTGAAAGCGAGGTCGAAAGCAGACAGTTTGCGACTCATCACCACACAATAATTATCTGTGCCAGTTTTCAATCTTTCCGGCAATGCTGTCTAATCTGATTTAAGATAGATAATCATCACCTATGTATGTTTATATATTGTAGGCGAAATTGTTATTTTAATTATTAAGAGAGAGATGAATTTCAAAAAATCAACTTTTACACGTAGCGTTGCTTATCCCGGGTTGTTTGTCCTGATAGGTTTATCATTGGTTTGTGCTTTTTCCCAAAGTGGACGAATGCGGCGCTAACCTCGGTTCAGTCTGGTATTTACAGAAACCTTAGCTGGTGTAGAGTCCAACAGCAAATGCAAATTTATGGAAATTTTTCGAAGAATTTGTATTTCGGTGTATCAAAATTTAATTTTTCTCTTGGTCTTCTGTTTATTTTCTTTTGTATTTCCATTATTTTTCGGTCAGAGAAATCGTTGAAGTTTTTCCACCAGCTCATCTAGCTTGATAAAAAACGTTTGCTGAAATTTGCAAATCCCGTTATTTTTTATTATCTTTGTACGTTTAAAGCAAAAATATTCATAGAGAAATGTCATCAGTTCAGATAAGAAAAGTCGAAACGAAGAGCGATCTCAAGGCTTTTATAGAATTTCATTACGATCTTTACGAAGGCAATGCATACGATGTTCCGCCTTTGTATAGAGACGAGCTGAACACATTGTCGAAAGACAAGAATGCAGCTTTCGACTTTTGCGAAGCCGACTATTTCATTGCCGAAAAAGACGGACGCATAGTAGGGCGCGTGGCAGCCATCATCAATCATAAAGCCAACGAAACATGGCAACAAAAAAACGTACGTTTCGGATGGATCGACTTTATTGACGACCTCGAAGTGTCACAAGCCTTACTTCAGGCAGTTGAAGATTATGGAAGAGCACGAGGAATGGAGCACATCGTTGGACCACTCGGATTTACAGATATGGACCCCGAAGGTATGCTAACGTGGGGATTTGACAAGCTTGGTACGTTGCCAACAATTTATAATTATGATTACTATCCTCGCCACATGGAAAAAATGGGCGGATGGGAGAAAGACAACGATTATGTAGAGTTCATCATCGACGTTCCTAGTGAAGTACCAGAAAAGTTTGTGAAACTATCGGAAATGATCGAGAAACGCTACAATTTGCATGTAAAGAAACTTACAAAGAAAGACGTTTTTGAAGGCGGTTGGGGACGAAAAATCTTTGAATTGGTCAATGAGACCTATCAAGATATTTATGGTTTTTCTCAACTCACCGACCGACAGATCAATCAATACATTGATATGTATTTCCCTTTTGCCGACCTTGATTTGATAACCGTCATCGTCGATAGTAACAAGAACGACGCTATTGCAGGTATGGGCATCACGATTCCTTCTTTGAGTAGGGCGATGCAGAAATGTAAACGGGGACGTTTGTTGCCTTTCGGATGGTGGCACATTATGCGTGCTATCACGTTTCATAAAACCGAAGGTGTCGACCTCTTGCTTATTGGCTTCTTGCCTGAATATCGTGCAAAAGGTGCGAATGCGTTACTCTTCTCCGATCTCATCCCTCGTTACATTAAGTATGGATTTAAGTGGGGGGAAAGTCAGGTGGAAATGGAAAGTAATGGCGGCGTACAGAGCCAGTGGAGCATCTTTAATCCCGTTAATCACAAGAAACGCCGATGTTATAAAAAGAGTTTGAACGCATAATCTTTCAATTTCATTTAGCCGTTTCTCACCATGGCAATGCAAAAACTTTGTTCCTCGTTTTTTCGTTGTTCATTTGGTTTAACAAAAACGTTCTTATTTTCTCTCACACTGCAACTAAAATATGAAGCAAACGCCTATTTCTAACACAGAAGCAACGCCAACAGTAGCCTATACTGACGAGAATATCCGCCACCTTTCCGATATGGAACACGTGCGCACCCGTCCAGGTATGTACATCGGACGATTAGGCGATGGAAATCTTCCCGAAGATGGTATATATGTCTTGCTCAAAGAAGTGCTTGATAACTCGATAGACGAGTTTAAGATGAACGCTGGAGCACGCATCGAAATCGATATGGATGAAAATCTGCGCGTGTCGGTGCGCGACTATGGACGAGGCATTCCACAAGGAAAACTGGTTGAGGCGGTTTCGGTGCTCAACACAGGTGGGAAATATGACTCAAAGGCTTTCAAAAAGAGTGTGGGATTGAATGGTGTCGGTGTGAAGGCAGTCAATGCACTCAGCGCACGTTTTGAAGTGAGGAGCTATCGAGACGGACAAGTGCGCGAACTCACATTCGAGAAGGGAAATCTCAAGACTGATAATACCAGCTCAACGACCGATGAAAACGGCACATATATCTTCTTTGAGCCAGATAGTACGCTATTCAAGAACTATAATTTCCATGATGATATCGTGGAAACGATGCTCAGAAATTATACCTACTTAAATACTGGGCTCACCATTATGTACAATGGGCGACGCATTTTGAGCCGCCACGGACTGAAAGACTTGCTTTCTGACAACATGACCGTGGAACCACTCTATCCCATTGTGCATCTTAAGGGTGAAGACATCGAAATTGCTTTTTCGCACACGAACCAATATGGCGAGGAATACTATTCTTTCGTGAATGGGCAACACACCACACAGGGAGGTACGCATCAAAGTGCTTTTAAAGAACACATTGCCAAAACAATCAAAGAACATTTTGGAAAATATGAGTATGGCGACATCCGTAATGGTATGGTTGCAGCCATTGCGGTGAACGTTGAAGAACCCGTTTTCGAGTCGCAAACCAAAATTAAACTTGGTTCTACACAAATTTCACCCGATGGAGAAACCATCAATAAGTTTGTTGGCGACTTCATTAAAACCCATGTAGACAACTTTCTCCATATTCACAAAGAAGATTTTGCCGACATTCTTGAAGCAAAAATCAAGGAAACAGAGCGCGAACGTAAGGCGATGGCAGGCGTAACAAAACTCGCTCGTGAAAGAGCCAAGAAGGCAAATCTTCACAATCGCAAATTGCGCGACTGTCGGGTGCATTTCAGCGATGCAAAAAACAATCGGAAAGAAGAAAGCTCTATCTTCATCACCGAGGGTGACTCGGCAAGCGGAAGCATCACAAAGAGTAGGGATGTGAATACGCAAGCTGTCTTCTCTCTGCGCGGAAAGCCTTTGAATTGTTACGGGCTTACAAAAAAAGTGGTCTACGAAAACGAAGAATTTAATCTTTTGCAGGCAGCCCTCGATATTGAAGAAGGATTAGACACATTGCGCTATAACAAAGTGATCGTTGCCACTGATGCCGACGTTGATGGTATGCACATACGCTTGCTTATCATCACTTTCTTCCTTCAATTTTTCCCTGAACTCATCAAGAAGGGTCATGTTTACGTGCTTCAAACGCCTCTTTTCCGTGTGAGAAACCGACGTACAAAAATCAAAAACAAACAGCTCATTGCCGAAATAGATGCAAACAGAGCCAAGGGAGAAAAGAAAAGCGATTTCGTTACACTTTATTGCTACAACGAGGAAGAACGCTTGAATGCCATTAGTAGTTTAGGACCCGATCCAGAAATTACACGTTTCAAGGGATTGGGAGAAATTTCGCCCGAAGAATTTGCCCATTTCATAGGTTCAGATATGCGTTTAGAGCAGGTAACGTTACACAAAAACGACCAAGTTCAAAAACTTTTGGAGTACTATATGGGTAAAAATACAATGGAACGACAGAATTTTATAATCGACAATTTGGTTATCGAAGAAGACTTGCCCGATGAAGAGGCAGCTGTGTAAAGGTTTCGATACCATTAAACAAAGACAAAGAAAGATGATGAAAAAACATAGTTTGTTGCTCCTTTTCATTGCGTGTATGCCACTTTTGAGCCATGCGCAAATAAATCTGAACTTTGGTGGTAAGTCGCCCATGCGCAAATTGCAAATCGCCGAGATTGCCATCAATAGTCTTTATGTGGACAGTGTCAATGAAGAAAAGTTGGTGGAAGATGCCATTCGTGGTATGCTCACAAGTTTAGATCCCCATTCTACCTACACCAATGCAAAAGAAACAAAGGCAATGAACGAGCCTTTGCAGGGCGATTTTGAGGGTATTGGCGTGCAGTTTAATATGATTGACGATACGCTTTTAGTGGTTCAACCCACCCTGAATGGTCCATCAGAGAAAGTGGGTATTCTTGCTGGCGACCGAATCGTACTTGTAAACGATACCATTATTGCAGGAGTAAAGATGGAACGCAGCGATATTATGCGGCGTTTGCGTGGTAAGAAAGGCACGAAAGTGACACTGGGCGTTATCCGCAAGGGTGTAAAAGGTATGCTTCATTTCATGGTTACACGCGAAAAAATTCCCGTTCACACCATCAATGCCGCTTATATGCTTCGCCCTGGAATAGGCTACGTGCGCATCGAAAGCTTTGGTATGAAGACCTATCATGAGTTTATGACGGCAGTAGATTCTCTTCGTCGTCAAGGTATGCAACATTTGGTGCTTGATCTGCAAGACAACGGTGGCGGTTTTTTACAAGCTGCGGTGCAAATAGCGAATGAATTTTTGCAAGAAAAAGATATGATCGTCTACACCGAAGGACGAGAAGTGCCTCGACAGGAATACAGAGCACGTGGAAACGGACGTCTGCAAAATATCGGTGTGTCTGTTTTGGTTAATGAGTTCTCTGCCTCTGCATCGGAAATTGTCTCTGGTGCGTTGATGGATAACGATCGCGGAACGGTCATCGGGCGCAGAACCTTTGGCAAAGGGTTGGTGCAACGTCCGATTGATTTACCTGATGGAAGTATGATTCGACTCACAGTAGCACATTATTATATTCCCAGTGGGCGTTGCATTCAGAAACCCTATAAGAAAGGCGAAGCCAAAGACTATGAGCAAGACTTAGAGAAACGCTTCAAAAACGGAGAATTTACAAATGCCGATAGCATTCATTTTGATAATTCTCAGAAGTATTACACGCTCAAGAAGAAACGTTTGGTATACGGTGGTGGAGGTGTAATGCCCGACTATTTCGTACCGCTCGACACAATGAAATATACCCGGTTCCATCGTCAATTAGCTGCAAAGAACATCATCATAGAAACCTATTTGAAGTATACTGATGCACAGCGAAAATCTCTGCGTACTACTTACAAAACCTTTGATAGTTTTATAAAGGAATACGAAGTGCCTCAATCGTTCATTGATAAGGTGCTATCCGAGGGAAAAAAACAAGCCATTACGCCCAAAGACGACGATGAATTGCAACGTTCGATAGCCCACATACGTCTTCAAATCAAAGCACTTGTTGCACGCGACCTTTGGACAATGAATGAATATTTCCGTGTTTGGAACGAAGACAGTGATATTGTGAAGAAAGCAATCCAAATTGCTGAGGCTGACACCAAGCAGTTGTCAAGATAAAATATCCTATTTTAAGGCAGGTAAATGAACTGCGTGGCATTTGTTTAGAACATGCTTTTAATATGCTTTTTTAATACAGTGGCTCGATCGTTGAGGTCGAGCCATTTTTTTTGTGGTAACGCTCGAATTGGATTTAATTTCTTATAGTTTCAAACTTCTCTTATTTCTGTTACCTTTTAATGGCTTTTTTGTAATCTTTACATGCAAAAATCAAACTATAAACAAATATTTTTCGCCCGTTTTCTATTTTTAACAAAAAGAAAAGTGTAAAATAGCCAACTAATAAGTATTTTTGCAGGCAAAATTATATTTACAGTGTATATAATACATTTATATTCAGAATATGAGCTATTTAACCCAATTCGGTCATTAGAGACCAAAGGGATTGTATTCGATTGTCTATGCAGATTGCTTAGTGTTTTCTCGCAGATGTAGCGGGCTACTTCAAGAAACAACGATGCACAAGATGCCGATAAGCGGATGCAAGCCGTTGGGAAGTTAAAAATAAAGTAAAAAGGGAACCCTAACGGTCTAATGGTCGATTTGGATTTAAGGTGCAATAGCGCTGTATCTTCGGTGTAGCAATATTCTTAGGGCAATATGCAAGTATATTAAGCTCTCAACAAGCTGAGTGTGTCAAGACCATATAAAAAACAATTTAAAAAGAGAAGAATAATTCAAAATGGAAAAGAAGAACTATGTTTCTCCAGCTATCATTGTGTTGAAGTTGGAGGATGAAGGGAGTATTTTAAATATTTCAGATGGCGATCATGAAGGTTATACGCGAGGAACAGTTATTTCTGATGAAGGAGATAACAATGAAACAGAACCCGGCTTTGACTAATCAACTAGTTAAAAGCGGACAGGAAACTGCCAAATAAGTAATTGAAAAAAGACAAAATGAAAACAAATATTTTTTATTTCTTATGCTTTGCACTGGTGCTTGGCGCATGCAGTAGCGACGAACTTCCTACAATGGAAACACCGCAAGGCAATCTAAAACAGTTTATTGCGGCAGGCGAGGTGGATAATAACGCTGTAGAAGCAACAGAAAATGCTCCTAGGCGCACCATCTTAGCATCCGACAAACATCAAATTCTTTGGGAAACGGGCGACCAAGTAAGCATCTTTGCCATTAAGAATAATGCGACTTTGTCGGGTAACAATCTCTTCACTGCCAAAGAAACAGGCAATCCCACAAAGCTCGAGGGGGTGATTCAAGACGCTGATAAGTATGTTGCACTTCACCCTTATAACGCATCGGCAACCTATTCGGGTGGAAAATTTCAAACCATCCTTCCTTATCACCAAACAGCCGTAGACAACAACATTGATGCGCAGACCAATCTTGCTGTGGGAGAAAGTAGTGCAGCCGACGCACACACTCGACTTTATTTTAAAAACGCAGCGGCTTTACTTCGTGTGAATTTTAAACTCGGTACAGGGTTTACCGACAAGCAAATTGCCAAAGCCTATTTCATCACCAAGCAACAAGCCACGGGCGCAACGCCACAAGTAGCAGGAGATTGCACCATTGCTCTTCCTGTGAATAGTACCGATGCACCTGCATTAACACTTACCACCAATACGCATCACTACGTTGAACTCAAAAAAGCCAATGGAAGTGTGCTTACGCCAAGCACAGACTATTACTTCATGCTTGCCCCTCAAATGCTTTCAAATGGTTTTCAGGTGGTGTTCGTTGCCACTGATGGCGAAGTTTGTATTAAGAATGTGAGTTCGAGTATCGGTTTCAGAGCTGGTTCGATAGAGGAATTTAGTGTAACATTGACCAAGTTTGAAAAGAAACTTATTACCAACCTGCCACTCATTGCCATCATTGAAGCCACCAACAACATCACTTTCAATAAGTTGGCAGACGGAACACTGAATATCTATGACAATTTAGACCTCATTTCAAATGTCAAGACAGTTGATTACAAACCAGCTGCAAGTTCGCTCACAACGTTAAAAGACATACAATATTTCACCAACCTTGAAGCTTTCGGATTGGCATCGGCACCAGTTTTGGCAGGAAAAGCCAATATGACGCTGAACAAGCGACTGGCTGCATTGTCTATTAATAAAAGTAAGTTGACGAGTGTAGACGTTAGCGGGCTTACAGCGTTAAAAACATTGATAGCCAATGAAGGAGGATTGATTACATCTGTAAATCTTGATGGTACCAATAATATTGAGACGATAGACCTTTCAAAGAATAAACTCACTGCACTTTCGGTTTCGCATTTGGCAAGTTTGAAGAGATTGCAGCTTCAAAATAATGCATTCACAACGATTGATGTAAGCCAAAATACATTGTTGGATTGGTTGATAGTCTATGGTAATAAACTTGCCCAACTTGATGTTACAAAGAACACTGAGCTGACGGTCTTGCAAGCACAGAATAATAATTTTACGACAATTAACTTGCAGAACAATAAAAAGCTCCTCACGCTTTATCTTCAAAAAACAAAGATTTCTGCGCTTGATCTTAGCCAAAACACGCAGCTAACAACTGTTGATGTTGGCAATACACTGCTCACCTCGTTTAGTCTTAAAAGTCAAGCGAAGCTCCAAATACTTTTAGCAAACGATTTAAGTGCGCTTCAAAGCATTGATATTACACAATGTGCAGCGCTTCAACGCTTGGAAATCAGAAATGCAAAACAACTTACCAATCTTGATTTCACGAAGAATGCAAAGCTTTCTTGGCTTATGATGGATGGTGGGCTCATAGAAAACGTAGATATTACGATGTTGCCAGATTTGATGAGCAAGACTAATAGTCAGCTTTATTGTGGTAATCACTCACAAGGAAAGACAGTAACGCTCACACTTACGTCTGCTCAAGCAAAATACTATGCGGATTATGTTGCTAATACAAAAGTTGCACAAACTCCTAATAAGAATGTAACAACCATAGAGAAGTAGCAACTTAAGATAGGAATCAGTAGTGTTTTAACCCGAATAACCGCCAATCGGTCATTAGACCAATTGGCGGTTAAGATTATATTTTTGCATATTCCAACGGCTGTCCCTCAAGGTTATAGACAGTGAAAGTGCCCTGCTCATAGACCATAAACGTGGGTTCTTTTCTGCCTTTTGGAAAGGTGATAGAACCCGTGTTGCCGACGAGCGTACCATCTTGTGGGGTCAATTCCCAAAGATGCGTGTGTCCGTAGACGATGGCATCGAAATGTCCATGGGGCATTCTTTCTTTGTTGTAAATATGTCCGTGAGTGAGAAATAATTTTTTGCCTTCATCAACAAGGATGAGATAATCGCTCAAAAGTGGGAAATGGAGGAGCATTTGGTCAACCTCCCCATCGCAATTGCCTCGAATGGCAACAATTTCCGTTGCCCTCGCATTGAGCAATTCGGTAATGCCTTTAGGGTCTAGCCCCTCTGGAAGTGAGTTGCGTGGACCATAGTTGAGTACATCACCAAGCAAACAAAGCATGTCGCAATGGTTGGCGTCATAGAATTGCAACACCTTTTCGAGTGCCGGACGACACCCGTGAATATCGGAAACAAGTAGGTATTTCATTGCTTTTTTTGCAAAGGTACAAACAAGTTTTGGGATAATTCTATTTTCATTGTTGCCTTTTCTTTACAGAGCCTAAAAAGCATTTATTTTCATCTGAGCCTTGCTCATCTGGCTTAACAAAAACGTTCAACTTCGTTTAGCTGTTTTTTCACCATGACAATGTAAAAACATCGTGCCTCGTTTTTCATTGTTCATCTGGCTTAACAAAAACGTTGTTTAATGAACATACTATACTTGCATTTCAAATGAGGTTCAGTTGCATTGTAAGTAAGCCTCATTTGTTTTCTAAGTGAGGCTTACTTGAGAATAGAAGAAAAAACATTCCATTTCGTTTAGTCGTTTTTCGATGAAATCGCTAAAAGTTGGGTTTTTTCGTTCTGAAAATTGCCGATTTCAACGATGTTTCAGAAATGAAACAAGAATTGATTTTTAAAACAGGGAAAAACCACTTTTTTAGAATTCCTAAAACAGGGTAAATGTGACCGAAACAGAGAAAGTCACATCAGTAATTCCTATATGACGGAAAATAGAAATTGTTTTGAAAAAAAATATTTGGTAAGCGTTTGCAAATATTCTAACTTTGCAAACAACAAGAACAAGCTAATCTTAACTGCGTAAATAAAATTTGAAGGTTTTTAATAGTTATGTTATTTGAGTTATATTATTAGTCGTTGTAATCGTCTCTATGTGAATAGAGGCGATTACTTCATTTATAGCCCTTCTGTTTTATTGTGTAAGACATTATATCAAAAGCATCGCATTGATATCGGAATTCTCATATCAGGACAAGGAAAATTGAGTCAAAGCTATAAAATTTATTGAAAAACACATAAAAAACATATCGTTGCATTAAAAGTTACACTCTTTGAACAGAAAGGAATGCGACTAAATGGTGAAAAGTTAGTTATTTTGCCCAAAAATGACTAAATCGCTATTACAAATTTAAGATTTATGAAACAACATTATTTAAAACCATTGACTTCAGGATCACTCCTTCTTGTAGGTTTGCTCTCGTTAGTAGGGCTTAGCGCACAAGCACAATCAGACAAGAAGAATAGTAAAGAAGAAAGCAATCGCAACGTGATGCTCAACGCTGCCAGTGCCAACGGTCCTCGTGAAATACAAATAGGTTTGCCTTCGGCAGACGTGAATGTGTTGGAAAACGGATTGCCTGTAACCTATGCAACAAACCCACGCAGCGTTAATACGCTTTGGCGTGGCGATGCAAGTTTGAGCCATCAGGGATTGTTGAAAATATCTGAAACAGCGATAACAACGGGTAACATTGGTTATGCAGTGAACTCATTTACCCAACTTGGAAACTCTGGTTTCAACGGAACTTTTAACTACAAAACCAATCATTTCGGTATGCAAGAAGTGTCGCTGAATCTGAATGGCATGTTTGGCAACGGCTGGGGCTACAGCGCAAGTATGTATCAAGACTTCGACCCCGGTACGTTTAAAATTAAATCATCGAACTTGCAAGACCGCACACAAATTTACAAGGCTGCACTTTCAAAGACCTACGCACAAGGCAAAGGACAGTTCACCGCCATTTACACTTTCGCCAACAGTCATCCCGTTTACACCTATGCCACCCAATCGGCACCTTTCATTTATGTGGGCGACGGCAGTGTGAAGGAATATGGTGGTTTCAAGCTCGGAACAACATCTTATTTGCCAACCGATGCAAACATTTCGTATCTCGACATTCGCACAGGTAAGATGGAAGAAACCTCGCTTTATGACGCCATCAGAAACAAAAACAGTCAAATCACGTTGCTCAACCAATATGACTTTGGCAAGGGACTTTCATGGAACACAAGTGTTCGTTATGCCCATGCCCATGGCGCATTGGTTTATCAAAGCCCAATGAGCCTCATGAAAGTAAAAGGCAACAGCGCCTATGATTACCGCTATCGCTCGCTCGATGGCAGTTTGAATAGCTACACAGGCGAATATGTTCAATCGCGCATGTCTTGTTTGAACGCTGGTGATGTGCGTGAGTTTATGCTCACATCTGAATTGTGGAAAAAGTATCGCAACTCTACGTTGCGCATTGGTTTGAACGAATGGTATTATAATGTAGACTATTCTTCAAACACAACCATGTATGATCAAAGCGTACCGATGAATGGTGAATATGCAGTGCGTCTTTACGATGCCAACCAACGTAGCGGTTATTTCTATGACTACAACAAGAATGCGTCAGAATATTATAAAGGTAAGGAAAACAAACTTGCACTTTATTTCACCCACGATTGGGATGTTCTCCCGCAACTCAACCTCTACTATGGCGCACGCTTTGAATACCAAACATTAAGTGGTCGCAACTTGGCAGTGAAGAATGCGGCAGGCAATTATGTGGGTCGTTTTGCAGGCTATTATATCGGTGCAACCGCTCCCGACGGGACAACCATCGCACCCACACCATTAAACTATAATTGGTTCAACTACGACTTCTCATTGGCAGCTACTTATAAAATCAATCAACAATTTGGCTTAACGGGTGATTTCACCTACATCGTTCAGCATCCTAAGTTTGAAGCCTTCTCGCCTGCAACATTGCCTAATACGGATAAAATTTCAGTGCCATTGGGACGCGTCGGTATCTACTATAACAATGATTGGTTGAGCCTCACATCGCTCTTCTCATACATCTCAAAGACCAACAATAACAGCACGCTAAACCTTCAGCACAGCGGCGAAATTCTCGCAGCACCTCTTACTTATGACATCCAAACCATCGGATGGACAACAGACGTTGTTGCTCGTCCCGTGAAAGGACTTGATATTCACTTCCTCTTCACCTATCAACGTCCAACATATAAGAAATATGAAACTTCGGTAACTTTCTCTGATGGTTATGTGGGTAACATCAATGCAACGGGCAACATCGTGGCAGAGATCCCACGCATCGTGCTCGAATTTGACCCCAGCTATATGATTACCAAAGACTTGAGGATTTGGACCAGCTTTAGATATTTCAGCAAGACCTATGCAAACATCAACGATGCCTATTTCTTCAATGGTCGTTGGGAAACCTTTGGAGGATTGAACTGGCAAGTGAATAAAAAGCTCGCTTTGGGTTGCACGGTTGTGAACTTCCTGAACCAAACGGGTGCGAAAGGTAGCATTGCTGGAGCTGAACTCATTACACGCAACGAAGCAAAAGGTATTAAAGATGTGTTGATGACAGGTAGCTACTTGCGTCCATTCACAGTAGAGTTCAACGCCTCTGTTAAGTTCTAAACAATAAAACTCCTTGACAATGAAAACAAAGAAAATTCTCATCTGCACTGCTTTGGCATGTATCACCATGCCAAGCGTGGCACAAAAAATGACCCTTTCGCATAAGGGCGATACAACCATCGTGCGCATAGAGCAATCAACGAAGTATCTCTTGCTGCCCATCGAAGAAGAAAAAAGCGAATGTAAGGTGCTTCTTGACAATCAAAAGAAAGACGACACATGGATGGACATTCGTTTGGCGCAAGACACCATCGACTACTATGTGCCTTTCAAACTCAATGAAGGTGAAACCTCTGTGGTGAAAATCCTTGGTTTGCCAACTACCGCACTTGCGTTGAAAAACAACCAAATGAAGTTGTCGAATGAATGGAGCATAGCCAATACTGATTTCTATCGCCCTTCTTATCACCATACGCCACCCTACGGATGGATGAACGATCCCAATGGTATGTTCTATAAAGATGGTGTTTATCACCTATGCTATCAATACAACCCTTACGGGTCAAAGTGGGGCAACATGCACTGGGGACACGCCATCAGCACCGATCTTGTGCATTGGAAACAAGTTGCCCCCACACTTACACGCGACCCACTGGGACATATCTTTTCTGGTAGTGCGGTGGTGGACAAGAATGGTACGGCAGGCTACGGAAAAGACGCCATTGTTGCAGCTTTTACCTACGCCAACGACAAAGGACAAACACAAGGCATTGCCTACAGTACGGATGGAGGTTACCATTTCACGAAGTATGAAGGCAATCCCGTGCTCACGCCTTTCGATGGTTTGAAAGACTTCCGTGACCCTAAGGTGTTTTGGTATGAGCCTGTAAAAAAATGGTACATGATTGTATCTGCCGACAAAGAGATGCGCTTTTATGCTTCAAGCGATTTGAAGAAATGGGATTATGTTGGTGCATTCGGACAAGGCTATGGCGCACAACCCAATCAATTTGAATGTCCCGACTTCTTTGAGTTGCCCGTTGACGGTAATCCTAACCACAAGAAGTATGTTATGATCGTAAATATCAACCCTGGCTGTTTGTTTGGTGGTAGTGCTACGGAATATTTCATCGGTGACTTTGATGGTAAGAATTTCATTCCAGACACCAAGCCAAAGGTGGCAAAATTCCTTGATTGGGGTAAAGACCATTATGCTACGGTAACGTTTTCAGGTGTTGAAGGCAGAACATTGGGCATTGCATGGATGAGCAACTGGCAATATGCAAACATCACGCCTATCAAACAATATCGTGGAGCGAACACCCTCCCACGTGAATTATCGCTCTTTAGCAAAGATGGCGAAATCTATATGGCTTCCAACGTAGTGCCAGAAGTGAAAGCATTGCGCAAGAATACTCACACAATTAAAGATCAGACTGTAAACCAAAAAGCTACATTCAAAAATGTGTCTGAAAGCAAAGACAACGCCTTTGAAGTGGAAGTAGACATCACACCAGGTAAAAGCAAGCGTGCTGGATTTGTGCTTTACAATGAAAAAGGAGAAAAGGTGGACATCTATCTTGACTTGGCTGCGGGCAAACTCGTTATGGACAGAACAGAAAGCGGACTCACCGAATTTGGGAATCGTGCCGTTCCACATGACATTGAACGTGAATTTGATATTCACGAACACCGCGAAGTGAAGGATACGTTCCGCAAAAAGAACTCCATCAACTACAAAAATGACTTCGCACTTGGTACATGGGCACCGCTCAACCTTTGCGAAGGCAAGACCTATCACTTGAATGTGTTTGTTGATAAATGCTCGGTTGAAATCTTCGTGGATGGTGGTCGCATCTCAATGACCAACCTTGTTTTCCCAACGGAAGCCTACAAGGATATTGACTTTTACAGCAATGGCGGTAAGACTGCCTTTAAAAACATCAAGATACATCAACTTTCACTTTAAAGGAGCAGGTTCAATTTCCTTTGTAGGATATAAAAAAAATGAATTTGCGAGAAATTTTTAGAACATGCCTTATGTTTAAGATTGGTTTAATGGCATTTTTGCTGACACTCTCTTCGGTTGTTTTTGCGCAAGAGAAACAAAACATTCGTATTCGCACCAACAACACCGATCTCATCTTACAGGTTTCGCCAAAAGGTAGGCTTTATCAAGTCTACCTCGGCGAACGCCTTTCAGGCAATACCGACTTGCAAGCTTTCCAATGGTTTCGTTATGCAGGGTCGGACGGAAGTATTAGCGAACGTGGACACGAAGCCTATATGGGGTCGGGTGGTGAAGATTTCTTTGAACCCGCATTGGCTGTCACCCATGCCGATGGGAATTTAAGCACCTATCTTTATTTCCAAAGTGTGGAGCAAAAAGCCATTGATGGAGGGACCGAAACTGTCATACGCCTTTCGGATAATAAATATCCGCTCAACGTAACCCTGCACTATGCAACTTATGAACAAGAAGACGTTATCAAGTTGTGGAGCGAAATCTCCCATAAAGAAAAAGCTCCTATCACACTTTGGCGTTATGCCAGTGGTGCACTTTATTTCGATGAAATCGGCTATTTTTTGACCAATTATCAAGGCGATTGGGCAAGAGAAGCACAGCCCGCAACGCAAGAATTGAGATTTGGTAAAAAAATAATCGATACGAAGTTAGGAACACGTGCAGCGATGCAAAGTTATCCTTTCTTTGAATTGGGTTTCGAACATGAAGCCAGAGAGAAAGAAGGTAAGGTTCTGTTAGGAACAATTGGTTGGACAGGTAATTTCCAATGCACTTTTGAAGTAGACAACGTCGGTGGTTTGCGTATCTTGCCGGGTATCAATCCTTATGCCTCTGCCTATCGTTTGAAAGCCAATGAAGTTTTTAAAACACCAGAATTTATCTTCACTTTGAGCAATGAAGGTGTAGGTAAAGCAAGTCGCAATCTGCACAATTGGGCAAGACGCCATCAGTTGAGAGACGGTAAAGGCGACCGCCTCACCCTTCTGAACAACTGGGAAAATACAGCATTTGATTTCAATGAAAATCTCTTGGCAGACTTAATGATGGATGCTAAAGACTTGGGAGTGGATATGTTTTTGCTCGATGACGGATGGTTTGCCAACAAATATCCTCGCAAAGACGACCGCGCAGGACTTGGCGATTGGACACCCACCCGTAGTAAGCTGCCCAATGGTATTCCATCACTCACGCAAGCAGCTAAAAAGGCAGGGGTGAAGTTTGGTATTTGGATTGAACCTGAAATGGTGAACCCAAAGAGCGAACTCTTTGAGCAACATCCCGATTGGGTCATCATGCAGCCCAACCGCGATACCTATTATTATCGCAATCAATTGGTGTTAGACCTCTCTAATCCAAAGGTGCAAGACTATGTTTTTGGTGTCATCGATCAATTAATGACTGAGAATCCAGAAATTGCCTATTTCAAGTGGGATTGTAATTCGCCCATCACAAATATCTATTCGCCCTATCTGAAAGAAGCGCAAAACAACCTTTACATTGACCACGTTCGAGGTATTTACAAGGTCTTGGAGCGTGTGAAAGCAAAATACCCCAACCTCCCAATGATGCTTTGTTCGGGTGGTGGTGCACGCAGCGATTACGAGGCATTGAAATATTTCACAGAATTTTGGTGCTCCGATAACACCGACCCTTTTGAGCGTTTATACATTCAATGGGCAATGAGCAAATTCTTTCCAGCCAAAGCCATGGCTGCTCATGTAACGGATTGGAACCGAAAGAGTAGTGTGAAATTCAGAGTAGACGTTGCCTCTATGTGCAAATTGGGCTTCGATATAAATTTGAAGCATCTCAGTAAAGAGGATTATGCGTTTTGCCAAACGGCAGTTAAGAATTATGTACGTCTCAAACCCATTATCCTCGAAGGCACACAATACCGCTTGCTCTCACCATTTGAAAGCAACCATATGGCGGTGGGGTATGTTTCGGATGATAAACGAAGCGCAGTGCTTTTCGCCTACAACTTGCATCCTCGCTACAAAGAACCCCTTCCTCGTGTAAAAATGCAGGGATTGGATGCCAACCGGCTTTATACACTGAAAGAAACAAACCTACCTGTTGGCAAAACATCTGACAGCACAATCGATGGCAAAACTTTCAGTGGCGACTATTTGATGAAAGTAGGCATTGATGTATTGTCGAGTAACGACGGAACAAGCCACGTTTTTGAACTCATTGGCAATTAAACCCAATTCGGTCATTAGAGACCAAAGGGATTGTATCTGATTGTCAGCGCAGGTTGCTCATCGTTTTCTCGTAGATGTAGCGGGCTACTTCAAGCGAAAACGTTAAAGAAAAAGCCGAAAAGCGGATGCGAGCGGTTGGGAAGTGAATGAATAAGATAAAAAGAACCCCAAGCGGTCTAATGACCGATTTGGATTAAACGATAGGCATTTTTTTCGTTTCTTTGAGGAGAAAACAAATAAAAACAGAATTGAAAGAAAAATCAAAGGTAATTGATTTATTTAGGATGACGATGGTAGCTGTCTTGTATGGCTACCATTTTTTATTTTGTGTGTTTCATGGCTAAACTTCAGTTGGACATTGCACTACAAAATAGTCTTATTTGATAAAAGGATTAACAATAAACGAGTGTGGTTAATCGGTCTTGCACAAAAAGATCTTGTGCAACGCAGATGAGATCATCGGAAGTGATGGCATCAATCTGGTCGTAGAGCATTTGGGTATTTTTCTCCCAACCATAATGCAAGTAGCTATGTCCAAAACCTAATGCAAAAGCCTCTCTGTTATCATTGGCGATACCTATTTGTCCTTTGATTTGCTGTTTGGCAACGCACAGTTCTGTTTCGGTGAGCTTCTCCTGCATCAAGCGGTTTAATTCTTGGTGAACAAGTCTGCAACACCGCTCTACATCTTTTGGATCGCAACCGAAATAAATACCCCATATTCCCGTCTTACTAAAAGCTGTCATGAAGCTTTCCACGGTGTAAACCAATCCTTCTTTTTCACGTAGTGAGAGGTTTAAACGAGAACTCATGGCAGCCCCGCCTAGTATATTGTTGAGCAAATAGAGACTGATGCGTCGCCTGTTATGCACGTCATAGGCTCTGTTTCCAATCATTACGTGGGCTTGGTGGGTGTTTTTTGATATGAGAGTGTGGCTGGGTTGATAAATGGCTATGCCATCGAAAGCAGCTGTTGCATCTTCTGTCCATTGAAAATGAGGAACTCTCGGATGTGGAATGTTGCTTGTGGCATTCTCAAGAAGGTCTATCAATACAGAAAAATCAATATCCCCGTAAGCAAAGAATACGGCATTTTCGGGTCTGTAAAACCTTTGTGTGAAGCGTTGTGCATCAAAAGAAGTAAATTGCTGAACATCATCTGCTTTTCCTAAGATGCTGTGTCCGAGTGGATGTTCTTTGAAAATGAGGTTTTCAAAATCATCATAGATAAGTTCGGCTGGGCTGTCGTTATAAGATTCTATTTCATCGCAAATGACTGCCGCTTCTTTGTCGATTTCTGTTTGAGGATAAATGCTATGGAAAACAATATCAGAAAGCAAATCAACAGCTAAAGAAAAATGATGCTTTAGGATGGCAGAATGATAAACAGTGGTGGTCTTTGTGGTGTAGGCATTTAAATCACCACCCACGTTTTCTAAGGCTTTTAGAATGTCAAGACTACTTCTTCGTTCGGTTCCTTTGAAAGTCATGTGTTCGCAGAAATGTGCCATTCCTTCCTCCCTGTTGCTTTCGTTGGCAGCTCCTACGTTGATTTCATAGCCACAATAAACCACCTCCGAAGTTGATGGTAGATGAATGATGCGCAGACCATTTTTCAGTTGTGCAGTGTTATATGCCATATACGTTTGCAAAATTACTTAATTTATTTTGAAATGTGTTCGATTTGTGGTATATTTGCACATAATTTTCTCGTTTGCTCAACTTCAGCGTGTTATGCTGAAGCACACAAATGGTCATAAGCACTTAAATCCCTGAATGGCTGATGAGAAAACACGGAGATGGAAAGAAATCAAACTTTAAAAATAATTTTATGATAAAGATAACCAATAAACTTTATTATGTCGGTGTGAACGACCGCAATAAATCACTTTTTGAAGGGTTGTGGCCTCTGCCAAATGGTGTTAGCTACAACTCTTATCTTATTGATGACGAGAAGGTTGTGCTTATAGACACAGTGGAAGTAGACTTCTTTGTACAGTTCTTGGAAAATATTCGGGAAGTGATTGGTGAACGGAAGATTGATTATTTGGTAGTGCATCACATGGAGCCAGACCACTCTGGTGCGATTGCTTTATTGAAACAATACTACCCCGACATTCAAGTTATCGGTAACAAAAAGTCGTTCGATTTACTTTCAGGCTTCTATGGCATCAAGGAAAACACCATCGAAGTGAAAAATGGGGAAACGATGGAGATTGGTGCAGGTTCGCTTCAGTTCTTTATGACACCTATGGTGCACTGGCCTGAAACGATGATGACGCTTTACAAAGACGAAAGCGATGTGCTTTTCTCTGGCGATGGATTCGGATGTTTTGGGGCGTTGAACGGTGGATTGATTGATGAAGAAATCAATACAGACTGGTGTTGGGAAGAAATGATTCGCTACTATTCAAACATCGTTGGTAAATACGGAACACCTGTGCAAAATGCTTTGAAGAAATTGGCAGGTTTGAAGATCGATTACATTTGCTCAACCCACGGACCTGTATGGAAAAAAGAAGTTGAAAAGGTTATCGCATTGTACGACAAAATGTCGAAATATGAAACCGACCCCGGCTTGGTTATTTGCTACGGAACCATGTATGGAAACACGGAGCGCGTTGCCGAACAGATTGCCAGAGCTGCTTCGTTGGCAGGTGTGAAAAACATTGTGATGTATAACATATCAAAGACACATCATAGTTATATTCTTCGCGACATCTTCCGTTACCGAGGCTTAATACTTGGTGCTCCCACCTATAACAACGGACTTTATCACGAAATGGAAGTATTGCTTTCTGAAATTGCCAACCACGATGTGAAAAATCATTATCTGGGCTGGTTTGGATCCTATGGATGGGCAAGTAGGGCTGTTGCCGCTATTGGTGATTGGAACGAAAAACATAAACTTTTCGAGAAAGTGGGTGAGCCTGTTGAGATGCGTCAGTCGCTAACGGAGGAGACGAAAGCTGAATGTTGGCGTTTGGGACGTGAGATGGCAGCTAAATTGTTGTCGGAAGGTTAAGCGGAAGAATGAAAATCAGAATGAACAATGCCAATGTGCAGTCGCAAGTAATTTCACTCTTGCGACTACCATTGGTGTTTTTTGTATTGCTCATACATTCTAATTTCTATGGCGTTAGCGAAGCATGGAACGCCTTTTGGGGAGATGCGACAATCTCGTCGAATGCAACTTTACCAACAGTTGGTGCATTCATTGACTTTCTTTCTAACACAATTGCCCTTTTAGCTAATCCTTTTTTCTTCTTCATTAGTGGACTTCTTTTCTTTCGAGAGGGTACTTTCAGCCGACATTTTTATCTCCGAAAACTGCAGAGTCGTGTCTTTACACTCCTCATTCCCTATCTACTTTGGAACTTGATTTATCTTTTTGGCCTCTCATTGGTGGAGGCAATGAAACCAGGGTGGACTGCCACTATCGACAAACCCATTCAAGATTTCAATTTAACTGATTGGCTATTGGCATTTTGGGACATCAGCTTGATAGGTCATCAGGGAGGAAAAGCAACACCTGTTGCCATTCAGTTTTGGTTTATCAGAGATTTGATGGTAATAACGCTTTGCTCACCGGTAATCTATCTGTTGCTCAGTCGTTTATCGAAGTTGCGCAAAGAAATTCCGATTTTGCTTTTTATGGCATTGCTTTATGCCTCAAAATGGGTTGATAATGTTCCTGGTATCAGTTTTCAAGGATTTCTTTTCTTTTCCTTTGGAGCTTATTTTGGTGTAAGTAAGCAATGTGTAGCCACAACAATGCGCCCATTGCTATGGGTGGGAATGTTTTTTGCCATCTTTGCACATCAAGTGGGTAGTCTGAATTTGATGTATGCTGGATTGATAATCTTTATCATTGGGATGACAACGAGGTTCGTAGACTATCGACTTCAACAAAATAAAACAACCGATGTCATTCCGCATTTTCTTTCCGATGCAAGTTTCTTTATTTTTGCCTACCACACACTATTCTTAGGCGCATTACTTTGGCTATTTAAGACGAACTTACTTGTCCCTCACACCGCTACAGAAGCAATTGCAATCTATTTGTTTTCGCCCATTCTTATGCTTTTCTTGGGTGCGGGAATACATGCTTTGCTCCATCGGCTATGTCCTCGTTTCTTGTCGATTTTAACGGGTGGGCGATAAAGGGATGTCCTAAAAAAAATACTGCAGATAATAGTTCTTAAATTTAAATCGCCTTTCTCGTTCAACGAGAAAGGCGGAAATCATATTCGCTTATTTCTTTGCTTGGATGAAAAAGGATATGAATGGAAATCTCCTTATTTCTTCTTGGGTCGTCTGCGTGCCCATCCCTCTTCCGAAAAATCAGGTTCTTCTCCTTTGAGTGTAGGGACTTCGGTTTTCATTAAATCCTTCCAATCGTCTTTTTTGAATTTCCTGTTCGACATAAAGTCGTAATCATCAAACGGGGTGCGAGCGTTGCGTTCGCGCCCTTTCTTTTTTTCTGGAGCGTTTCTGCGTTGTTCTTCTCGTTTGTTGGTATTGTTGCTACGACGGTTTCCACCCTCTTCAGCATCGTTACAACGCACCTTCCGTCCTTTATGTGTAAGTCCATCGAGTGCGCGCATCACTTTCTTAGCATCTTTCTCTGGTACTTCTATGTAGCTTTGGCGTTGCAACAGGTCAATATGTCCCACTTCCTGCCGTCCCTGCACATGCTTGTTGATGAATTGCATCACCTCACCAGGATAGAAACCATCGCTTTTTCCAAGGTTGATAAACAAACGTTTGTAGCCCGACTCAGCCTTTCGCACACTGCGACCACCCTCTCTCTGTCTGCTCCGCTCTTCTCTTCCGCTGCGTCCTGAAGTGGGCTTCTCTATTTCTGGTGCGTTTTTATAATAGTCAAGGAAGCGTCCGAAGGTAACGGTAATAATCTTTTTCATCACCTCCTCTTTATCAATAAACTCGAATTGGCGGTTGATGTCCTCCACATAGGGGGCTATTTGCTCTTCGTCTACATCGGTTTTGAGAATGTTGTCCATTGTTTTGAAGAGTTGTTTCTTGCATATTTCTTCTGCTGTGGGCAATGTTCCGTCTACAAAACTTTTACCAATGATTTTCTCTATGTTCCGAACCTTAAACTTCTCTCGTGTGTGAATGATGGAAATTGATGTACCCTTCTTTCCAGCTCGCCCTGTTCTGCCCGAACGGTGGGTGTAGTTTTCAACATCATCGGGCAAACCATAGTTGATCACATGCGTCAAATCATCTACATCCAACCCACGTGCTGCTACGTCTGTTGCCACAAGCAATTGCGTAACGTGCGTGCGGAACTTCTGCATCGTGAGGTCGCGCTGTTGTTGTGAGAGGTCGCCATGTAACGATTCTGCGTTATAACCATCCTTGATGAGCTTGTCGGCCACTTCTTGTGTTTCCACCTTCGTACGACAAAAAACAATACCGAAGATTTTTGGATAGAAATCAACGATGCGTTTCAGGGCAAGATACTTGTCTTTTGCATTTACAAGATAGTAAACGTGATTTACGTTTTCAGCACCTTCGTTGCGTGAACCTACCACAATTTCTTTGTAATCATGCAAATAGCCCTTTGCTACTCGCTCCACCTCACGGCTCATCGTGGCAGAGAAAAGCAATGTGTTGCGGTCCTCTGGAATATTAACAAGGATTTCGGTGATACTCTCTTGAAAGCCCATGTTGAGCATTTCGTCGGCTTCATCGAATACCACATTGTAGACATTGTCTAACTTCGCTTTTCCTCTTTTCATCAAGTCGATGAGCCTACCAGGTGTTGCAACAATGATTTGGACTCCCTTGGCAAGCTGTTTGATTTGTGCTTCAATCGACGCACCACCATAGACGGCAGCGATGTGAAGATGGGGAACATATTTCCCGAAGTCTTTCAAGTCATCGGCTATTTGCAAACAGAGTTCTCTTGTAGGGCTCAAGACAATGGCTTGCGTTTCCTTCCGACTTGTGTCAATGCGTTGCAAAAGTGGAATACCGAATGCAGCTGTCTTGCCAGTGCCTGTTTGTGCCAAAGCAATGACATCATTTTGATTGCCGAGCAAATAGGGGATAACTTCTTCTTGTACAGGCATTGGATGTTCAAAGCCCAATTCTTCAATGGCTTTGCGAATCTCTTCGCTAACGCCTAATTCTTCAAATGTTTTCAAAATTCGTCAGTTTTACTATTATCAAATATCGATATTTTGTCGCTGAACGAACCCACTTAAAGACACATTATTGGCTTTTTGTTCCAGTTCTGTTTTACGAAAAATCACGCAAAAACGTTTGCTGTTCCTTGCCTGAAAAGGCTTGGTGAAATGAATGCTCAAAAGCCACTGAGCGACTAAATATCGTTTTTCGGCTGCAAAGGTACGATGAAATACTCTAAAAATCAAGAAAATAAATGAAAAGTTCAATTTTATTTAGTCGTTTTTTCGTCATGGCAATGTAAAAACTTCGTGCCTCGTTTTTCACTGCTCATTTGGCTTGACAAAAACGTTCAACTTCGTTTAGCCGTTTTTTCACCATGACAATGTAAAAACATCGTACCTCGTTTTTCATTGTTCATCTGGCTTAACAAAAACGTTCTCAATACCAGCACTAATCACGTAAGAAAAACAACCTTCCTGAATAATGAAAAGCACGCTGCATCCCTGCACCGTGCTCGTCATAACCTTTACACTTAAAGTTTTTCCTTTTTTACTAACTCAAATAATTAACTTTAATAACGACTAATTGTCTATTCGGCTGCAAAGATAAGAAAAAAAGCGGACAAGACAAAAAATGCAAAAGAAAATGTAGTGTTATTTTACAAATTTTCTCTCGTTTCTCCATTCTTGCTTCATATAAATGTCAGATATACACCTGTAAAATGTTATTTTCCTTTAAAATATTTGCACTTCCTTCGTTTCTTGATAATGTTTCTTCTATAAAAGCTGTACATTTGCAGTGAAAATTGGCGCAGTTGAGGAAGCTATTGTGCATTCCTTTGCAGTCAATGGATTAAGGAAAGGTAAAAAGATTTTTAAATATGAAGGCAAACATCTCACGAAGCGAAAAGCAACGCGTGGTCATTGTGGGCGGAGGAATAGCTGGTTTGGAACTGGCTTACACGCTTTTAAAGACCGATTATCAAGTGGTTTTGATCGATAAAAACAATTATCATCAGTTCCCCCCACTCATTTATCAAGTGGCATCGGCTGGATTGGAACCCAGTAGTATTGCATTTCCTTTTCGCCGCATATTCCAAGGGAAGAAAGATTTCTTTTTTCGCATGGCATCTGTGGAAGGTGTGGATGCCGAACGGAGAAAGGTACAGACAAGCATTGGCGAAATTGGTTATGATTATTTGGTTTTTGCTGCTGGTGCTACGACCAATTTCTTTGGCAGTGAAACCATTGCTACCAACAGCTTACCGATGAAAACCGTTTCTGAGAGTATGCGTTTGCGCAACACGATACTTGAAAATTTGGAAAAAGCCGAAACTGAAGACGATGAAGAAAAACGCCAGTCATTGCTCAACATTGTTGTCGTTGGTGGAGGTGCGTCGGGCGTTGAGATTGCAGGTGCGTTGGCAGAGATGCAAAAGAAAATCATTCCGCGCGATTATCCCGATCTTGATAGTTCAAAAATGAAAATCTATTTGGTCAATGCCGATGATCGTTTGCTCAAAACCATGTCGCCCCAATCATCGCTCCGTGCGGAGCTGTTTTTGCGTGAATTGGGGGTAGAAATTATTCCCAGTACGTTTGCTGTGGATTGCAAAGACGGCAAACTCTTCCTCAAAGGAGCCGACCCCATACCTTCGAAAACCATTATTTGGGTCAGTGGTATTACGGCAAATGTCTTTTCGGGATTTGCAAAAGAAACCATCGGACGTGGTGGGCGGCTCTTGACCGACAGATATAATAAGGTGAGAGGCTACGACAATATCTTTGCTGTTGGCGATCAAGCACTCGTTGAAGGCGATGAGGCTTATCCTTACGGTCATCCGCAGGTGGCACAGGTGGCGTTGCAACAAGCCCAAAACGTAGGAAAGAACCTTAAACGTTTGCTCAAGGGAAAGGCGTTAGAACCTTTCAAATACAAAAATCTTGGTTCAATGGCAACCATCGGACGTAAATGTGCCGTGGCAGAAATAGGCAATCGGAAGTTTGGCGGACTTTCTGCGTGGGTGCTTTGGTTGGTAGTGCATCTTCGTCCCATCTTAGGTGTGAAGAACAAGGTGGTCATTCTTCTGAACTGGATGTGGAATTATTTTAATTACAAACAAAGTTTGCGCCTTATTCTCAAGGCGGATAGGCGTAAGTCATAAAACGATAAAAAATGAAAATAGGTGTGTTTTGTTCGGCTAACGACAATATAGATGCTGATTTCTTTCGCCTCACAGAGGCTTTGGGCGAATGGATAGGAAGCAAAAAACATACTGCCGTTTATGGCGGTTGTAACATCGGTCTGATGGAATGTATCGGTCGTTCCACCCATTTAGCGGGCGGTACGACCATTGGTGTTGTGCCGAAGATTGTGGAACAGGGTGGAAAGAAAAGTAAGTATATCGACATAGAGTTTCCTTGCGACAATCTTTCTGACCGTAAAGATATTATGATGCTGCAAAGCGATGTTTTTGTAGCCCTTCCTGGTGGTATTGGTACGCTCGACGAAATCTTCACTGTTGCAGCCTCATCTACCATTGGCTATCACCAAAAAGTGACCATTCTCTACAATGTCAAAGACTTTTGGCATCCGCTCATTGAAACATTAGAATTCCTTCAAAATCAAGGCTTCATCCGTGGGCATTACACTGATTATATTAAAATTGCCAATACCCAAGAAGAACTTATCACACTTTTAGATGCGTGTGAGTGAGAATATAAAAAAGTGTTATTTTCATCGAATTGCTATATTTGTTAATTCTTCTTGGGATTAACCCAAATCGGACATTAGACCGTTAGGGTTTCCTTTTTCTTTTATTTTTCACTTCCCAAGGGCTTGTATCTGCTTATCGGCTGCTTGTTCATCGTTTTCTCTTGAAGTAGCCCGCTACATCTGCGAAAAAACGCTAAACAATCTGCCCAGATAATCAGACGCAATCTCTTTGGTCTCTAATGACCGAATTGGGATTAAGGTTCAGTCGTTGAGCAAGTGAGCCTTACTTGCAAGGCAAGATAATTCTTAAAATACAACTTATTGAAAATAAAGAAGTTACCTTGTTAGTATAACTAAACAGGTAACGATTTGGAAACGAGCGAACTACCTGGCTCCGCTGTTTTCTGCCTAACAAAGAACGCTTGTTATTCTGTTTGCAAAGATAATACTTTGCTGGCGAATAACAAGCGTTTTTGATGAGATATTCTTCTTTCTGCATTTTTGTAATGCAGTCTTTCGTTGGAATGGGATTATAATCCACGTCCTCTTTTCTTCTTTTTGTTGGCTTGGTTCCTGAGCTTGCGCTGCCACGCAGCTTCGGCATAGTCATTGCCTTGCGTAGTAGGTGTAATCAAATCGCCTAACTCTTCCACAACTTCATCGGCTGCGCTAACGATGGTGTCTGCCACCGCACCAATGGGATTCTGCACTTGTGGTGTGTCATTGTCTCGTGAAATTGAGGAGCGGCTTGGAGGTATGAGTTGATAACCTGTATCGGGATATTTGTTCTTGTCTGTTGGCTCTTGTACTGTTTGATGTGGTTTCCTTGACTCTTCCTTGTTAGTTGGTTCAAAATTCTTTTGCAAAGAACGGTAGCCGAACTCTCTGCCGATTTCGGATGCCTTGAATGTATGTTCTCCGTATGAGAACTTCAAACCATAGACCTTGCCCTGCTTGTTCTTCATACGCTCTATGGTAATGCCGTTCTTGTTCAACTCGTAAAGGAACATGGAATGCCCGGTGATACCTATACCTTTGTACTTGTCAAGCAGGGCATAGCAGATTTGTTGTACTTGCTGTTTTGTCTGCTCTCTTATTGGACTGGCTTTTGGCTCCTGATGCTGCTTTTTCGCCTTGACCTCCTTTGCGATGGTCAAGCCTTTCTCCCGACTGATTTCCTCCGCCACCCTTGCTGCCCTGTTGCTCACAAAAGTGGTATCATAGACTTCTCCGTACAGACTGATGCGGTTGACGATGATGTGAATGTGTCTGTTGTCGGTGTCCTTGTGCGTTACCGCCACCCATTGATGGTTGTCAAGTCCCATTCGCTTGGCAAACAGATGGGCTATCCGCATCAGTTCGGACACGGGCAGTTTTTTCTCATCCTGCGGTGCGATGCCGATTTCGATACGGAGAAACTTGTTCCTGCAACGGCTGTTGTAGTCGCTGATCACTTTCATTTCCTCATAGATTGCCTTCGGTTCCCTGCTGCAAAGATTGTGGAAGGCAAGCCGATAGCCGAGCTTACCTTCTCTAAAAATATAGTCCAAAGCCGTGCTGCCGTGGGCTATCGCCTTACATTTACCTATCATCTCTCTTCAGATTTAAGACCTTATATACCTCATCATCCACACGAAAATGAGGGTCGTAAAACCGCTTAAATGCTTCTTTGGCACATAAGGAAAGGTTCTTTGTGATGAGTACCCATCTTTCGTCCTTGACTTTGATGAGATTGGAA
Source organism: Prevotella sp. (assembly GCA_022779305.1). Classification (GTDB taxonomy): domain Bacteria; phylum Bacteroidota; class Bacteroidia; order Bacteroidales; family Bacteroidaceae; genus Prevotella. The sequence continues at coordinate 10,438 of JALFSW010000085.1, read as the reverse complement.
ACCTGTCCGTAGAACCTTCCTGTATGTTGAAGAATGGCAATGGCTTCCCTCTCATTGTCTGTCATCTTGGGAACAGCTGTTACTTCTCCGTTAAGGAGTATCTCACGGCAGTAGTCGGAGAACTTCCGCCCTGTGCTTTCCGCTTTTGACTTGATACGTTGCTTTTCCTCTAAGGTACATCTTACCTTGATGAACTCCGTCTTGTTCATCCGCTGTTCTTCCTTAGTCTGTTGCTGCCATCGGGCAGTTTTTCCCTTGTATCTTTTCATATAAGTTTCTTTGAAAATTTATCATTGTAGATGGTTTGTTATTTCTTAATTCCTGAATGCTGACCGATGAGAACGGAGTGATTACGGTCTAATCTCCCCGACTGTCTGACAAGGGGAGCAAGAGCAGTTTGTGGGTACAAACTGACGTCTTGCAATGTCAGCTAACGAAACGTTTACGCATAAAGCGTTTTGGTTATTAAAAGCGAATGCCGTGCATTCAGTATCTAACTGCGTTCGTAGCGTTCCCACCATTCAGTGTTTTTAGCAAAAGTTCGTTGCCTTACTCTCTGAAAAGTGTCGAGGGTTTTGAGTGAAAGAGGTGTTCCTTTTTCTGAAACCCCTCGACCATTTTCTTGCGGTTCACAGTTTTCTCCATTTCTCTACATCCTCACCGTATTCCCCCAAATGGATGCGCACGATGTTCTCCACGAAACTTGAAAGATTGCTACCCCTGTCACCCAACCTGCGAACGATGAAGTCGGCACGTTCCTGCGTCTCCCTGCTCAGGTAAACCGCCTTTCTCTCACTTAGCTTTGTCGGAACGAGGAACGCCTGCTTGTATGCGTCGAGTGTCTCTTTTCTCATCTTGGCACTGATGCGTTTTTGAACGGTTGCATGCTCTGTATGCTGTGCAGGCTCGGCTGGCGTAACATACTTTATGACATGTTCTGTTCCTTGTTGTTTTTGCTCTTGAATATTTTTCATTCCCTTTGCTCGAAATTCAGCGACGGTTTGTTCACTTGAACTTTCAGCTTGGCTCATACTGAAAGATTTCCTGATGGTATTTTCCATTTCCTCTTTGCTGACTGTTTTCTTTTCCATACCTCTATCTTATTTTAAGTTTGACTTGTTTTCTTTTGTTGCTTGTATTGGGAGTTTTCTCCAACTTTTTCTGTTGCTCACGAACACGACTGACATGAAACTCGTTGAGGTCTTTGAAGTCTCTATAATACACTGCCATATCTTCTACCTTAAAACCTGTGTTTACAAATTCCTGCACAGCTTTTCGACCTGCATCGTCATTATCAAGAAAAGCACGAACAGAGGTTATATTTCTTTTATTCAGGTAGTGAATACTTCTTACAACATTACTCACGGAATTCATCACAAGGCATTGGTTGGTTACTTCCTCTTTCATTGAAAGGAAAGAAAGAAAATCCATAAAGCCCTCGAACAGACAGACAGGTTGTGCCTTGTCCTCAAATATAGGGGTGATGTCTTTCGGGGCAATCGTTCCCTTAAACAAATGATTGTCCCGTAGTTCATAACCACCTGAAGAATTGGCAAAGCCGATGGCTTCATATCTTCTTTCCCTTACCTCGTAGCTGATACATTTGAGAAAGGGTGTTGCCTTTTCTAAATCAATACAGCGTTCCTTTTTGAGATACTCCTGCAGGTGCGGCGGCAAGGTGTCTGAGATGCTTGTCAGTCTCCTTGTTCCGCTTGCTGTTATATCCTTTCTTTGATTTGGACTGATAGATGTTTCTCTCTTTGAAGAACAGGAGCAGTACGCTGTATGCTCTAAAGCGTTCTGCCCCAAATGGCAGATGGCTTCCGAGAGCGTGCAGCCTTCCAAGCGTATACAAAGGTCGATGATACTTCCGCCCCTGCCTTCGGCATAGTCTATCCAAAGGTTCTTTTCCGTGTCCACCTTGAAACTCGGATGAGTTTCCTCCCTGAGTGGTGAGCGATACATGACATAGGTAGATGTTTTACGGACAGGCCTAATGCCTTTCCTTTCGAGATATTCCACGATGGAATATCGTTTGATTAGTGATAAATCTTCTTCTTTCATTGTTTTGATACTTTAATGGGTTGAATGATAATTATTTATGCTTGTCTGTTTTATGGTTTTACCGTTTCCAAAGTTTTTCCCCTCCAAACTTTTTCATCTTTCTTCTTACTACATATTATTTTGTGATAAGTGATTGATAATCAGTATTACTTTGTAGTATAAGACAATACTACACATTCTACTACATTTGACTACTACAAGTTTGAAGGAGCGGGCAGGGCAAGATTTTCCTAATCTTGTAGACATAGATGGGGCTACCACCGTTTCTTCGTTTGCTCACCTTTATATATTCTGCTTTCTTCAAGGCTTCGCCCATACGTTTGGCAACAAGTGGCTGGTGGGTATAAATACCCAAATAGGTGAGTATCTCCGTAGTGGTCATTAACGAATAGTTTTCGTCCTCCGCTGGTTTCTCGAAGCAACGCAGCAAGAGTTCCATCTCAGCGGTCTGTACCTGAAAGTCCTCACTCTCCCTGTATAGTTCGGCAATCTCTTCATCATCAAACCAATAGCGGAAACCTGACTTTAGCAGGGCTTTGGCTTCAGCATAGACATTGTCCATTGAAATACGCTTGGCTTTCTCTATGTCTATGGAAAGTACTTCAAAGGGCAGGAACCTTCTGCTGCCTGTCGGGTCTGTAAGAAAGTCATTGCCGTTCACTGATGCCACAAAGCTTGCCAAGTGGGGATGCTCCTCCACGTACTTGTCATACGGCATACGGTACTTGACCATCGGACAGGTGATGAGGTTTTTCAGCTCGTTCTCATCCCGCTTATTGAGGGCTTTTAGCTGGTCGTCTATGTTTACGATAAGGTTCTGACCGATATAAGTGAGTGTGTCTTTCTCCTGCGGATATATTTTTCCTGTGTAACTGTAACCGTGCAGTGCTGGGGGACAGAGCAGGTCAAGGAACGTGGTCTTGAACTTGCCCTGCTCGCCTGTGAGTACGAGGCAGGTATGGTTACGGCACTCACGGTCGTCCATTGCGTTGGCAACCACTGCCGCGAGCCATTTGGTGAGGTACGGCAGCCACTTGTCAGAGTTACGCACCACAACGCAACTTGCCAAGTCAGGAATGGCTTTCAGTGAAAGAGAAGAAATATCACAACAGCAATTGTTTTCATTATTGCCACTACTGTCATGATTACAACTATCGCTATTGCCACTATTATTACCACAGATATTACCAATATCCCTCAAGGGCAATCTCTTGAAATACTCCTGTATAGGGTTGATACGTGGAGAGAAGCTGCTCTCTATAATGGAATAAAGGTTGTCGGAAGATGTGTTAATCCCCACATCGTTGTCAAGTTCCCTGCGGAGCGTGTTGATTTCATAGCGACCCACTTTTGAGAAGTGAGCATCGTCCTTGTTCCTGTATTCAGTTCTTTCCAGCACCGTGTTGTATCTGAACTCATAGCGAGAGGAAAGATAGGTTTCTATCTCACCGTTTTTTGAGGAAGTCTTCCTTTGCTTGGGCATATTGTTTTCGCCCTCCGATTTGCCTTTATCTGCGTTCCTTTTCATTATATGCTTGGTTTGGTTTCCGAGAGTGAAGTTATGAAGAGAACTGGAAAGTTCCAAGCATTCAAAGAGTGCTTGCATAATGTTGCGCAAATTGGCAATGAATTTCTCACGGATTTCTGACAGGAAACTGTCGGGAAACAAGGATTTAAGCCCCAAACAAGAGGACAAGTGTGTAAAGGATGCAAGAAAGGCAGGTGCTAATTTGCTACAATACGCATCGTATTGCGTCGGCTAAAAGGATATGATAAAATGGAGTAAAGAGACAAAGAAAGAGAGCGACAATCCTTTTGCCTTTTCCATGTTTTTCCCTCTATTTCCCTACTGTTCCCTTATGCTTTGAAGTATGACAAACACTCCCTACTTTTGCAGGCATAAACGTGCGATGAAACGCAAAACAGGCAAAGGTATTGTCAATACCTATAAGACAGAATTACAAACAAAACAACAATAGAATTATGGGATATTTTATCATTACGGATTCAAATTGGACAAGGCTCAGAAATGAGATTCTCAGCCTTGCCGAGACCTGCCACAAGGCATTCGGGGAACGAAGCAGGCACACCGATTGGCTGCACAACGGTGATGTGTGCAGGCTGCTTAATATCAGCAAGCGCACCTTGCAGCACTACCGTGATACGGGTGTGTTGCCCTTTGCCCAAATCGGGCATAAGTGCTACTACAAGCGTGAGGACGTGGAACAGTTGCTCCAGACAAAAACGGAGAAAGCTGAAACGGGAAAAACTAAAATCAACAAATAGACACGAAGATTATGGAACAGGTAAGAGATTTGAATATAGAGGCGGACGATATGCAGGTGGTGCTGTCAGCTATCAGCGGAGTAAGCAAGAGAATTAAGGAAGTGGCACAGACACACAAGCCGCTATTTGGCGATGAGCACTTCCTTACAGGTAAGGAAGTATGCGAGAGGCTGTATATCAGCCCTCGCACCTTGCAGGACTATCGGGACAGGAGGATTATTCCTTACACACAGTTTGCAGGGAAGATACTTTATAAGGAGTCGGATTTGGAAAAAATGTTGGAGGAGAATTATAAGAGGTAACGAAACCTCTGCAAAAGTCCGTAAAAAGAAGAATAAAGTGAATATAACTTACTGATAATCAATCATAGTTTTTCTTCTAAAAATAGTTTTGCAGAGGTCTCGGTAACAGGTATATTGCAAGTAGCTATTCAGCGACAAAGGACATAAAACAATATTAATAATCAAATAGTTACTTGTAATTACTAGACATTTCAATCCGTATATCTTCAGTAGAAAATCCAACAAAACCACTTTTCGATATCAACTTTTGCCTGATACGATATTTTGGAGATAGTACTCAAATTAGATTATAATCCTCTACATATTGTATGGCCTCAGTAATATTGCTAACTCCAAGTTTTTTGAATATGTTTGTTCTGTGAGTCTTGATTGTAGTTATCGAAACAGAGAGATACTCTGCGATGTTCGCTATGCTTTTACCATTTGCACTTTGCCCAATAATAACTTTTTCCATATTAGTTAAATGTGAATTATTGGTTTGCACCCATTTATCGTTTCTCAATTCAAAATGATAGTCAACCCCAGATAACTTAACCAAGGCGTTCCCTATTTGTTTTCTTGTTGAATACGTTAACATACAAATTCCTAGTGTAATATGTTTGTTACTGTCAATTAAACAAGGGGTCAACGAGGCATGTATCATTTGCTTACATAAAGAGGTATTTATTGAAAAGTCAAAATGCAAGACAGAGGACTCTATACGGGCATAGTTTTTTTGTAACGCGAAATACGATTTAAGAATATTGCTCAAATAGCTTAACTGCCTTTCATCAAGTATATTATCAATTCTTCCTCCGTTATCTCTAAATCTTTTTTGTTGTAGAGTTGAAAAAATAGATGGTGATATATATAGAAAAGTATATTGACAGAAATCAATCAGAACTATTTTTCCATATCCAAGCCTATCAGTAGCTTGGGCACTTTTTATATAAGGAGAATAATCACTGGTGGCTTGACTCCGGATACTCTGTGTGTTGTCGTCTGCCTCTTTTAACCCTTTTAAAATATCGAAAATCGTCATTCTATGGAGTTTTTTACGTGTTCACGTTTTTTGACTATATAATGTTACATGAAAGATTATATATTATCATACAAAAGTATGATTTTGCAAGGAAACCTGCAAGAAAACATCGAAATTATTTGAACTCAACTATATATTTTTCTAATTTTGACGACAGAAGAATGCAATGCCTGAAGCAGTAAGAAGGCGATTAAATGTTACATTAAATGAAAAACCAAAAACTTTTTTCAGTTGAGGAATTATCCTTAATGGAGTCGCTTGAAGTCAAGGGTGGAGCTTCTGAAATGGCAGCCTCTCAGACAGGATGTTCTAACAATGTTGCCGGATGCGGATGTGATGTTATTATTGTGACAGATCAATCTCAATCGGGGGTACAACATGCTTAATGAACAGTTCTACATCATTTCAACGTGTACCTGAAGGTATTTCGTGGTAGATGATAATGAAACTTCAACACTTTAAGAGCCATATCGTTCATTACCATACTTGATATGGCTCTTTTATTTTTTTACGGGATGTTAATTAAGTATTGTAATATATGAAAGCAAGTAATTATAACTATATAATATACCAAAATAACCAATCTTATTGGTACAATGGGCTTGAACACACTTATTTTAAGCTTCCCAAGGATTTAGGGTTAAAAATAGAGAGGCTACTCACAGACAAAGAAAGAATTGAGTTCATCCCTAAAGTTCTAAAAGACAAGCTATCAGCAAGTGGTTTCATTGTGCCGGATAATACTGATGAGCTTTCAATAATTAGGAAAAGATATTGTGATTCAGTAAACAAGAAGAACTATCTGTTAATCATTCTACCAACCTTGGATTGCAACTTTAAATGTTGGTATTGCATACAAAATCATATACCTTCAAGAATGTCGAAGAGTACAATGGAGAATGTGATGACACACATCAAATATATGATTGATGTACAGAATATAGAATCACTTCAAATCGAATGGTTTGGTGGTGAACCGTTAATGTACTTAAAACAAATTATAAAGCCAATATGTGAATTCGCACAAAAAGAATGTGAGAAAAAAGGTGTAAAATATTCAACAACAGCTACATCAAATGGTTACTTCATTTTCCCAAAAAACATTCCATTAATTCAAAAACTTGGCATGACGCGGTTTCATATTACATTAGATGGACCCAAACAGAACCATGATAAAGTAAAATATCAGAAAGGTTGTGATTCTGCATTCGATCATGTTCTAAACAACATCAACCAATTGCTCAGCAATACAAAGGCTGTTAATATTCTATTGAGAATTAACTATACTGACGAGAATCTAAATTATGAAATAGTAGATCAAATCAACCATCACATTACAATGGCTAATCGGGGAAGAATAACGATTACCCCCAAAAAAGTATGGCAAGAAAAGGTAAGGAAAGATAGATATAAAGACATCGGAGAACTTCTTAATTTATTTGAACAATCTGGTTATAACACAATACGTCTGGACGTTATCACAAACTTCGTTCCATGTTACGCTAGTCGTAAGTATTATAATGCCATTAATTTTAATGGTGATGTTATAAAATGTACGGCATGCAATGATTTGTATGAGAACAAAACTCATGGCATTATTCAAAACGATGGTTCTATTTCTTGGAACATGGATTTTATCAGAAAATATGAGGTGAAATCCTTTGAGAATAAACGGTGCTTACAATGCAAACAACTTCCAATTTGTATGGGGGTGTGTCCAAGGGATAATGAATATGTAAATGCGTGTAAATTCGATGGAATGGATATCAATTTGGAAGATTCAATGGTAAATTACATTGATTCAATGTGTAAATAATTTATATTATGGTGGCAAGAATTTTTACAACTTTATGGTTTGCTTTTGTAGTCTCGTTGATAAGCAGTAACGCACAGAACAGGATATACGGTACGGTGACCGATTCGTCTGGCTGTCCATTAGCCGGCGTTGACTGCGTATTGGCCAGCTTATCTGACACGGCAGCCATTGCTCACACGCTGACGGATTCAAAAGGAATCTTCAGTTTGAATGTAGACGAAGACGGACAGTTCCTGTTGAAATTCTCTTGCTTAGGGTATCAGTCACAACAGCTAACGTGCAAGCGTGGCGATGTCGGAGTGATCAAGCTGACAGAAAGCATACAGAACCTTTCAGAGGTCACTGTGTTGGCCCAAGGGCTAAGAAGCTTCGGCAACGCAGACATCATCCTGTTAGACAGGCGTGCCAGACAGATGGGAAACAACGCTTTGGAGGCCATCAGTAGCCTGCCGCAATTCAGACTTTCAACAAACAGCGGTGAACTGCTGACGGCAGATGGTAAAATCGTCTTGGTGCTGATTGATGGAATCAGGAGGTCGGTACGTGAACTGATGCTGCTCAAAGCCGACGAAATAAAGACCCTGCACTACTATTCCAATCCACCTGCAAGGTTTGCGCATGAGAAGATAGGTGCTGTATTGGATGTGGCAACCAAGCGCACCAACAAAAGGCACTATTCACTATATCTCGACACCAAAAACAGTATCACCACAGGATATGGTACCAACTTGATTTCCACCAGTTATAGCGATTCGCTCAACAAGGTGTCTGCAGCATATTTTCTGGACTACAGACATCTTGATCGGAACACCATGGAAAACCGTTATGTCTATCCGGATGTGACGAACGATTACAAGGGTCTGTCGGGTAAATACACTGGTACCTACCACATAGGACAATTATTCTATCAGCGTTTCCAAAACAGCAACCTTTTCAATATCACTTTAGAATATCGTAAGTTTCCGGCTACCCAGCAATACAGTCAACAGCTCTTGCGGACGGGTACATTGGAAGATGCCAACCACAGAAGGCTTCAAAGTGACTTTTCATCCATATCGGCCAACATCTACTTCGGACACACTTTCCGTAAAGGCAACAGTCTGTCGGTCAATGTGGTGAACACTTATTTCAAATCCAATTCGAACAATAATCTAACAAACACCTCGGGAACGGGAACGTTTACCAACGTCGTCGACAACAAGTCTTACTCGCTAATAGCAGAAGCACTTTATACTGATAAACTGTGGCAGGGAAATATACAGATAGGAGCCTACTATCAATACAAAAACCTGCGTCAGACAGACGGGGCATCCAATTTGTCGACAGTGAATACGCAAAAGGAATACCTATACGCCGACTACACCAATCAATGGGGGGCATTGTCCTACAACCTGGGAATCGGTGTGGAGAACAACCGATATAGAACTGCGACGAAGGCAATAGCCAACTACATCCTTATGCGGCCTTCTGTTTCTCTTAATTACCAGCTGCACAAACACAGCTCGCTACGCCTGACCTCGTCCATAGCATCTGCGGTTCCTAACGTCGGTCAGCTCACAGATAGTCGTACCGTCGTGGATGAACGATTCTATCTACAAGGCAACAGCAGTCTGAAGCCCTACCATTTCTACCGCACCGAACTTAGCTTCCAGTATGCGTCGGCCAATAATATCTGGTTTGTCAAACCTTCCGTCAGCCACGCCTACTATCCCAGCAAGAATATGACAGTTGTTTCCGCTGACGGTTCAGACTTCGTGAACCAGATTGTGGGCATCCGCCATGTCAACGAGTATGGCGCATCGCTTGTTCTGAGTTGCAGACCTTTCTCCTGGCTAACTTTGCAGCCTTACTATAACTATCTGTCTTCCAAATACAATACGCCCAATCAGCGTGTCAACCACAATCTGAACAATGTCGGAATCTCTTGTCAGGTGGTGGCAGGCAAGTGGCAGTTCATTACCAACCACAATCTACCGATGACCACTGTTGAAGGTGATGTCTTTGAGAAGATTGGGTATAATGCGAACGCATCCCTTACCTATAAATTAGGTGCAATCACCGTGGGTGCCATGTTCATTTACAATCCCGATCCTTCCAGGATTTATGCGGACACTCCTTCATTCCATTTCGTAGAAAAGACCCGATGGGGTAATTTCAAAAATCTTGTGGCACTGACTTTCGTCTATTCTTTGTCAAAAGGCAATTCACGAAGGCATCTGGGTAAAAACATTAATAATAGAGACAACGACTCCGGTCTTACCAAATACAACACAGCAAAATAAATGTCCTTTTATTTTTATAGGCAACATGACGCCATGCAGTGTGGGATTGCCTGCATGGCTATGGTCTGTAAGTATTATGGTAGAAAGTGTTCATTTGAAACTCTATCAAATACCTGTACTATAACCAATGAGGGTGTTTCAATGCAGGCTTTAAAACAATTGGCAGAAGCCTTAGGTTTTGATGTGCTATGTGGAAAAGCAAGCTTGTATCAAATAAAAGACATAAATTATCCTTGCTTACTCCATTGGAACCAAAATCATTTTGTTGTACTATACAAAGTTAAAAAGAACGGATTCTACATTGCAGACCCTGCAAAAGGGCATGTAAAATACGACCTCGAAGTATTTAAGAAGCATTGGGTCAGCACTCAATCGGACGGTGAGGAGAAAGGAATAGTCATGTTCTTGGAACCCACACCAGCATTTTATGAAAAGCAGATGGAGGAACAGCCAACAGAGGAACGCTCGTTCAGATTCCTCTTTGGCTACATCAAGCAATATCGCAAGTACTTCGGGCAGATTGTCTTACGCGAGTTCGGGATAAGAAAATCCTTGTAAAAGTTGGTAATCTCACTAATATTTTGTATCTTTACAGTTGAAAATCAATAAGTTACAAAACTATTAAGTGATGATTACCAAGGACAAAGTTATAGAAATTTTCTGTATT
>JALFSW010000083.1 GCA_022779305.1 Prevotella sp. | reverse complement strand
CTTGAACAGCACAAGACGGTCATAGCTCGGACGACCGGTTGCCTTGTTTCCTTTGGTGTAGGCGATTTCGATAATACCGCGGATTGGGTTCCAGTCGATAATTTTGTCTATCTGAGAAAAGAAGGTCTGCTTGACCTTGCGATGACCGACTAACAGGTCGGCAAAGCTGGGAGAGGAGAGTTGCTGTTTCATGCTATAAAGGTACGAAAGATTTTTGAGGTGAGCAAATTGTTGGGAGAGTTTTGCAGAGGTCTCGATTTAAAACTATGAGGAGAAAATTAGAAACTTTAAAACCAAATCGGTCATTAACCGCCTGAGTTAAAACAGAAAAGAGTTGTCTCACGACAACTCTTGATTCCTATACAAAAACATTATGAAATAATTTATTTCGCGAACAAGATTTTCATTTAATAAATTGTGCTGGTCACTTTTACCTATCAATACACAATTGTTTTTTTATTGAGCTTGCTTACAAATTCGACATTTTCGTTCGCAATAGCGTTCGCATTGCAACCTGATGTCGTAGCCCAACATTGCACCCAAGATGAAATCCTCTTCTGGAGAAAGCTGATTGAGTGGTTTTGTAACCATCAATTGAATGGCATCTAAACATTCCTTTCTTCCAAAGAAAAGATTCAAACTTCCGTTCCCAACAGGTTGTATCACATAAGGTATGTTTTGATTTTGGAGACGTGTTGTAACAAATACCTCATATTTCTTATTGAAAGTATAAAGCACCATTTGTCTTACACCTTTCTTGAACTCATAAATATGGTTCATCAAAACTTTCATTTCTGCTGGCATTGTCTCCATTCTACCTTATTATAATATTAACACTATCAGAAACCTCTTTCTGCTTCTTTTTAAAGTGCTCCTTTGATGCTTTCAATCCATGCATCAATGCGACCTTCAGTTTTGTCGTCTTCATTTACATTGTCGAGTGCCAAACCAACGAATTGACCATCAACAACCGCATCGCTATCATCAAATGTGTAGCCATCTGAAGAAACACCGGGGAGGATATTTGCACCTTCAGCTGCATCATAGAGTTCTTTCAATCCACCACAGAATGTATCGCCGTAAGACTCAGCATCGCCACAACCGAAGAGGACAACTGTTTTACCTGTCAAGTCGGCATCTTTCAACACATTAACGCCATCATACCAATCATCTTGCAATTCGCCTGCGCCCCAAGTTGAAGTGCCCAAAATGAGGTTATCATAGTTTGCCACTGTTTCAGCAGAAAAATCTGTAACATTGATCACTTCTGCACCAAGTTTTTCACCAATAGTATTTGCAATACTTTCACATGTACCGGTTGAAGAACCGAAAACTACAACTGTTTTTTTCATATTTTTGTTACTGTTTTAATTTTCTATATCTTTCGAATGCAAAGTTATAAACTTTATTTTTTCTCTACAATACCTAAAAATGGGGGTTTTTACAAAATACCTAAATATAGGTATCTATGTTCAATACACCACAAATTTCTTTCCATTGCGGATATAAATACCCTTAGAAAGTCCGTCAGGCGATGTTCCCACGTAACGTCCATCTATTCGGTATATGTGAACATTGTTGGATTTATCATTTTCCAAAGCATTGGGCTGAATACCCGCAGCTGCCTTTTTCAACACTTCTTTCAAACCTGCATAGATGTCGATTTCACCATATCCATAAAGATTATTGGGATAAACGAGTGATGGATCATAATGCTTACAAGTGGTGCGGAAGATTTCCAAACAATCTTCTGGTGTAAGTTGTGGATAGGCTTGCAACCAAAGGGCAATAGCTCCCGTTACTACAGGTGCCGACATCGACGTACCACTATCGGATGACCAAGCATAGGTAGAACCATCATGTTCAAAAAGTTTGATAATACTCGAAGCCGTAACGCCCGATGCCGCAGGATTATTTACATAAAAACTATTGTAAGAAGAAACTATATTCTGTCCCGGTGCCATTACATCGGGTTTTGTTCTGCCATCAAGCGTTGGACCTACACCCGAAAAAGACGTACGCCTACCATGCTCACCATTATTATATTGCTTTCGTTCGCCAAGATAATTCACAAATTCCGTACGATAGGCGGTTGCTCCGACACAAATCACGCTGGGTGCACTCGAAGGGGAATGAATGCTGTGGGTGTGATTACCTGCATCCAACTGCGAGTTTAAGCTATTGGGGACTAAGTAACCTTGTATTCTATAAAGCCTAACATCAGCATTTGCCCCCACAAGCTCTAAGGAAATAGGTACTTCGCAACCTAAACACAAGGAAGACAATAACTGCAAATCAAAAACCCTTTCGTTTTTATCATAGCTTGATGGATAGCCAATGGCTGCCCAACGATAGATCGTATTGCCCACTTTCAAACTATCTAAGAGTAAAGATTTTTCTTTACTCAGAATATCTTCAGTCTTAAGATCGATAACAAGCGGATTTTGGCGATCTTCGTAAATCTTTAAACGAAAGATAAATGGTGCAGTGGTTTTCACAGAGAAATAAGCTCGCTTCGGATTGCCCAAAACAAAACTACCTACACGTTCCTCGCCTATGGGTTTATGAATATAGTTCACAAAGTCGGCATCATTACCTGCCGATGCAACAAGTATAGCCCCTGCTCCCGTAAGCGAATCGAGAATTTCATAATAAAGTTGGTCATCGCCTCGGAAATCTTGATGCCCGCCTTCGCTGAAATTAATCACACAAGGTTTCCTTTCCTTTTTAGCAAAGTCAAAGATGTATTTAAACCCAAGCGCATCCGTTGCATAGGTGTATTTATAATAAGCTGCTGCATCTATCAAGGCTGCGTTATTGCTCGTAGCATTTGCCACCAGCACAATATCAGCATCATAGGCAATTCCTCGATAGCGTGGCACATCTCCTGTACCTTCTGCCCCACTCCCCACAGCGATTCCTGCCGTATGAGTTCCATGCGTCTGTGTTGCACCATCATAGGAATGCTTCGCTGTGAGAAGTGCGTTGCGTCCCACATAGTCGCGTCCCACATAAAGTGATGATGCAAGCGTGTCTTTTGATAACTGATCCCACAATGCTCGAATACGATAACGTTTCATATCGGCTGAAAAGAAAGTAGGATGCGTAAGATCAAAACCTATGTCTTGCACGCCAACGATTACGCCTTGCCCAGTATAGCCTTGCGGAAGTAAATCGCCTTGATTTACTGCAACCGCATTGGTTACTATGCGTGTAGTATCCATTTGGGCAGTGGTGCGTTTTCCTGCTTCTATTCTCACTACTTCTGCATGGTCTGACAAACTGGCAATCCTGCTCAAAGGAATAGAAAGGATGTAAATACTACCAAATTGTGCAAGTTGCCGACAATCATTTTCCCGTATTATTTGTTCCGCATTTTGTTGGATGCGCACAAATGCAGTAATCACAGATTCATTCACCATGTTTTGATTAGGATGGGATGGAATATGTCGCACACGTTCATATTGGTCCACCACCGCCTGCCTTACAAGAGGCGACATCTTTTCGTAGCGAGGTTGCTGGGCTGCCATTTCCAAAGAAAAAAGAAAGAGGGCAAGCATTGTCATCATTGTTTTCATCATCGTTTCATTGATTTCATAGCTTCTGTTTGCAAAGCAAAGAAAAGAAAAAAAAACAAGATAAACGCATCTTTTCCCTTTTTTTTGCACACATTCTGTTTTAATTTTAGAAGTAAAACATTAACTTTGCAAAGGTTAGATAATTTTCATGCCCATATATATGCGGCAGCGGTTGTCTACAAAAATAAACAGTAATCAATAACTATCAAAAAATAATGGAAAAAAAATCACACAGATTCATTGCGCTCAGCTATGAGCTTTATAGCATAGAAAACGATGTAGAAACGTTTGTAGAGAAAACTGAAGAAATGCGCCCCATGCAATTCTTCACAGACTACAACATGGTGTTGGAAGCCTTTGAAAAGGCTGTTCTTGATAAACCAGAGGGCGAAGATTTTGAGTGTCTCCTCACCAAAGAAGAGGCTTATGGGGAATATAACATTGAAAGCGTTTTGACGCTGAACAAGGGTGTTTTCTCGCCTAACGGAGAATTTGATGCAGAAAACGTTTATGAAGGAGCAGTAATCCCATTGCAAAACGAGCATGGTAATCGATTCATTGCCCGCATCTTGGAAATCACAGATGAAACGGTAAAAGCCGACTTAAACCATCCTTTAGCAGGCAAAGCGTTGAAGTTCAAAGTGCATATTCTTGAGAACAGAGAGGCATCTAATGAAGAAGTTGAGCAATTCTTCGAATCCATGAAAAGTCACAGTTGCGGATGTGGCGGTGGTGGATGCTGCGGAGAAGGAGACGGCGAAAGCTGCGGATGTGGCGATCACAAGGAAGAGAGTGGTTGCTGTGGCGGCGGATGCAACTGTAAATAAAAAAGAGGACTATAGACAGTCTAATAATTATAGGGATGCTCAGTTCAATTGTCCGGTTTCCCATAAGGAGAAATAATTACGACAAATGTTAGTTTGCCTACTGGCAAACCCGACACACTGACTGGGTGTCCCTATTGTGTAAGAAGGAATAAAACAAATGCAAAACACTTTTGGAACACTCTTCACACTCACCACCTTTGGAGAAAGCCATGGTGTGGCAGTTGGCGGCGTTGTTGACGGCATGCCAGCTGGCATTGACATAGACATAGATTTCATTCAAAACGAATTGATGCGCCGCCAACCAGGTCAAAGCCATCTCACAACGCCAAGAAAAGAAAGCGACAAAGTGGAACTGCTCAGCGGAATTTTTGAAGGAAAAACCACAGGTGCGCCCATTGGTTTCATCGTTAGGAACACCAACCAAAACCCTAAAGACTATGATGCGCTGAAAGATTTGTTTCGCCCTTCACATGCCGACTACACCTATTATAAGAAATACGGCATCAGAGATCATCGTGGCGGAGGGCGTTCTTCAGCACGCATAACATTGGCACGGGTGGTTGCTGGAGCTTTGGCAAAATTAGTGTTAAGACAGTGGGGCATCAATATCTATGCCTACACCTCACAAGTGGGTAACATCTCGCTCAAAAACGATTATCATTTTTATGATGCGACAAAAATAGAAAACAATGCTGTGCGCTGTCCTGATGAGGAGAAAGCAAAAGAGATGGAAAAACTCATCCTAAGTATTAAACAAGAAGGCGACACGATTGGAGGGATTGTTACGTGTGTCATAAAGGGCTGCCCGACAGGGCTTGGAGAACCTGAATTTGGTAAACTCCATGCACAATTAGGGCACAGCATGCTGACCATCAATGCAGCAAAAGGATTTGAATATGGCAGTGGGTTTGAGGGTGTGGCACTGCGAGGAAGTCAGCAAAACGACCTTTTTGCACCAAAAGAAGGAGAAAACGACAAAGAAACACTTGAAATAGAAACACGCACCAATCACAGCGGAGGCATACAAGGCGGGCTTAGCAATGGCGAAGACATTTACTTTCGTGTGGCTTTCAAACCCGTTGCAACACTATTGCAAGAGCAACCAACTGTGAACATTTATGGAAAACCCGCCCAAATTGATCCTAAAGGACGACACGACCCTTGTGTTGTTCCTCGCGCAGTACCCATCGTTGAAGCAATGGCAGCAATGACCATTCTCGATTTTTTACTGATTAACAATGCAAAAAAATCTGTCAAGCATTGATCATAAGCATATTTTAGCACGAAGAAAAAGAAAAGTTAGTAAGAAAAACAATTTTCTTAAGAAAAAAATTGTTGCATATCGTTTTTATTTGTACATTTGCAGCACAATTTTAGAGAATTTGAGAAAATAATCTGAAATTGTTTAGTTAAGTCTAGTTTAGTTTTTGTGTTGGTTGAGAGCGGTCTTATGATCGCTCTCAAATTTTTTATAGAGAACCAACTATTTAAGGAGGGGGGACGAAATGTGAGAAAACAGAAGATTGGGCAAATGGCTGATTTGGTTTGAATACCAGGTAGTGTCCTAAAAAGTGTGTAAGTTATCTTTCTTTTTTCTCTTTGTTCCACTTTTTAAACAGATGTATTTTTCTACTATATGTTGTATTTGTTTCCTCCATTGCCACCGCCGCCAATAGAAAGACAACAGCCTGTGGTGATGGCATTGC
>JALFSW010000030.1 GCA_022779305.1 Prevotella sp. | reverse complement strand
TTGGGTGCTGGTGGTGGTGCAGTTCTTGGCGGAATTGTTGGTAACATCATTGGTAAGAACACTAAAGGCACACTCATTGGTGCGGCAATTGGTGCAGCTGTGGGGACAGGTGCAGGTACATTGATTGGCAGACGTATGGACAAGGTGGCTCAAGAGGCTGCAAGTCAAGTGAAGAATGGAACAGTTGAAAAAGTAACCGATGCCAATGGTTTGGATTGTGTGAAAGTTACTTTCAATTCAGGTATCTTGTTTGCCCTCAACAAATCTACACTCAATGCCAATTCAAAGCGCGAACTCACCGATTTTGCGCAGGTATTGAAAGGCAATACTGATTGTGACGTAGCAATACAAGGCTATACAGATGCTTCTGGAAACGACAAAATTAATATTCCTCTTTCTCAAGAACGTGCAAATGCAGTGTCATCTTACCTGCGTTCCCAAGGTGTTTCTGCATCTCAAATCCGTTCTGTAGAGGGCTTGGGTAGCTCTAATCCTATTGAGAACAAAACTGTTAGTGAACTCAATCGCCGTGTAGAAATCTATCTCTATGCGTCTGCGGAAATGATCAACAAAGCAAATAATGGAACTTTGAAATAAAAGGTACATTTTTTCTAATTGTTATAATAATTTGACGTGGGGAAAAATCTTCTTATTTTTTCGCACGTCTTTCTTTTTCTGTAAATTACACTTTGTTTTTATGGTTTAGTGTTTTTCATTCGATACGATCTCTCTGTACTTATCCAACTTTCATATCTCGCTGCCTGCAATTTTTCCCGTTGTCCATGCTGCTTGCAGGTTAAATCCACCCGTGATGCCATCAATATCAAGTACCTCGCCTGCAAAGAAAAGTCCTGAACACTGCTTACTCTCAAGTGTATTGATATTGATACTTTTCAGACTCACTCCACCACAGGTTACAAATTCGTCCTTGAAACGTCCTTTCCCTGTCACATGATATGTATCGTTCGTAAGCGTTTCTGCAAGTTTATGGATACCTTTTTTGCCCATTTCTCCCCAAAGTTTCTCAGTTTTTAGACCTGAACGTAAAACGATATGCTGCCATGTGCGATTGGAAAGTCCGAACAGAGCAACCGTCCCGATTTGCTTTTTCGCCATCTCTTGACTGGCATTATGGAGCGTTTCGGTGACAAAACCGTGCGCATTACCAGCTACCCAATTGATGGAAAGTGGCACATCATAGGATTGTTCATTTAAATATCTTGCTGCATAAGATGACAACTTCAATGTTGCAGGTCCACTGATGCCCCAATGTGTAACGAGCAATATGCCCCGACTTGAAAACTTGGTGGAAGGAATAGACAGCAAAACGTCTTGAACCACAACACCCATAAGTTCTTTTAACAATGTATCTGCAATATTGAAGGTGAAGAGCGAGGGAACAGGTTGTTCTATCTGATGACCTAAATCAGCTAAATACAGCAATTTATCCATTTTAGGCGAACCACCCGTGGTAATGATAACCTTATCGAAAACCTCATGCCCTTTATTCCGAAAGCTCACTTTCAACTTACTCGATGAAAGGCTTGATAATCGTTCTAATTCATAACCGTTTTTTATCTGAATACCTAGTGATTTTGCGTTTTTCATCAAACAATCTATGACCGTTTGCGAACTTTGAGTTTTTGGGAAAACGCATTGGTCTTCCTGTGTAATTAAATTGACCCCATGTGCTTCAAACCACGCATAAGTATCTGCAGGACTGAACGATTTAAAAAGTCGTTTCAAGAGTTTGTCTCCCCTTGGGTAAGCCATTTTCAGGTCTGTGATTTCTTCGAATGAATTGGTTAAATTACATCGTCCGCCACCCGAAATAGCAACTTTTGAGAGTACCCTTGTCGCCTTTTCATAGATACAAACCTGTGCGGAAGGGTTGGTTTCTTTTGCTGAAATGGCAGCAAAAAAGCCTGCAGCACCACCACCGATGATGGCTATCTTTCGCCTGTCTGTCATTTATTCTATTTCCTCTACTTCTGTATTTGGCACTTCATGTTCACGAAAAAGTTGATCAAGGCTCTTAAACGTGTAGGCAGCCTTATCTTTTATGTAGGTCGTGGCAAACCTATCGCGCAACTCCATTAATTTTTGCATCGCAACTTGGTAAGTTTCCGCCGTGATACGCCTTCCCATCTTCTCCGCATCGTGTGGTGTGAAGTTGAAATATTGTATGAGCGTGTGGCTGAACTGAAGACGTTGCTTTTCGTTCATTTCGCTTAGTTGCTTGTTGATCTTGTCTTCAGCAAGGTGAATGTTGAACACCAGTTCATCGGGTTCACCTCCTCGCTGCCCATTGTTGTATTTTTTTTCATAGTCGAAATGGCAATTGCAGTAGCCCTTCTTTGCTAACTCGTCTAACTCCTGTTGTGCAGGATCGAGCACACGACGACAGAAATCCGAAAACTTTTTGTAATTATTTTCTAACCGCAGCATCTTTCTGAATTCCAATGTCTTAATAACGGTTCGCCCTTTATCTGCCCACGAGTCGATAAACATATAGATACGCTGTGTGTAGCGATTTTTGCAAGCAAAGACAATCTGTTTACCCAACGTGTGATAGCCAAAATCCAAAGAAACCAAACGCTCTGCCACGCTTTGGTCGATCTTTAGTATTGCATATTTATTATAGGTGCGGTCTTCCGGAATATAAACGTCGCAGAGGTTGGTAGCTTTCGTATATTTTCGTCCCTCGCTGGTTTTATAAGGAATTTCTACGGGGATGGCCGCCAACATTTTTAGCGAATTGCGAAGCTGGGGATAGTGGTTTGGATCAACGCCCAACTCTCTGAAAGGTAGCTTTATGGGCATTCGACCATCTTCGTCCAACTCGTCTGTATGGAACAGATCTAATTGCGGATTGCGCTTGTTATTCATAATGCCGAGGAGGATGTTTTGCAAACTTTCCACAATCGACACCAATATTCTCACCTGAATGAGCGAATAGTCGTGGCGCATCATCGTTACGGCAATAGGTTGTATGAGCCACGTTTCTTCTTCCTTGGGAATCAAGGCATCGGAGATGGTGCGCTTGATGGGTGCTTTCTTTGCTTTCGCCCCTTTTTTACGTACGGGTGCTTTCTTTGCAGTTTTTGCTTTTACTGTTTTTTCGGTCGAAGCCATGCTTAAATATTATCTTTGACCTACAAAGATAATGAAAGTTTTTCTATTTCACCGCAATGCGATTTGAAAATCTTTTACTTTCGTCAGTCTGTCCTCGTGAATACTAAAAAAATCCCTTTCATCAATCTTTTTATCTTATTGTTTTTCAACGAATTAGAATTTATCATTTCAAGCATTTGCAACTGAGCCTTACTTGGTATTCAACTGAGCCTCAGTTAGCACGCAAGTGAGGCTCAATTGTAGAGAAACTGTAAAAAACTTGATTTGTTTGCGCTTTTTATTTCGCTTCAGCTTAAAGTCGTTAGGAGTTCATTTGTTATTCTTCGCTTTACGTTAGACAAAAGATGGACACACCTTTATGGGTGCATCCATCTTCTTATATACTCAAAACTATTCTTCAACTTTGAATGTAAGTTTCTCGCTGTCTGCTTCTTTTCCAATCAATATTGTGTTACCTACCTTCACCTTTTCGTCCAAAATAAGTTCGCAAATGCCATCTTCGATGTAGGTTTGAATGGCTCGCTTGAGTGGACGTGCACCAAACTGAACATCATAGCCCTTTGTTGCAACAAATGCTTTGGCTTCGTCGGTTAATTGAACGGTGTAACCCAATTCTTCCATACGCTTGTAAAGGTCTTGCAACTCAATGTCGATGATTTTTTTAATCGCCTCGAGGTCAAGCTGATCAAAGGTGATGATTTCATCTAAACGATTGAGAAACTCTGGTGCAAATTGCTTACTCAAACTCTTCTGAATAATGGCACGTGCGCGTTCTTTGTCGTCTTCGCTTTTCGACAAGCCACTGAGGTCACTTGCATGGAAACCAATGCCTTTTCCAAAATCTTTCAGCTGGCGTGTGCCAGCATTTGAGGTCATGATGATAATGGTGTTTCTGAAGTCTATCAGTCGTCCGTTTCCATCTGTAAGTCGCCCTTCATCAAGTACTTGCAAGAGCATATTAAAAACGTTTCCATGGGCTTTCTCTATTTCATCAAGCAAAACAATAGAGTAGGGACGACGACGCACGCGCTCGGTGAGTTGTCCGCCTTCTTCGTAACCAACATAGCCCGGAGGAGCACCAACGAGACGAGAAGTGTTGAAACTTTCGGTGTATTCGCTCATGTCTACCCTAATGAGTGCATCAGCAGAACCAAACATGATTTCTGCCAATTGTTTGGCAAGATAGGTTTTTCCCACACCCGTAGGACCGAGGAACATAAATGCTCCAATAGGGTGGTTGGGCGGTTTGATACCTATGCGATTGCGCTGTATGGCTTTTACCATTTTTTCGATGGCTTTGTCTTGTGCAATGACCTTTGCCGTGAGCTCTTGACGCATATTTTTTAAACGAATGCTTTCGCCTTCTTTCATTTTCTGGATAGGAATATTGGTCATCATTGCCACGGTTTCAGCCACATGGTCTTCTGTGATTTCTACCCAATTTTCTTTGTTGCCTTTTTCCCATTGCTCCTGAACCTCTTTTAGTTTTTCTTCGAGCTTCGCCTGTTGGTCACGGTAGCTTGCAGCTAACTCAAAGTTTTGATTTCGCACAGCAGCATCTTTCTTTTGGAGTGTCGTTTCAATTTCTTTCTGAATTTGAATGACTTCTGCTGGTACTTCTGCATTTTGTAGGTGCATCTTTGATCCCACTTCATCGAGTGCGTCAATAGCTTTGTCGGGCAAGAAACGGTCGTTGATGTATCTGTCAGTGAGGGCGACACACGCCTTGAGCGCATCTTCGGTGTAGCGCACGTGGTGGTGGGCTTCATAGCGTTCCTTGATGTTTTGCAGAATGTGCAGGGATTCTTCTGTGCTCGTTGGGTCTACGATTACTTTCTGGAAACGCCTTTCAAGCGCCCCATCTTTTTCAATGGAGTTGCGATATTCATCTAAAGTTGTTGCACCGATGCATTGTATTGTACCCCGAGCGAGTGCAGGTTTTAGAATGTTTGCAGCATCCATAGAGCCAGGTGTAGACCCAGCACCAATGAGTGTATGTATTTCATCAATAAAGATGATGAGATCGCTATTTTGTTCTATCTCTTTGATAACCGCTCGTATGCGTTCTTCAAACTGACCTCTGTATTTTGTACCTGCGACGATGGCTGTGAGGTCGAGTGTTATGACACGTTTATTGAAGAGTGTGGGGGAGGTCATGCGCTTCACGATGAGCTGTGCCAATCCTTCCACGATGGCACTTTTGCCAACACCTGGTTCTCCGATGAGGATAGGATTGTTTTTCTTTCGACGCCCGAGAATTTCGCTCACACGCAAAATCTCCTTTTCTCTTCCTACGACTGGATCAAGTTTTCCTTGTTGTGCGGCAAGCGTTAGGTCTGTTCCGAAATTATCTAAGACGGGTGTTGAGGATTTCGTTCTTTCGGTTTGTGTTACCGATGCATTTGATTTAGCGTGATTTCCACCAAACATCGTGTCTTCTTCTTCCTCTTCACCAGCCATATCAAGTCCGTTTCTTGTCAATGGTTTGCTTTCTTCCTGAAGTAGACTTTCCACCTTGCTATAATCGAGGCTGTTGCGCTCTAAAATTTCTTTTGCTCCGTTGTTCATATCGTGTAGGATGGCTAATAATATATGTGGCGCATCAACAATTTCTTTTCGTTGTCTGCGTGCTTCAAGCACAGCAAGTTTCAGGATATTGTTGGCTTTTTCGCTGAGATATATTTCTGCCTCGTTGTGATTTTGTTGCTGATTATCTGCTTTTAGTTGGGTTTCAAGTTGAGTTTTTAATATATTCAAATCAACTTGAAGCTCTTTAAAGGTGTCGGCTATTTTGCCTGCCTTGTCTCTAAGCATAGCCAACAAAATGTGTTCAGGAACAACTGAACTATTCTGTAATCGCACAGCTTCTTCGCGGCTGAAGGACAATATTTCTGACACCTTTGGTGAAAATTTATTTATCATCGTCTTTTAATCCTTTCTTTTGAAAAATCTTTTTGTATTGTGAAGATTTTTGTTCTATCTAACAAATCGTATGCCAAAAAGTGATTTGGCGGAGTTCTCTGAAGGACTTTCGAGAAATAAGAAAGCCTACAAACTTTCGTCTGTAGGCTTTTCGATCTGTTGTTTATACTTCGTGGTTGCTATTTTCTTTGCACCCTTGTGCCGCTTTTTTTGCTGCCATTCGGCTTTGCGGCGTTCGTAATCCTCGTAATGTTTTTCTAAAAAGTTATCTGCCATCAAATTTGCTGTAAATCATTGACATCTTGATTTTATTGCTATTGTTCTTTCCTCGCAGTTTTACTGATGAAAGTCCCATGTAGTGTGAAATCTTTGTGATGTAGACTTGCTTGTTTGCATCCGTTGTAGTGCCTACTTCAACAGGAACTAACACCACCTTCCCCCAATTTGGATTAGAGGTTGATGCTGCCTTTGTTTTAGCAAACATCGTTACCAATCCAGCTATATTATTAAAGGTATAGCTATTAGTTGATGAACTGTAAGTAGCCAAGAATGATGTCTTATTGTCAACGACTTTATTGTTTGCAAAGAATGACGACAAGCTATCGGCAGCTACCATGAGTATGTTTTGAGGAACATCAAGTGTGTAGGCAGTCGTTGAAGCATCATTAATGCGGAATAATTGAATTTTTGCAGAGTTTAGACTGTCGTTTTCATGTCCTGTGATTGCCTCGTTGATAGGCAATTCCAACTGTGTGAAAAGCCCTGCTGGCGTTTTCAAATAGGTGTAGTCATTCGCACTTATCATCTTAGCCAACTGACTATTGTTCTGTTCTATGGTCGTTAATTGAAGTACTTCTTCAGTGCTGTTAAATGTTGTTGTAACGGTTTTAACTGCTCCTCCCGTTTGAAGTTTAAAATAGATGTTGAGCCTTGCAGCCTTGATGCGCGCAATAGAACCAATACCACCTGTTACTTTGAAGAAGAAACCAGGACAAACTTCGTGTAAGAAACGATATGAATTTTTAAAAGCCGTGGAATCAGTCAAATATTTCTGTAGGATATAAGTACCATAATTGTTATATGTTACACCATTTTTATCCGTGTATTGCTCATTCAGTTTGATAGGGATATTGGGTGAATAGGTTTTCAATTTTTTGATGCTATCGCTTTCAAATTGATCAGAAAGTGTGTAAGTGCGATTCACTTTGAGACCGTTTAAGGTTCTCAAATAGCCTTCTTGCTCTGGATTGAAGTCAGAATAATAAGTAGTTCCCTCTTCTAAAGCCTTCGCTAACTCGTTCACCGTAATCTTAATTTGTGCCAACGAATCTCCGTAATACGTATCGAAGAACAACCGTATCTCGCAAGAATCGGCAATGATCTTGTTATTTACATCTCTACTTTTAATAGAGTCGGTTGCAGGCAAACGATAGCTTTCCAACACGTTGAACTGAGGTGTGTAATGTGCAGTTACGAGTGAGCCTGTTTCGCTGTCGAGCATACTACCCAAATAGCCATACGACGACCTTGATGTAATCTTTTTAGCCAATATGGTGCTTGAAGTTACATCAAATGTGTCGGCACTAACTTTTAAATTATCAGTTCTTCCAATCAATGATCCACCAATAGAGTCAGTTGTTTCGTCGCATGAAATCAATGAAAAAGTGAGCAATGCGGCGAGAAAAAGGAAATACTTTGTCTTCATCCTATAATTTTATTGTAAAACGCTGTATAGTTTGCTTTGATTTCTTCGCCCTCAGATGGATGTAAAAGCAATTCTTTCTTGTTTTCATTTGCATAATCAATGAGACTTTGCTCCACAGCACCGCTTGTTTGCACCACACCATCCGAATAATCAATGGCGAGCTTTCCTAAGTCGGTGAAGTCGAAATCATCGCTGTATGTCTTGAGCATACTTGCTTTTGCGCCTTTAAACTCAAGACATTTCTTGAAATGACAACCAAATGGCGTACTGGGTTGGTCACTAAAAAGCGAAGTAATTATTTTTGAATTGGCAAATTGTGGTTCGTTTTTGTAGGCTGTTTTAACATAGAAAGGCACTACTGAACTCATCCATCCTTGGCAATGTATGATATCTGGGCTCCATCGCAATTTCTTCACTGTCTCAAGCACACCACGTGCAAAGAAGATGGCTCTTTCTCCATTATCGGCATAATCATTTCCGTCTTCGTCTTTTGTCATTGTGGTGCGTCGCTGAAAGTAGTCCTCATTGTCGATAAAATAGACTTGTATGCGTGTTTGCGGAATACTTGCGACTTTGATTATCAATGGGTGATCTGTGTCATCAATGATTAGGTTCATACCCGAGAGCCTAATCACTTCATGAAGCTGACCTCTGCGCTCGTTTATTACACTCCATTTTGGCATAAAAGTACGGATTTCAAAGCCAGATTCTTGCATATAGTTGGGCATATCGCAACCAAAATTCGCCATCTCCGACTTTGGAACATAGGGTGTAGTCTCTTGATTGATGAACAGTATTTTTTTTCCCATTTACTTATAGTTTTATTTTGCAAAGTTACAGAAAAATATTGAAAATCAGTCTAATAATTTCCTAAAACCCACCCAAATGACCCAATATTAGCATATTTTTTGTTTATCTTTGGGAGATTTACATAAATTTATTGTTACTTTGCAGTGTAATTACAAAGATACAGGATGAAAGTATTCGATAAAATAGTTGATTTGCAAAACGAGCTTTTTGAGGTTCGCAAGCAAGGAAAAGAAATTGGATTTGTGCCCACAATGGGCGCACTTCATGCTGGGCATGGCTCACTTGTGGAGCAAAGTGTAAAGGAAAACGGCGTTACTGTGGTGTCGATTTTCTTGAACCCAACACAGTTCAATGATAAGAAAGATTTAGAACGCTATCCACGGAACCTTGACGCAGATTGCAAGTTGTTAGAGGCGTGTGGTGCAGATTATGTATTTGCACCATCAGTGGACGAGGTTTATCCAACGGAAGACAAGCGTGTGTTTTCATTTCCACCACAAACAAGCGTAATGGAGGGTGAAAAACGACCTGGACATTTTAACGGTGTATGTCAAGTTGTCAGTAGGTTATTTTCAATTGTACGTCCCACCCGTGCCTATTTTGGTGAGAAAGATTGGCAACAGATAGCTGTTATCAAGCGATTGGTGGACTTCATGAATGTGGATATAGACATTCGAGAATGCCCTATCATTCGAGAAGTCGACGGATTGGCGATGAGTTCACGTAACACCTTACTACAGTCAGAAGAACGAACGATTGCACCTGTGATTTATGCAACACTAAAAGCAAGTAAGAAATTAGTAAAACAATTGAACATAAGTGATTTAAAAGCAAACGTTTTAGAAAAGATTAATGCTACAAAAGGACTTGAAGTGGAATATTTTGAGATAGTAGATGGCAACACTTTGCTCCCTGTTTCAAATTGGGATGAGAGTGAATATATTGTGGGTTGCATCACCGTTTATTGTGGACAAACTCCCATTCGTCTCATCGACCACATTAAATATAAAGGTTAAAGAAAAATGTTGATAGAGGTATTAAAAAGTAAAATACATTGTGTTAAAGTGACAGAAGCTAACCTCAATTATATAGGTAGTATCACAATAGACGAAGATCTCTTGGATGCAGCCAATATGATTGCAGGCGAGAAGGTTCAAATTGTGAACAATAACAATGGAGAACGGTTTGAAACCTATATTATAAAAGGTGAACGCGGCTCGGGCGAGATATGTCTCAATGGTGCCGCAGCCCGCAAAGTGCAAGTGGGCGACACGGTCATCATCATCAGTTACGCACTGATGGATTTTGAGGAAGCAAAACATTTTAGCCCCTCCATAATTTTCCCTGCCGAAGGAAACAAACTTTTATAAAAACAAAGAATATATGAATTTTTTAGAAGTAATGCAGCAACGATACACCACAAAATCGTATGATGCAACCAAAAAGATTGATAAGGATACTATCGACCAATTGACGGAAATACTCCGTCTTTCGCCAAGTTCAATTAATTCGCAGCCATGGGCTTTTAAGCTGGTGAGTGATGACACCACAAAGGCAAAATTGGCAGAACATTCTTTCTTCAATGCCGAAAAGGTGAGAAACTGCAGCCATGTTGTCGTGCTTTGCGTCTATAAAGATCAAGCCACGTTTGAAGCCGAACGTTTGAGCGAGCTTCCACAACCTGCAGCCGATTACTATAAGGCAATGGTTGCCCCACGTGGCGAGGCTGCAGTTATGTCGTGGCTTGCACGGCAGGTTTATATTGCCTTGGGCGTGTTGCTTTCAGCTGCAGCGGTTGAGGGCGTAGACTCTACACCAATGGAAGGAATAGACACTGAAGCGTATACTGAAGTGCTAGGGCTTGATAAATACAAGACGTTGGTAGCGGTTTCACTTGGTATTCGTGCTAAAGATGACAAAAATCAACCCACCATCACACCCAAATCGCGCCGCACAGACGTTATTATTTAAGTCTTTCGAGCGAATATAAGCAAAAACTCCCTCTATATGGTTGGCTAAGCAAGCAAACGAATATGAGGGAGTTTTATTTTATACAAAAAGGCTATTTTATGCCTCGCTGATTGAGAGCTTTAGCATACTTTTCTGCATTTTTTGTATGCTCCTCGTAGGTTTCAGCAAAATTGTGCGTACCGCTAAAATCTTCTTTTGCACACATATACAAATAGTTATGGCGCACATAATTCAACACAGCATCGATGGCAGCAATCGATGGAATGCGGATAGGACCTGGTGGCAATCCACGATATTTATACGTGTTATAAAGACTGTCATAACTGAGCCATTTATGGTAAATTCTTTTTGCTTCAAATTTCTTCAGTGCAAACTTCACTGTAGGGTCGGCTTGCAATGGCATCTCTTTTTTTAGGCGATTGATATACATCCCTGCAATCATCGGCATTTCGTCCTCGTTGTCGGTTTCTTCATCAACGATACTCGCCAGCGTTATTACCTCCGCCTGACTGAAACCCGTCACCTTCGCTTTTTCTGTTCGTTCGATGGTCCAAAAGCGTTTGTATTCTTTTACCATACGCTCCATGAACTGTTCAAACGTGGTGTCCCAATAGAACTCATGGGTATTGGGTACAAACATTGCTATCATTGTTGCAGGCTCAAAACCATATTGTTGGCAAAAGGTGCCAGAATGCAAACTGTCTTCTAACATTTTCCGAGGAAAATTCAGCTTTTCGCTTATCTCTTTTGCAAGGTCGTCAATCGTTCTCACCGAACGAATAGTAAGCATTATCGGTGCTTGCTTGCCATTGCGAAAATAGCGAAAAGTGGTTACTGCTCCTTCTTTCCCTATCTGATAGCGTCCTGTACGAATATGTTTTTCGTAGGACATTAGCTTAGCCATCAACTTGAATGCCAGAAAGCTGTGAGCTGTGGCAAGGGGCTGAATCTTGTTGTATACAGAGTCTATATTGTCGTCCTTATCTATAAAAACATAGTGAGATTCGTTCGTTCTTCGCATGGGTGTGAAGAAAAAATAATCTACGAGTCCACCAAAAAAGAGGACAAACAATGCTGTGTATAAAAATATGCGTTTGCGATTTTTCTGTTTTCTTTTTGCCATTTTCGTTGTATTGAAATTGAATGCGACCGCAAAGATACTTATTTTCAATCATAATGCGGGACGATTAAAGATTTTTTGCATCCATTTCTTGCCGTCTTTTATTTATTGTTTACCTTTGCATAGCAGTAAGAATATGCTAAATAAGAAGGTTTATGAAAGAATACGCTACTTATATTTTCGACCTTGACGGAACTTTGCTCAATACTTTAGACGATTTGACAGCAAGTTGTAATCACGCTTTGCGCACAGCTGGAATGCCAGAAAGAAGTAGGGAAGAGGTGCGACTTTTCGTGGGCAATGGTGTAAAGAAACTCATGGAACGTGCCATTCCTGATGGTCTTGAAAATCCAAAGTTCGATGAAGTATATGCGAGTTTTCGTCAGCATTACCTTGAACATGGTTTAGAGCATACTCAACCCTATAATGGCGTTTTAGAGCTTTTAGCTGAATTGAAACATCAAGGGAAACATTTGGCAATTGTGAGCAACAAGTTTTATAAAGCCACTGAAGAATTGGCGAATCATTTCTTTTCTGATACGATTAGTGTTGCCATTGGTGAACGCGAAAGCATCAATAAAAAACCAGCTCCCGACACTGTTTTTGAGGCATTGCGCCAATTGAGTGTAGGCAAAGAAAACGCCATATACATAGGTGATAGCGATGTTGATATCATGACGGCAAAGAATTGCGAAATACCTTGTGCAAGCGTCTTGTGGGGGTTCAGAGATGAAGCATTTCTTCGTCAGCATGGTGGAACACTCTTCTTTAACCATCCCTTGGAATTACTACCCGATGAAAATTTATAAGTAGATTGGCTTAATTGCCCTTTTGCAACTAGTCGAAATCATTGGCTACATGCAATTCAAATCAGCACAACATAATTCTCATAAGATAGCATAAGACAAATAAAACCCTACTAAGATTCCTTTTTGTCATTCACCAAGAACTTCCTTAATCGTCTATTCTCTGCTCATTGTGCTTGACGAACGACATGATTAAGTACTATCTCAAGTCGATTATTTCAGCTTTGGGGTAGTCTTTCTTGTTGAAAACGAACACGGTGTCTGAAAGTTTGGTGGATTTCAGAGAGGTAATCGTTAGTGTGATCCATTCTTTACCATGGAGCAGTTTCACTTGTCTCAAGCTGTAATCCTTGCCAATGAGCAAATAGAGTTCTTGAATATTTTTTGTCTTACTAGTGGCTTTCAAATGCACTTGATAAGTGTTGTTTATGGTTTTCGGCGTGGCGCTATAGCCTTGTTTATAGAGCGAAATGAAACTATAAGGGTTCAGTGCGAGCCATTCAGAGCTGTTGGGCGTAGTGATGTTTACTTCGTCTGTGGCTTTCAGATATGTCCACTGTGTTTTCCCGTTAAACCATATGGTACTTTCGGGTGTGATGACCTTAAATTTGTTGCCTTTCAGCAATGTGCTGCCCGATGTTTTTCCGTAGCTTTTGCTCGAAATTGTAAAGTTTGCTGACAGTCCAGATTGGATGTTGGTTTTCTTTAAGCATTTGTCGAGAATTGTCATTGCTTGCTTGTTGCTTTGTCCATAGGCAAATAGGCAGGCGAGGAGCATAAAGAGCGTGAGAATTTCTTTTTTTATTTTCATAAGATTTCTGTGATTTTTGTTCAACTTTGTTTCGTTTGATTATTGCACTTTGAGAAAGCGACTGATTTATCGCAAAGTGGCAAAAAGTGCTTCGAGTGTATTCTCATCACTGATGAGCACTTCACGTGGTTTCGAACCTTGCGCAGTTCCAACAATCCCTGCTTTTTCCATCTGATCCATCAGTCGTCCTGCCCGATTGTAGCCGATAGAGAAGCGTCTCTGAATCATACTGGTTGAACCTTGCTGATTAACAACGATCACGCGTGCAGCCTCTTCAAAGAGTGGGTCGATGTTTTGCGTATCGAGCCCGCCACCAGCAAAGCCATCTTCTTCTGTAACAGGTTCTGGAATCTCTAATGGGCGAACTGGACCTGGCTGACCTCCGATGTATTCCGTGATGTGTTCTACTTCTGGCGTATCAACAAAAGCACACTGAACACGAATGGGTTCGCCACCATTAAGATACAACATGTCGCCACGCCCCACGAGTTGTTGTGCTCCAGGGCGATCTAAAATCGTTCGTGAGTCTATCATTGAGCCAACACGGAAAGCGATGCGGCCAGGGAAATTGGCTTTGATGTTACCCGTTATGATGGTAGTCGTAGGACGTTGGGTTGCAATGATCATGTGAATACCCACGGCGCGTGCGAGCTGTGCAATACGGGTGATGGGCATTTCAATCTCTTTTCCAGCTGTCAGAATAAGGTCGCCAAACTCGTCGATAACCACCACGATATAAGGCATAAACTCATGTCCGTTTTCGGGATTTAACTGATGGGTGAGGAACTTTTGATTATATTCCTTAATATTGCGTGCCCCTGCCAATTTGAGCATGTCATAGCGTGTATCCATCATGACGCAAAGTCCTTTGAGTGTTTTCACTACTTTCTGAACATCAGTGATGATAGGTTCATCTTCATTTTCTTCCACTGCTGCCATGAAAGGTTTTGCAATAGGCGAATAGACGCTGAACTCCACTTTTTTGGGATCAACTAAGACAATCTTCAATTCGTTAGGATGCTTCTTGTATAAGAGGGATGTGATGATGGCATTCAATCCAACAGATTTACCTTGTCCCGTTGCACCTGCTACCAAAAGGTGGGGTATCTTCGCTAAATCCACCATATAAGCCTCGTTCGTAATGGTTTTTCCGAGTGCTATTGGTAGTTCCATCTTAGTTTCTTGGAACTTGCGCGAATTGAGAATTGAATACATTGAAACGATAGATGGGTTTTCGTTGGGTACTTCAATACCAATTGTTCCCTTTCCGGGCATTGGTGCAATGATACGAATACCGATTGCTGCAAGGCTCAATGCGATGTCGTCTTCCAAATTTTTGATCTTAGAAATTCTCACACCTTGCGCTGGTGTGATTTCATAGAGTGTTATCGTAGGTCCGACTGTAGCACGAATGCTGCGTATTTGTACGCCAAAGTCATTCAAAACCCTAATAATTCTATTTTTGTTGGTTTCCAATTCTTCCTTGTCTACATAGTTTCCTTGGCGATCAGCATCATATTCTTTGAGTAGCGAAAGCGTAGGATATTTCCAACTCAAGAATGGTTCATGCGGATTGATAGGCGTAGAAAGGTCGTGCGAACCTGCAACGGTCTTTCCGCTGGCTTTTTCCTCTATTTTGTTGGTGTTAATACCGATTTCGATTTCTCCCTCTGTAGGTTTTTCTTTTTGTAGATTTGAGCTTTTCTTTTGCTCTTGTTGTGGTAGCATTTCTTCAGGAAAATCCACTGTTACAGGTGTTTCTTCATACGCATTGTTTGTTTGTTCAACAGGAATAAGTTCATCATTGTCGTCTAAATCTTTTTCAGTAGAATTGTTCTCTTCTGTGTGATTAACGATAGTGAATTTCACTTTGTCGCGGAGATAACCAACGGGATTGATAATTTTTCGCACCACCGTAATAGTCTCTGTTGTGAGATGGGTGAGAAAACCAAACATCACGATGACAAGCAATGCAATCAATCCAGGTGTACCGATGACGTTTTCAATATATTGTGCACAATAGGCTCCATGATCGCCACCTAAGTTGTAGGTTGTGGAACTTTGAAGCGGAGAGAAAAATTTTGCAAAGGTTATCGAACACCAAATCATTAAAATAGCCATGCTGAAGAACCACTTCCACAAGTTTGTCTTCTCATAGGCTTTCATTATCTTCACGCCACAAAGGGCGATGAAAGCGGGAATAAAAAAGGCTGGTATACCAAAACATCTTGCTATAAAATAATGCGACAATATAGCACCTATCGAACCACATACGTTTTTAAATTCACGTGTAGTATTTTCAACTTCTCCAATGCGTAAATCCGTTACAAGACTTTGATCTGCAGAACCCGTAGAGAAATAACTAACAAAAGCTGTAAATATATAGATAGCAAGACAAAGAAGTATTAATCCAAAAATAAAACCCGTCTTATCATTTACTATATAGTTCAATCCTATTACCTCACTGAATGTCTTAGCTTTCTTCTCTGTTTTCTTTTTTGCCATTATCGAAACCTTTATTTATTGCAAAATTAGTGATTTTAAGCCACATTCTGATAAGTTTTCAGAAGTTTTTTCTAATTTTGCACAACCATAGTTAGAAGTTATGACAACAATTTTGCATGATAAGTTTGACAAGCATAGCCTTTCGCAACTTCCCAAAGCCATTTTCCCTGGAAAGATTGTGGTGATTTTAAATGAGATAGATGCAAAAAAGGCAGTTGATTATTTGCTTTCTTGCGACCTACTTGGATTTGATACCGAGACAAAACCTGTTTTTAAAAAAGGACAATATCGAAAGGTGGCATTGATGCAAGTAAGCACGAGAGAAATTTGCTTTCTTTTCCGCTTAAATCTCATTGGATTGCCAGATTGTCTCATTCGACTTCTTGAAGACACGACCGTTCCTAAAGTAGGGCTATCGCTCAATGATGACATGATGATGCTTCGAAAGCGTTCCGAATTTCAGAAAGGAACTTTCATAGACTTGCAAAGTGTTGTTGGCAGCTTGGGAATAGAAGACATGAGTTTGCAAAAAATCTATGCCAATCTTTTTCAAGAGCGCATAACAAAGCGCGAACAACTTTCTAACTGGGAAGCCGACATTCTTACAGAAAAGCAAAAGCAATATGCTGCAACTGATGCTTGGGCGTGTGTCATGATCTACGAACGCTTGCGAGAACTAAAAAAAACAAAGGATTTCAAACTTGTTAAGACCATAGAAGAGGAGGAAACAGACTGAAACAAATCCTTGAAATAGTCTTTTTTCGAGGCGTTGGAAGACGGCAAAAGCAATTTAAAGAACCACATAAAATTGAACATAATCTTTTAGTAATCAATTGAATGTTTAAATCAATATATCTTAAGAAAGGAAAGGAAGAAAGTCTTTTAAGATTTCATCCATGGGTGTTTTCTGGTGCGATTGCACACAAAGATGAATCACTAATTGAGGGCGACATTGTGCGCGTGTTTACGAATAAGGGCGACTTTATTGGCGTTGGGCATTACCAGATCGGAACCATTGCGGTGAGAATCTTGTCATTTCAAGATATAGTTTTAGATAAAGAATTTTGGTGCGCTCGTCTTCAGTCGGCACTTGATGTTCGGAAAACGCTTGGCGTTGTGCAGAGTGGGGGAGAAGATGCCGATTTGGTGCGCAATAATGTTTACCGACTTGTACACGGAGAGGGCGATAACCTGCCAGGTCTCATCATTGATGTCTATGGCAAAACTTGTGTGATGCAAGCCCATTCTGTGGGAATGCACGTTTGTCGACAGGAAATAGCCGATGCACTGAAAAATGTTTTGGGCAACCAGATTGATAGCGTATACTATAAAAGCGAAACAACACTCCCGTTTAAGGCAGAGTTGGGACAAGAGAATGCATTTCTTTATGGAAGCACTGAAAACAATGTTGCAATTGAAAATGGTTTAAAGTTTCATATTGATTGGTTAAAAGGACAAAAGACGGGTTTTTTCATTGATCAGCGTGAAAACCGAAGTCTTTTGGAACACTATGCCAAGGGACGAACAGTCCTAAATATGTTTTGCTACACTGGTGGCTTTTCTGTCTATGCCATGAGAGGAGGGGCAAAAGTAGTGCATTCGGTAGATAGTTCTGCCAAGGCAGTGGAACTGACAAATGCCAATGTGGCTCTAAATTTTTCTAATGACGACCGCCACAAGGCTTTCTGTGAAGATGCTTTTAAATATCTTGATGCGAACAATGATAAATATGATCTTATTGTTCTTGATCCACCTGCATTTGCCAAACATCGCAGTGCACTCAAGAATGGTTTGCGAGGCTATACGAAACTGAATGTAAAGGGGTTTGAAAAGATCAAAAAAGGAGGTATTCTTTTCACGTTTAGCTGTTCGCAAGTGGTTACAAAAGAACAATTTCGCCAAGCTGTTTTCACTGCGGCAGCCCAGGCAGGAAGAAAGGTGCGCATTCTGCATCAACTGCATCAACCTGCCGATCACCCAATAAACATCTATCACTTAGAGGGCGAATATTTGAAAGGATTGGTGCTTTATGTTGAATAAGGTAAAAGACTTCATTCAGCACCATTGCTTATTGACGAAGGAAGACCACTACATTGTTGCGCTTTCAGGCGGTGCAGATAGTGTGGCATTACTACTCATTCTAAAGAATTTGGGCTACAATGTCTCTGCGGCTCATTGTAACTTCAAACTGCGTGGAGAAGAAAGCGACAGAGACGAAGCTTTCTGTAAATCTTTGTGTGAAAGAGAAGGTATAATACTTCACTTAATTCATTTTGATACAAAGGCTTATGCTGATTTACATAAAGTAAGCATTGAAATGGCTGCACGCGAATTGCGCTATAACTATTTTGCAAATCTTCTTGCTGATCTGCCTGCAAAAAGTGTCTGTGTGGCACACCATAAAGACGACTCTGTGGAAACTGTTTTGCTCAATATCATACGTGGAACAGGACTGAAAGGACTCTTGGGCATACAGCCCCTTCAAGGTGCAATTGTTCGACCTTTGCTTTCTTGCTCAAGAAAAGAAATCATTGCCTATCTTCAGTCTATCCGTCAAACGTTCATAACCGACAGTTCTAATCTTCAAGATGATGTAAAACGCAACAAAGTGCGACTTCGTCTTCTTCCAGAATTGCGAACAATCAACCCAGCTATCGACCAAACGATTACACAACTATCTGCCGATATGGCAGAAATTGTCAAAATTGTAAACCATACCATTGGAAAAGTTCTTCCTATTTTATTTGAAAACCAACCCACAGCGTTTTCTTTTTTCAATGCTTTATTAACGCAAAGCAAAAGAGATGCAAGCAAAAGCAAGATTTTCTTGCGTGGCTTCTCTGTGAAGAAAGATGTTTTGCTTGACTTTTCCTCTCCAGAACATTTGATATTTTTCCTTCTTTCGCCTTTTGGTTTTTCTTCTGTGCAAGTGAGAAACATTGCGAAAACACTTCATGCACAGTCTGGAAAGAAATGGCTGTCGGATACACACGAGGCAGTCTTAGACCGACAAACACTTATCATCGTCCATAAAGAAGCACAAAGCAACAAAGAAAACTTCCAATTGCGGTTGCCTGAAATCGGGAAATATCGCTATTCAGATAACCATACAATCAAATTGTCAGCCCTTACGCTTACAAACACCAAAGAAATACCACGTACTCCCGACACCATCATCGTGGACAGAGAAAAACTTGTTTTTCCCTTGCTGCTCCGACGGGCAAAAGTGGGTGACAGTTTTTCGCCATTTGGGATGAAAGGCAAAAAACTCGTTAGCGATTTTCTCACTGATTTAAAGAAAAACATCATCGAGAAAAGCAATCAATTGGTACTTACAAATGCTGATGGAAAAATTATTTGGGTGATGGGGCTGCGTTTAGATAATCGGTTCAGCATCCAAAAATTTCCTGCATCCGCTATTCAAATAGAAATTTCAGCATGTGCTACTTGCGATTTAAATAAGCCTTAGTTGCACTACAACTAAGGCTTATTTACCTTCCAACTAAGCCTCAATTAAAAACCGCGTGTAATTTTGTTCGTTTTCGAGAAAAATATCTTTTATTTAAATCTTTGGCACAGATATTGCAATGTTGAGTGAAAAAAGAATTGTAAAAAATATATAACTGATGAGAAACGGAAAAATAGGCGTAACAACAGAGAATATCTTCCCTGTTATCAAAAAGTTCTTATATTCGGATCATGAAATTTTTCTTCGTGAGCTTGTATCGAATGCGGTTGATGCAACCCAAAAACTGAAAACGCTTTCTATCACTGGTGATTTCAAAGGGTCACTTGACAACCTTGTCGTAAAAATCAAACTAGACGATGTGGCTGGAACGCTCACCATTAGCGACAATGGTATCGGTATGGATGCAGAAGAAATTGATAAATACATCAATCAGATTGCATTTTCGGGTGTGAGCGACTTTTTAGAAAAGTATCAGGACAAAGCCGAACCCATTATCGGACATTTCGGACTGGGATTCTATTCTTCATTTATGGTGGCTAAGAAGGTGGAAATCATCACAAAAAGCTATAAAGAAGGTGCAACTGCAGTGAAATGGAGCTGTGATGGAAGTCCTGAATTTACGCTGGAGGATTGCGAAAAGGTTGAACGCGGCACTGATATAGTACTTTACATTGACGAAGATTGCAAAGAATTTTTGCAAAAGAGCAAAATAGAGGAATTGCTCAACAAGTATTGCAAGTTCATGGCAATCCCTGTTATATTGGGCAAGAAAACAGAGTGGAAAGATGGTAAGATGGTGGACACAGAGGAAGACAATATTATCAACAATGTTGCTCCTTTATGGGCAAAATCGCCATCAGAGCTGAAAGAAGAAGACTATCAGAGTTTCTACCGCACCCTCTTTCCAATGAACGATGACCCATTGTTTTCAATTCATTTGAATGTGGATTATCCGTTCAATCTTACAGGTATTCTTTACTTCCCCCGTGTGAAGAACAACATTGAATTGCAGCGCAACAAAATCCAATTGTATTGCAATCAAGTGTTTGTTACAGACCAAGTGGAAGGCATTGTTCCAGAGTTCCTTACACTCTTACATGGTGTCATCGATTCACCCGATATTCCTTTGAATGTGAGTCGTAGCTATCTCCAAAGTGATGCAAATGTGAAGAAGATATCTGCCTATATCACGAAAAAAGTGGCCGACAAGCTCAATAGTCTTTTCAAAGATAATCGAAAAGAATATGAAGAAAAGTGGGGCGATTTGAAACTCTTCGTTCATTATGGTATGTTGTCAGAAAACGATTTCTATGACCGTGCAAAAGATTTCTCGCTCTTCACGGATGTAGATGGAAAATATTTCACATTCGATGAGTATCGAACGCTTATCAAGGATAACCAGACGGACAAAGAGGGGACGCTTATCTATCTGTATGCGAGTGACAAAGACGAACAATTCTCATATATTGAGGCTGCAAAAGCTAAAGGTTACAGTGTGATTTGTGCTGACGGACAATTGGACGTACCTGCACTTTCAATGTTGGAACAGAAGTTTGAGAAAGCACGTTTTGTACGAGTAGATTCTGATACGATAGATCGCATTATCGCAAAAGACAATGCTGCCGAGGTAACACTCAATGAATCGGAAAAAGAGCTTATCACAGAAACGTTCAGAACACAAGTACCAAGCATTGAGAAGGTAGACTTCATGGTGGATGTGCAAGCCATGGGTGAAACGGCACAACCTGTTGTCATTACGCAAAATGAATACATGCGCCGTATGAAAGAAATGAGCCGCTATCAGCAAGGTATGTCGTTTTATGCGCAAATGCCCGATTCTTATGCACTTGTATTGAATACCG
The DNA here is from genome assembly GCA_022779305.1 of Prevotella sp. GTDB lineage: Bacteria > Bacteroidota > Bacteroidia > Bacteroidales > Bacteroidaceae > Prevotella. The sequence goes on along the minus strand of JALFSW010000030.1, from coordinate 7,393 downwards.
ATCACGCATTGATCAAATCAATACTCACTGAAACAGAAGAAGCTACGAAGGTTGAATTAAAGTCTGTATTGAGCGAAATCAAAGGTTTAAAAGCCCGTCAAGCCGTTCTTCAGCAGGAACAAGGAAAAAAGAAAGCGGAAGAAATTACCCAAGAAGAGAAAGACGATCTGAAAAATACAGAAGAGTCACTGCACAAAGAGAATACAAAGAAACAAGAAATCATTGCTGCGTATGCAAAAACCAATAGTAAGATAAGTCAGCTTATTGACCTTGCATTGCTTCAAAATGGTATGCTCAAAGGTGCATCGCTGAATGAATTTGTGAAGCGTTCGGTTGAACTTATCAAATAAAGAGTCTATAAACGAAAAATAAGTGAAATGTATAAATTAGCTTTTGAGTAGCTTTAGTCAGCTTTTAGGTAGCTTGAAAAAGTAGCCAAAAGCTCTATACATTTTCTCATAAAGTAATTGTATAAAGGTCTAGTGCAATATTTTTATAGCAATTGCACCAGACCTTTTTTCTATTTTTTATAGAGGTATTGCTTACTTGGTTTTGTCGGTAGTGTAAGTTGAGCTGTGTCAAGGCCATAAAAAATTGGCGTAATAGACATTCGGAGGTATTCTCCAATTATGTCTATTGCGCCATCCTTTATTTTAAACCAAGCTTATCTCAAGCCTTTTTTAAAGACCTCTTGCCTTCAAAAGTCCTTCAGCGTTGGGAGCCTTCAGACCTGTGAAGTCAGAGAAGATAGAAAGTAAGTCTTTTGTGTTGCCTTGGCTTAAAACCTTTGTGCGAAAGTCATTACCCACTTTGCGAGTCAATGCGCCATGTGTGGCAAAGTAGTCGGCAACATTCACTGCCAGCACTTCTGCCCATAAATAACTATAATAGCCTGCCGCATAGCCACCGCCCCAAACGTGGTTGAAATAAGAGGTGCTATAGCGAGGCGGAATTTGGTGATTGTGAAGTCCGACAGCTTTTAATGCTGTTGCTTCAAAGTCTTTCGCTTTGTCGGCAGTTGGGATTTCGGTTGCACTCAAGGTGTGCCAAGCCATGTCTGCACAAGTGGCTGCAAGGTTTTCGCCTAGCGCATAGGCTGAATGGAAATTGAGCGAGTTCAGCATTTTTTCTTTCAAATCGTTTGGCATTGGTGCGTTGGTCTTGTAGTGTTTCGCATAGTTGTTGAACACTTCTGGAATATTGGCAAATGATTCGTTGAATTGTGAAGGCATTTCAACGAAATCACGCGAAACTGCCGTTCCGCTCAAGGTGTTATACTGACAATTCGATAGCATGCCATGCAAAGCGTGTCCAAACTCATGGAACATGGTAGTTACTTCGTCCCATGTAACCAGTGTAGGCTGTCCGTCTGGGGCTTTGGCATAATTGCAAACGTTGTAGATAATCGGTATTTGTTTGCGTAAACCGCTTTGTTTTGCAAACGAACTCATCCACGCACCACCACGTTTCGTTGGACGGCGGAAATAGTCGCAATAGAATAAAGCCAATTGTTTGCCGTTGGCATCAATCACATCATAGACCTTCATGTCAGGATGATAGGTAGGCAAGTCTTTTCTTTCTTTGAATGTAAGACCATAGGCGCGATTGGCTGCATAGAATACACCCTTGACCAACACCGTGTCGATGTTGAAATAAGGCTTCACTTCATCTTCAGAGAAATTGAGCTGTTCTTTTTTCATTTTTGCCGAATAGAAAAAGCGGTCATAAGGTTCCAGCTTAAAATCAACTCCTTGCGTCTTCTTCGCATAATCCTCTATAGCTTTTGTTTCTTCGGCAGCCTTGGGTTGATAAGCCTTGATGAGCGAATGCAGGAAGTTATAAACATTTTCTGTGTTTTTTGCCATCGTGTTGTCAAGCGAATAAGACGCATAATTCTTGTAGCCCATCAGTTCGGCTTGCTCAGCACGGAGTTTCGCCATCTCCACAATTACGGGGAAAGTGTTATTGCCGCTTGTTCCATCGGCACGATGCACAGATGCTTCAAAAACACGTTTGCGCAAGGATCTGTTTTCAAGGTTGGCAAGTATGGGTTGCTGTGTAGTGTTGGTGATAACAATGCAATAAGGTGCTTTGCCTCCACGGCTTTCTGCATCTTTCTTGCATTGTGCAATGCCTGCCTCGCTCAATCCTGCCAATTCCTTCACATCATTAACCCATACGGTTGAGGCTGCGCTTGCCTTTGGGAGCATCGTACTGAATTCTTGACGTAATGCCGCCATGCGTTTGTTGATTGCCTGCATACGCTCCATTTTTGCTTTAGGCAACAACGCACCCGCGTTCACGAACGATTTATAGACTACTTCCGTGAGTTTTTTGTCTTCGCCCTTCAGCGTTTTGTATTGATGGTCGTATACATACTTGATACGTTGGAAGAACTTCTGATTGAATTTCACTTCGTTTTCAAAGTCGGTGAGCAAAGGAATGACTACCTTTTCTGCCGCCTCGATTTCTGGTGTTTTGTGTGCGCTTGTCAAACAAAAGAGAATGCTCGTCACGCGGTCTAACATTCGTCCACTTTTCTCATAGGCGAGAATGGTATTTTCAAACGTAGGCTTTTGTTTGTTGTTCACAATTCGCTGTATTTCTGCACGTTGTTGTGCGATGGCTGCTCTTACAGCAGGCACATAATGTTTGCCTTTGATTTTTGTGAAATCTGGTGCGCCAAATGGCAAACTACTTGGCTTCATCAATGAATTTTGGTTGATGGGCTGGGCTTTCTTTTTGTTTCCAGTTGCTGCGCATACCAAGAAAACAGCACAAGCCAAACCTGCCGTCATAACGGTTCGTTTTAAGTAATTGTTCATAAAGTTAATGGTTTGTTTTTATTAATAATATATTCTTATTTCGCATTGTTTTTTATATTTTTCCCATCGTCAAATCGAACGTTTGCACCGTATGTCCCTATAATGTGAGTACGGGGTATCCATTTATTAAAGACGAATTCCAATTTTTCATGGAATCCAACTCTTTTGGCGTGCAAATTTAGGAAATAAAGTTGAAAGACGTGCCTATCCTCTCACCTTTTTCTGTTTACCACTAAATTCTTCAAAATCCACTCGGATAATCTCCACTCGATGGAAACTCTTTTCAGCATATTTTGCACCAATATCTTTGAAGTCGGACGAAAGTTTGTCAATGAGCAAATGGAGGGCTTTCATTTTCTCTTCATTACTCAGATTGACATGTGCTTTGCCAAAGAACATCGCACTTTCATATTCCGTCGTAAACTTATTGGGCAGCAGATGCACTTTTCCAATGATGCACAATGAAACGTTGGGATTTTCTCTTATGGCTTTAAGTTTTCTACCCTCAGGCGCACAATGTATGTAGATGCTGTTTTTTTCGTCCCAAACAAAGTTAACAGGTATCCCATAGCCACCATTGTCAGTCACCATACTCAATACCCCATACTCTCCATTGCGCAAAAGACTGATAGCCTTTGCTTCATCTAAAAGTCGGTCTTGTCGCCGAACAGTCTCATTGATATATTTCATCATGTTTTAGTAAATTCTTATCTTTTCGCCCACATTCACGCCACGTTCGTTGATTTGCGGATTCTTTTCAATCAAACTTTCCAAGCGTATGCCATAGGTTTGAGCAATACTGTAAAGACTTTCTCCTACCTTAACAACGTGTGGACGATTTTTGAATGCTTTTGGTGCGCGTCTTTGTTTTTTGAGCAACCAAATAGGTTCACCCGCTTGAAGGCGATCCTTCTTTTTGCGTTCATTATATTTTGCCAACTTCCGTGCACTTGTCTCAAACTCTTTTGCTAGCGATTCAAAGGTGTCACCAGTTTGGGCGATGATATAAAAGTTTTTATTATATGCCTTTAGACTATGCAGATTATTTTCGTCTGGAAGTTTATTTATCGATTCGTTTGTTGATTGCGGTTTTCGTTTAGGAGCTGGTGCTGTGTCATATTCATAGAGACCATATAGTTCTATGATGTTAATGAGTTTTTGTGCATAACTGGGATCTGTTGCATACCCCGCTTTCTTCAGTCCGTGTGCCCAACCTCGATAATCTTCCCGAGAAAGTTTGAAAAGCGCACTGTAATGCGAACGTTTGGCAAGAAAAAGCGAATGATCTTCATAGCTCTCAAAAACAGAATCATAGGCACGGAAACATTCGCCTTCAAAGTCATCATCATGCGCAATGCTGCGCCCTTGCCATCCATGACATTTAATACCAAAATGATTGTTCCCCAATACAGCCAATTTGCTTTTTCCAGCACCACTTTCCAGTGCTCCCTGTGCCAAAGTAATACTTGCAGGAATACCATATTTGTGCATTTCCGTTATGGCAAGTTCCTTGTACTTATCAAAATAGGCTTGAAAGGCTGCATTCCATTTTATTTTTGGAGCGGCAAACATCGTCCCCAAAAACAAAACCAATAGGCAGTATATGGTTATCTGTCGTTTCATCTTTGTTTATATCGTAAATAAGTGTTTTGCAAAAATAGTGCATTTATGTGAAAGGACAATGAATTTGAACTTTAAAAGATGTAAAGAATACCTGTAAGCTAAATGCTATTCAACGTGAGTTCGGCGAATTTAGAAAAGCAAGCTGTGTATCTAAACTCCTTTGTACATTGACACACGGCTTCTTTGAAAATAGGTAATTAGTCGTCCCTCAAATACCCAATAAGTTTCTGATTTACAATATAGTATCCTATAAATTATTTATTTAAGTAAGTGTACAAAATTAGTTTATAAGTAAGTAATCAAAATATGCCGTTTAATTTTGATTACTTACTTAAATGGAAATTTATCTAAGATTAATTTTGAACGCTTACTTAAAATAACGTGAGTTTACCTTTTTGCATGTAGCTATTAGGGTAAACTCACGTTGTTGTAAGTAGAGATGTGCTGTTTTCTATCCTAATTTATTGGTATCAAAAATAGGATTATTGCATATCCGAGATGATACGCATGATTTCTTTTCCTAATTCGTCAGCTTCTTCCATGGTTGATGCTTCGCTGTAAATACGGATAATGGGTTCAGTGTTCGACTTGCGAAGATGCACCCATGATTTTGCAAAATCAAGTTTAACACCATCAATGTCATTGATGCTGACACCTTCTTTTGCACCATAAAGCGACTTCACCGTATTTAAGATAGCATCAATATCGGTATCTGGAGTGAGATCAATGCGATTCTTTGCAATGAAATAAGGAGGATAGGTCTTTCGTAGTTCGCTTGCTTTCAATGATTTCTTAGCTAAAAGGCTCAAGAAAAGTGCAATCCCAACGAGCGAATCTCTTCCGTAATGACTTTCTGGATAGATAATGCCGCCATTACCTTCGCCGCCAATGATTGCACCGACTTCTTTCATTTTTGTTGTTACATTAACTTCGCCTACGGCTGACGCATAATATTTTCCACCATGTTTTTCGGTGACATCGCGCAATGCACGTGTTGATGAAAGATTGCTAACTGTGTTCCCTTTGATATTTTCAAGCACATAGTCTGCCACACTCACCAGCGTATATTCCTCTCCGAACATCACTCCATCTTCTTGAATGAAAGCTAAACGGTCTACGTCTGGGTCTACGACAATTCCCAAGTCATAGTCGCTTTGCTTCATTTCGTCCATAATACCCGTAAGATTTTTCTCCAAAGGTTCTGGGTTATGCCCGAAATCGCCTGTTGGTTCGCCATAGAGCAAGGTGTAATCAACCCCTAAGCGGTCAAGGAGTTTAGGCAGAATAATACCACCCACTGAATTAACTGCGTCTACACAAACTTTGAATTTGCGTTCCTTAATGGCTTCAACGTCTACGAGTGAAAGCGAAAGCACCGAATCGATGTGTCTTTCGTCAAAAGTATGGTCTTCTGTATAGCTACCCAGGTGGTCTACATCAGCATAGACGAAAGCCTCTTCCTCTGCGATTTTTAAAACCTCTGCACCATCTGTAGCGGTTAGAAATTCTCCTTTGTTATTCAATAGTTTCAAAGCATTCCATTGCCGGGGGTTGTGCGATGCTGTAATGATGATACCACCATCAGCTTCAGCCATTGTGACAGCAAGTTCTGTGGTTGGCGTAGTTGCCAGTCCGATGTTCACAACATCAGCACCGATGCCCATCAACGTGCCGCAAATAACGTTCTTCATCATCTCTCCCGAAATGCGTGCATCTCTTCCTACAATAATTTTTAATTTCTTGCCAGGGTTTTGTTGGGCAATGAATGTTGCGTAAGCCGAAGTGAATTTAACGATGTCTAATGGGTTAAGTGTGTCGCCTGTTTGTCCGCCAATCGTTCCGCGAATACCTGAAATTGACTTGATTAATGTCATAGTCTGTTATGTTTAATTCGTTCTTATCTGTTTTTAATTTTGTAGATAGCCTTTGTTTGTGCATCTTTGAAAGCCTAAAAACCTCTCATGAAAGTGAGTTCATAATAGCAAGCATACACAGCCTTACTTGCATATTGTTGCCCTTGAGAAGATGGCACAATGAGACGCACCTTTGCAGGTGTATCCGTAGCAGAAGATAGTCTGCCAATGTTTACATAAGGGAAAACCACCAACCATCCCGCAGGGACAGCTGTGCTTTTATAGGCTGTTGACATCATGCTTGAACTTGCATCGAATACGGCAGAGAACGAACCACTTGTGTTTCTGACAGACATCTTTTCAACGTTCCCTGAATAGGCAAGTGTGTTGTTGGTTAATTGGAGTGTGTCAGTTTGCAGGTTGTATTCGCTAAATCGACAAAGTACTGTTGCAACTTCGCCTTTTTTCAACGGTTCGCCCGTTCCTTCATCTACGATTTGCATATAGACCCCTTTATTGTTGAACAAAACGAATTCGTTTTTGGTAACATCGGTCTTTTTTCCTTGATTATTAAACTCCGTTTCACTAATAACGCGAATACCTTTCTTTACAATGAAGGCATTGATTGATTCACGTTCTCTGTCAAGTTGGTCTGCGTAGGTATTGTTATCGCTACATGCAGTAAACGATAAAATACTTAAAAACAACGCAAATAAAAGAGAAATCTTTTTCATTCTGTCATTTAAATATATCTGTTTTGCAAAGGTAAGAAAAGATATTTAGAAAAGGAACATTTAAATTTAGAAAATATATTAAAAGTGCTTTGTGTGTCTTGTTTTGCTTATGATGGTACTTTTTTGTGTGTAATAATCATAGACATAGCTTGAAAAATAAATAGGCTCAACTTTTAATAGTTTTTCATTTACTCTTTCTTGTATGGTTATATTATTGTAGTAACTATTCAGCGGTAGTGACCAGTCAATACTTTCTCTTCAAAAATCTTATAAAAGGCTATCATAAATCGCTTGTTTTCTTGCGTATTTGAGATATTTTTTGTACCTTTATACCTATGAAAGAGCAAGTTACGGACAT
>JALFSW010000022.1 GCA_022779305.1 Prevotella sp. | reverse complement strand
ATCAAAGTGTTTGAGAACACCAAAGAGCATTATGACAAGGTGAGTCCACCCGTCAAGACGCTTCACATAAGCTTCACTTCGGGGTGTTTCAAGGCTAATTTGCTTGATTTGTTGCTTATCGAGTAATTTTATTACCTGATTCTATACCGGCTGTCCGATCAAATGTGTACTTTTGCCCATGTTATTGAAATTTTATCGCAGAAACAAAAGTAACAAAAAGGGCTGAAATCCAAATACGGATTTTAGCCCTTAACTTTTATATGTGGAAAAGGTTTACCGGACAGCAATAAAACATTTTATATTAATATTAAAAAAATCACTTACAATGAAAACAAACAAATTTTTCTGCCTCTCGGCATTGGCTTTTGCCGCAGGCGCAATTATGATTTCATGCAACGATGATGATGATTCTAAACCACTTCCAATGCCCGACCCACAGAAGGTGAGTTTCGTCGTAACTTCAAGCGACCCCGCATCTGACCTTGCGGGTGGTGCATTCTTGAAAGTCTTTAGCGACCTTTCTACTGAAAAAAACGATCAATCAGTCTATAACAACACGGAAGCAACAACCAAGAGTTATGACAGTTTTACACAAGTTACGTATAATTCGCAGTCGGGTGTCTTTACTGGCTACATCTATGCACGCGGTGCTTCGGCACAAGGAATAGGCGAAAAGAAAGCGGGTTTACGCTCCTATAAACTCAACAATGGCATCATGACAGAATTGGCAGCACCTGTACTCACGTCAGCATTTGGCAATACGGGTGTTTTCGGCACTTATTCGTATGCGGCACAAATCAGCAAGCCTTATGCAATGGTCATCGATAAGGATGGAAAAGGCACGAACATCGAACTCAGTTTGCCTAAATATGCCATTGACGGAACAAACCCTGGCATTTCCAACATTGTGGATATGGGCAACAACCAAGTGGCAATCGTACTGAATTATGCAAACCGTGATTCTGCTGCTGTGGCATTTGCCGACTATAATTTGGGTATCACGAAGGTGATTTACAGCAACAAAGTGGGTACGTCGGTGGGTGCATGGCGCAGTGTTCGTTACACCCAAAGTGGCGCAGACAGCGAAGGCAACGTCTATGTGTTCTGTGGCAATAGCAAGGATGGGAAAAAAGTGGGTGCTGTTCGCATCAAGAAAGGAACAACCGAATTTGACAGTAGCTACAAATTCGACATTTTTGCAAAAGCCGATGGTTATCGTTTCCGCAAGGCTTTCCATATATCCGACGACAAATTCTTGCTTGAGTTCTACACCGACAAAACAAAATTTGGCAACATGGACGCATCGGGAAAAATGGCTGTGGTGGACATGAGTGAACAGAGTTTCGCATGGGTGAGCGGTTCTGAATATCTTGACGGCTCGGCTGCGGCAGGTTCTGTTGGTTGGGGTGATGGTTATCAGGGCTATTTCTATTTGCCTGTGAACCCAGCAAAAGGTTCCACTGCTACACCAACCATCTATAAAATCAATGCAACGACAGGTGTTGCAAAACCATTTATGACTTTCAAATCAACCGATTTGCTCAAGGCTATTGCAATTTTTAAGTAAGAAAAGAAGTATGAAGAAAATAATGATGCTCATCGTGGCAACGTTTTGCCTGTGTGCAGCCTATGCGCAACGCCCTGCAGGAAAACCCATGAGCGATGAGAAAACACAAAGCGAGGTGCAAACAAAGGTGCGCACCATCCTCACAGAACTTTCGCTGAAAGACAAACAAAAGAGCAAAGCCCTCGAAGCTGTCCTCAAGAAACGCCTGATGAGCCTTTACAAAATTCAAGCGGCTTATGAAAAGACTGTGAAGTTTGCTACGGATTCGATGGATGAAGACCGTCGTGCGCACATTATTCAAAACGTAGGCAACCGCAGAATGGCAAATCTTTACAAAGAACATTTTGTGTTTGAGGCGGAATTGCGGGCTTGTTTGGAAGGAGAAGAAGTGGAACAAGTAAAAGAAATCATGACCGCTCATGAGTTTTCAAAGCACATCAACGCTCTGCCAACTACACTCCCTAACTTCACAGAAACGCAAAAGAAATATGCCATCGAACGACTGAAAGCGGCGAGAGAATATGCCTTAGATACGATTTCGCCTGCTGCCATTCTGCAATGTTTTGATGAGGCTATGAGCGAGATTAAAAACTCGGAAATACCTTAAGGTATAAAATAATTGCCATCTAAAGAAGATTGCATCATTATAGGGAACTCGTTATGAGTTTCCTTACAATTTTGGCGTAATGGAATTTGGAGGTTTACAGCCTACCAAATTTTCATTACGCCAAAAAATATGCCTAAATACTCCTCCGAAAATTGTTACCTGAAGAGCTTTGTGAGCAAAAGAATGATAATCCTAAATCGGTCATTAGACCGTTAGGGTTTTCTTTTTATTTTATTTTTAACTTCCCAACGACATGCATCTGCATATCGGCTGCTTCTTCATCGTTTTCTCTTGAAGTAGCCCGATACATCTGCGAAAAAACGCTAAACAATCTGTAAAGATAATCAGACGCAATCCCTTTGGTCTCTAATGACCGATTTGGGATAATCCTATTGTTGGTTTGTGCGCAATGCACGCATTGCATTTAATACCACAAGCACCATAACACCAATGTCGGCAAAGATAGCAAGCATCATTGTTCCATAGCCAAATGCAGAGAGCAACAAGACCGTCACTTTCACACCAATGGCGAAAGCAATGTTTTCTCGTGCAATGCGCAGGGTGCGTTGAGCGATGGCGATGGCCGTGGCTATCTTCGTAGGGCGGTCGTCCATCAGTACCACATCGGCAGCTTCAATGGCAGCATCCGACCCTAATCCGCCCATTGCAATCCCTACGTCGGCTCGTGCGAGTACGGGTGCATCATTTATGCCATCGCCCACGAAAGCAAGCGTTTGATTTTCTTGACATTCATTGAGTAAAGATTCCACGTGTTCCACTTTGTCAGTAGGCAAGAGTTCGGAACGACAATCATCTATGCCTATTGTGCGTGCTACGTCTTCTGCCACATCTTTGCGATCGCCCGTGAGCATTACGGTTTTCTGGATACCTAATTTTTTGAGACGTTCGATGGCTTGTTGGCTTTCTGTTTTGGGCTTGTCGCTCACCACAATGTGTCCTGCATATTGTTCATTGATTACCACATAGACCACCGTACCTAATTTGTCGGCTTGGCTGAGTTCGCTGATATTGAGCAATTGCATCATCTTCGCATTGCCCACGGCAACTTGTTGTCCACCGACGCAGGCTTTCAAGCCCTTTCCTGCAATTTCTTCAATATCGGTTGCTTCCATTTCCTCGCCTCCTTCTGTTTTGTTGGCACGTGCTAAGGCAAGCGCAATGGGGTGACTGGAATAGCGTTCTGCAGCTGCTGCATAGGCAAGTAGTTTTCCGGCTGAAAGACCGATGGGTTTGATTTCAGCCACATCAAACTGACCATGGGTGAGCGTTCCTGTTTTATCGAAAACGATGGTATTGAGACGTGCAAGTGTGTCGAAGTAGTTGCTGCCTTTGATGAGAATGCCTTTGCGGGATGCCCCACCAATGCCTCCAAAGAAAGTCAGCGGAATGGAAATGACCAATGCGCAAGGACAAGAAACGAGCAAGAAAGTTAGTGCCCGATAAAGCCATGTTGCCAAATGGTCGATGTAAGCTCCCTCGAAAAAGAACGGGGGAATGAAAGCAAGAAACAGGGCTATGAAGATGACGATGGGGGTATAAATTCGTGCAAACTTTGTGATAAATGCTTCGCTTTTCGATTTCTTTTCATCGGCACTTTCCACAAGTCGAATAATTTTCGCCACGGTGCTTTCACCAAATGGTTTGTTTACTTCAATGGTGATGACACCCGAAAGATTGACGCTACCAGAAACCACTTCGTCGCCCTCGCTCACATCTCGTGGCGCACTTTCGCCTGTGAGGGCAGCTGTATTGAGCGATGAACTTCCTTTGCGAATGATGCCGTCAAGAGGTATTTTCTCACCTGGGCTAACAATGATATGTTCGCCTACATTTATCGTTTCAGGACTAACAGCGATGCGCTCACCATTGCGTTCAATATAGGCAATGTCGGGACGAATATCCATCAAGTGGGCAATATTGTCTTTACTCTTCCCCTCTGCATAACTTTCAAAGAGCATTCCGACACGGAAGAAAAGCATCACGCCCACAGCTTCCATAAATTCAGATTCCGCATTGGGAAGAAATCCTATGAAAAGTGCACCAATAGTGGCTATCGACATCAAGAAGTTCTCATTGAAGAGATCACCATCTTTGATACCATCAAGGGCTTCATGGAGTGTGCGACTACCAATGAGAAAATAGGGAAAGAGATAAACGCAGAGCATTTGCCACATGGACAGCTGCAAATTGTTTTCCATCCATTTTGCACCAATGAGCATAAGAATGGTAAGCACGATGAAGAAAATTTCAAGGCGATGATTGACTGTGTGCTGGTGTGTATGTTTGTTCTTAGAACAGCCACATCCAGAACTACATGCACAGTGGTTTGAATGATTGTGTGCCATAATCGTTTCTTTTTTATGTATTTATGATAAGGAATTATTCCCTTTTCCGTTTGCAAAGTTACGAAGATTGTTTTGCACTCTGGTTGCAAAGTAATATAATAGGACGTCTATTCTAAAAGTATATGAAAAGAAAAAAGCACCAAGAATCACTTCTTGATGCTTCCAAATTATGAAAACTATTTTCAAAATATGAGTTAGTTCATATTATGTCGGTTTATAACCAGATTTTTATAGCATTGGGGAAATCTCACCCTTGAGGCTTATTCGATTACCACCAATGGTTCATCTTCAAGCACGGCTTGTCCCACTTTCACAACGATGGCAGTTACTTTGCCGTCTTTTTCGGCTTCGATGTTGTTTTGCATCTTCATTGCTTCCAACACCACCACCGTGTCGCCAGCCTTCACTTCTTGTCCAACGGTTACTTCCACAGACGTAATTGTGCCAGGGAGGGGGGCTTTGACAGCATTCGATGCATTGAAATTGGCTGCGCCTGCGTTGCTTTCTGTCGTTTCTTCGGCAACAGGTTTGCCCAATTCCACCTTCTTTTTCTCTGGTTCAGCAGGGCGTTCCATCTGAACTTTAAAAGCCTCGCCATTCACCGTTACATCGGCTACGAAATCCTCACTGATTTCGCCTATTGCGACATTGTATTCTTTTCCGTCGATTATATATTTAAATTCTTTCATTTGCCTTAGGGTTTCTTTGTCATAATTTCAAACTTGGCGTCCCACTGCGTCTGTTTTGGACGAATGGTGATAATACCTGGTTCGATGTCGTGAACATTGTTGCCAGCAAACTCATAGAGTGCCATGGCAATTGCTGCAAATTTTGGATTGTTTGTCATTGTTGGTCTCCTTTTTAACCGCAACAAGCATTACATTGGCATACAGCCGTGCTTCTTTGCAGGAAGATCTTGTTTCTTATGTGCCAATTGTGCCAATCCTCGACAGATGCGGAAACGTGTGTTGCGTGGTTCTATCACATCATCGATGTAGCCATATTGTGCGGCTTGATAAGGGTTGGCAAACTTTTCTGTGTACTCCTCTTCTTTTTCGGCTAAGAATTGTGCCACATCGCCTCCTTCTTCTTTCACTTGCTTGGCTTCTTTGCCACAAAGAACAGCCACTGCACCAGATGCGCCCATCACGGCAATCTCGGCACTTGGCCATGCAAAGTTCAAATCGGAACGCAATTGTTTACAACCCATCACGATGTGAGAACCGCCATAGCTCTTGCGAAGTGTGATGGTAATCTTTGGCACTGTGGCTTCACCATAGGCATAGAGGAGTTTTGCGCCATGCTGAATAACGGCATTGTATTCCTGACCTGTACCTGGCAAGAAACCTGGAACATCTACGAGCGAAACGATTGGAATGTTGAACGCATCACAGAAACGCACGAAGCGAGCTGCCTTGCGACTTGCATTGACATCCAACACACCTGCATAGGCTGCGGGTTGGTTTGCCACGATGCCGACGCTCTGTCCATTGAAACGTGCAAAACCAATGATGATGTTCTTCGCAAACTTGGGTTGAACCTCGAAGAACTTACCATTATCGGTTACTGCCTCAATGACTTTATACATATCGTAAGCCTGATTTGGGTCATCAGGAATGATTTCATTGAGCAAATCGGATTTTCTGTCTACAGGGTCGGTACACTCAATGCGAGGAGCTTCCTCGCGGTTATTTGAAGGAATATAAGAAAGCAAGGTTTTGATGAGTTCCATTGCTTCTTCTTCGGTCTTGGCTGCAAAGCTTGTTACACCGCTCTTCGTGGCATGTACACTTGCGCCACCGAGGTGTTCGGCATCAATGTCTTCGCCTGTTACAGTCTTCACTACTTTCGGACCTGTGAGGAACATGTAGCTCGTGTCTTCTTTCATGATGATGAAGTCTGTGAGTGCTGGTGAATAAACCGCACCACCTGCACATGGACCAAGAATGCTTGAGATTTGTGGAATGACGCCCGATGCAAGGATGTTGCGCTCAAAAATTTCGCCAAAACCAGCCAAAGAGGTGATACCTTCCTGAATGCGCGCACCGCCTGAATCGTTCATGCAGATCACGGGCGCACCATTGGTCATCGCCATGTCCATAATCTTACAAATCTTTTGCGCCATTGTTTCTGAAAGCGAACCGCCGTTCACAGTGAAGTCTTGAGCATAGAGATAAACCAACCGACCATCAATCGTTGCTGAACCAGCTACGACACCATCGCCATAGTATTGTTTTTTCTCCATACCAAAATTGTGGCAGCGATGAAGTTTGAACATGTCATATTCTTCAAAACTTCCTTTGTCTACCAACATATCAATACGCTCGCGAGCCGTGTATTTACCACGAGCATGCTGTTTTTCGATGGCTTTCTCGCCACCGCCTAAACGGGCTTGCTCTCTTTTTGCTACGAGCTCTTTGATTTTTTCAGTTTGTTTGCTCATAAATATATCAAATTCGTTTTCTTTCAATTTATATTATAGGCTGTAAAACAATCCTATTTTTCCGTGCAAAATTACAAAAAAATTACTAACTTATGCGATTTTTGCACTTTAAAGTTTGTTAAGTCATGACGCACGTTGGCTTTTACAGCAGGCTTTTTTTACCAATTTTTGGGACTTTTCAGGTATTCCTCTCCTTGTTTCTTCCTACCAATTGGCGCAAACGAAAATAGATTTCTTGCTCCAAGCGAAATGCCCACCACATGCCACGAAAAGGTGCATAGCCAAGTTTTCGTTTTAGTTTGCGGGGCAATCGGTCTACTTCTATGCTCGCCCAACACGTCTGAATGATTTGCAAACCTCTTTGTTTATCGGCAGGCAAAAGTTGGTGGCGATGCTGAAAATAAAAGAAATAAAGGTCGACAACGTTCAACCATCTCACCACTTCATAACGATTCAACAATCGTTCCGCCACGCCCAATCGCTGCAAATACGTCTTCATATCACGATTTGCCAACAAATGGTCGAACCGCCGAACGGAAATGGCGTGGGTTACTGATGCGGTGTGCTGTCGATAATAATACGTGCCTTGGCAATAGGCGACTTTTCTGGCAGCCAAATAATGCAGGCGTGTGGTGTTGTCATCGCTGTATGCCCTGTGCGTAGTGTCGTAGGGATAACGCTGATGTAAGACACGCCTTGCACCATAAACGCCGTGAATTGCCCATGTGAGACTTTGCTCAAAAGCCGCCTCACCCGAAAGCGTATCGAAAGCTGTCATCGGATAGGCTGTTTCATGTGTAGGGCTATAATGATTGACAACCTTAAATAAAACACAATCCACCTCCGCATCTGTCTCAAATCTTTCCACCATGCGTTCTAATGCATCTGCGCTGAACCAATCGTCGCTATCCAAAAAACAAACATATTCGCCCCGTGCTACTGCTAACCCTTCGTTGCGAGCGCGGGCTTGACCGCTGTTTTCCGACAACGTTATGAGGCGCAACCGAGGGTCGCATTGCTGATATTCACGAAGGATTTGGGGCGATGAGTCGGTGGAAGCATCATCGATGCAAATGATTTCGAGATCGGTGAGCGTTTGACGGCACAACGAGTCGAGGCATTGTCGCAAATAGGCAGCGGCATTGTAGACGGCAACGAGGATGCTAACTTTCACCATAGATGTTGTTTATCTCCGACAGATTTTGTCGATCAGTTTATTCCAAAGATTGGTTTTCTTGCGCAGAATGAACACGGATGTGGCTGTGCTACACAGGGCAAGCAGAACACCTGCACCCCAATAGATGCGTGGATCGGGAGAACTTGTCACAAAATAGATAAGCAGACCGATGGGTATGAGGATAATGGCATAGGCAAAGATGGTTTTCGAGGGACGATAGTCGTAACGCCAACGGGCATAGATGAAAACGACAACAAAATCGATAAAACCTGCCAATGTAATGCCCCAACCTGCACCCACTAGCCCATAAAGATTGAAAAAAACGATGACCAGCACAATGAGTAAAATGTCATAGATGGCTTCCAAAAACAAATAGGAAAGCGAGTCGCCTTTTGCCAAGGGGATATACTGCACCGGAAGTTTCAATGCTCGAAAATACATTGCAAGCATCACGACTTGCATCATGTCCAGAGCGGGCAAGAATTTACCCGTATATAATAGAGGTAGGAGCGTTGGCAACAGCAGTGAAAAAACCGCCAAGAGGGGTGAAACGAGCAAGAGCATCACTTCAATTTGTCGGTTCACTGTCTGGCTGAATGTGAATGCATAGCCATTCACGCCCGAAAGTCGAGGAAAAAAGTCGGTTTCCATGGCTGTGAAAACCACCCCCACGTAGGTCATCGTCATCATGTAGCCAGCATTATAAAGTCCTACCATCTCTATGCTTGCCGCATTACTGAGATAGCTGCGGATGAAAAAATCGGCACCTGAGCCTAATATCCCAGCCAAGACAAAGGCAATACCGAGCCGCAACATGGCTGCCCCCTGCTGCAGATTTGCCCATCTGAACGATATGCGGAGCGGATGCAGGCGATAGGAATAGGCTATTGTTACACCCATCTGAATGGCTGCCATCAAGACCAATGACGGAACGATGGCTTGTTCGAGAAAAAGATAATAGAGCGGAATAGACGTGAGAAGCGCACCCACAACGTTTAAAACTGAAATCAACGCTAGTTTGTTCAGTCGTCTGATTCCTTTCAGTATGGCGAGTTCGCCACCAGTTATTGCCATCATTGCCACAATGGGGGAAAGGAGGGCGAAGTGTAACGTGTGCCCATTCCACGAAAAAGTGAACCTACTGAGCAACGGACTGAAAACTAACGCCACCAACATACCCAACAAACCCGTACAACAACTCCATGAGCGCACAAGATTGATTTCCCGTTCAAGAGCCTCTGTGTCATTTCTGTCGAAATGT
Source organism: Prevotella sp. (assembly GCA_022779305.1). GTDB lineage: Bacteria > Bacteroidota > Bacteroidia > Bacteroidales > Bacteroidaceae > Prevotella. Next base: position 1,678 of record JALFSW010000022.1, on the reverse strand, counting down.
TCGGAAATCTTTCGCACGGCACTAATGGAAATTCCCATATTGGTTGATTCGCTCACAAACTTCATCGTGGAATTGAAGAGCGAAATAAGCCCCATTCCATCAGGACCTAAAAGCATCGCTACGAGTTTGTTACGAACGATACCTACAAGAATATTTAAACCTTGCACGCCTCCGAATAGGCTTGTATAGCGAATGATATTGGAGTAGTCCGTTGTCTTTTTCATTAACCTTTATAACGCAAGATGACAGTTTTTATTATCTTTTTAAGCATAAAATGCCAACAAAAAGGCGGTTATTCCTCTTTGTTGGCATTCAACTATTTAAATAAAAAGTTCTTAATTTGCAAGACGCTTTTCAAGACGTTGGCGAATAGCCTTGATGAAGTCAAGAGAATTCACAGCTTGTGGTGTGATACCTTCAACGAGGTTTACGAGGTCTTTCGTAACAATTCCTTCATTGAGTGTATCGAAGCAAGCACCTTCAAGTTGGTCACCAAAGTTCATCAATTCCTTAATACCATCTTTTTCACCGCGTTTGCGCAATGCACCTGACCATGCAAAAATAGTTGCCATTGGGTTGGTTGATGTTTCTTCGCCTTTGAGATACTTGTAGTAGTGACGAGTCACTGTTCCATGGGCAGCTTCATACTCATAATGTCCTTCTGGGCTCACAAGGACACTGGTCATCATTGCTAAAGAGCCGAAAGCCGTAGAAACCATATCACTCATTACGTCGCCATCATAGTTCTTGCAAGCCCAAATGTAGCCACCTTTACTGCGGATAACACGTGCAACAGCATCATCGATGAGTGTATAGAAATATTCCAAACCTTTGCTTTCAAATGTTTGCTTGTAGTCGGCTTCATAAACTTCATCGAAGATGATGCGGAATTGTGCGTCATACTTCTTAGAAATAGTATCTTTTGTAGCAAACCAAAGATCTTGGTTTGTATCAATCGCATACTTGAAACATGCGTGAGCAAAAGAACGAATAGACTGATCGGTATTGTGCATACCTTGCAAAATACCTTCGCCCTTGAAGTTTTGGATTTCAACTTCTTCTTTCTTGCCACTTTGTCCTTCAAACACGAGCTTTGCAACACCTGGTTCATTTACACGAATTTCAACGCCTTTATAGACATCGCCATAAGCGTGACGTGCAATTGTGATAGGCTTTTCCCAGCTCTTGACTGCAGGCTTAATAGATGGGATGGTGATTGGTGCGCGGAAAACAGTACCATCAAGAATTGAACGAATTGTTCCATTAGGACTTTTCCACATTTCATGCAACTTGTACTCATCCATACGTTGGTGGTTAGGAGTGATGGTTGCACATTTCACAGCTACACCATACTTCTTGGTAGCTTCTGCTGATTCAAATGTAATTTGATCGCGAGTTTCATCACGTTTTGGCAAACCAAGGTCATAATATTCTGCCTTTAGGTCTACGAAAGGAAGGATGAGTTCGTCTTTGATCATCTTCCAAAGAATGCGAGTCATTTCGTCGCCGTCCATCTCCACGAGGGGAGTTGTCATTTTAATTTTTTCCATCTTAGTTTTAATTAATTTATTTAAAGATTATGTTCTAAAATCTTATACTGATCGGGATTTTAATAACTTGTTTGGGATTATTTCTTTTGTGCTGCGTAATAGTTCATCAAGCATCCTTCTGCAAGGAT
>JALFSW010000012.1 GCA_022779305.1 Prevotella sp. | reverse complement strand
TTTTTATCTTCTTTATTCACTTCTCAACGGCTTGCACCTGCTTGTCGGCATCTTCTTCATCGTTTTCTCTTGAAGTAGCCCGCTACGTCTGCGATAAAACGCTGAACAATCTGCACAGACCATCAGCTGCAATCAGTTTGATCTCTAATGACCGATTTGGGTTAAAATCAATCCGATTATTACACCTTCAGATTTATTTTCCGTTCACGTTCAGCTATGAAACCATGTTTATATGCATAGAGCAGTTCTTCGAGGGCTTCGATTTGGAGTTTGAGTTCTGTACCTTTGTCCGTGTCTGCCACTTTGATGCGCTTTTGGTTCATCTCCACAATCTGTTTTGTCCCCAAAATGTCTGTCCCCCGTTTGATGGCATCTTCGGTTGAAGAGAATGGGTCGTGTTGCACAAGTTCAAAACCTCTTGAATGATAGACCAAAGTGTAGCCCGCAATACCCGTTTCCTTGTGGTAGGCTTCCGAGAAACCACCATCAATCACCATCAACTTACCATTGGCTTTTATCGGTTGTTCGCCCTTATTCACATGCACGGGCACGTGTCCGTTGATGATATGGCGGTTTTCGCCCTTGATTTCAAATTCATCCAAGATCATATCGGCGATAGCTTCATCGTCCCGGTATTTGAAATAGTAACCTTTTTCTTCCTTGTGGGTCTCTTTTTCTTTCAAGAAATAGCGTTCAAAAGTTGCCATTTTCGCCTTGTCAAAGAGCGGACTGTCGGGACCGCACCAAAGATAGAGTAAGAAATCAATGGCATAGTCGTGCGCCTTGTTTTTCTCACCAACAGGTTTCGGATGGAACGCCTGCCGAATCATTAACCCCACCTGATGGATGAGTTCCTTTCCTTTGAAGAACGTGTTTGGCATCACTTCTACATCTCTCAACGTGCGGTCTTCATTGAGCGGAATTGAGGCATGATAGAGCAGGTTGTTGTTGATTTTCTGATACATACATCCGTGGCGCAGTTGCAAGAAGATGTGCTCCCGCAATTTCTCACTGCTGGTGAACGAATGGTGTAATTTCTCAATCAAGAGCGTTTCAGCCTTCGTGAGCTTATCGGGATTTTTCGGATCGATGGTGGGGAAGTTGCACGATGTGAGTTTGTATTCCTTACCATTGAGCGTGATCGTTCCCGTCTCATAATTTATCATTTCATAGAGCAAGCGGTCCTGCATGTGCCAGAAAGGATAGCGTTTGATGATTTGTGATTCAATTTTGAACTGAATCACACTGATAGCCTTGTGCATCTGTGCAATGAGTTGTTTGCCCTTTTCGTCTAATGTGGCGTTGATCACCTTTGGTATGAATTCCGTACAAGGATCGTTGCCATAGACGTCCATCGCGAACGTAGCGAGTTGTAAAAGATTGATGCCATAGCCGTCTTCGATAGTATCCATGTTGTCATAGCGCAACGCAATGCGAATCACATTGCAAATACACGCATCGTTGCCCGCACATGCACCCATCCAAAGCACATCATGGTTGCCCCACGTGATGTCCCACGTGTGATAGTTTTTCAATATGTCCATTACCGTGTGTGCCCCAGGTCCACGGTCGTACACATCTCCCAAAATGTGGAGATGGTCGATAACCAATCGTTGAATCACCTTACACATTGCCACGATGAAATCATCGGCACGACCCGTAGAGATGATTGTCGCAATGATCGCACTCACATAGTCGGTTTTGTCCTTGTCGCTCGAATGTTCATGCAACAACTCTTGAATGATGTATGAGAAATCATCGGGCAGCGATTTGCGCACCTTTGAGCGGGTGTATTTGCTTGACACATCACGACAGATTTGTACCAGGCGGTGGGTCGTTATGTGATACCAGTCTTCTATATCTTCCTCGCATTGTCGGACGAGTTCTATTTTTTGTTCTGGATAATAGATGAGCGTACAAAGATCGCGTATTTCACTGTCTCTGAGCGTGTCAGCAAAAAGTTCGTTCACCTTTCGTTTGATGTTACCCGAGGCGTTTTTCAATACGTGCTGAAAAGCCTCTGCCTCGCCATGAATGTCGGCAAGGAAGTGTTCCGTTCCTTTTGGCAGGTTCAGAATGGCTTGCAAGTTGATGATTTCTGTGCTTGCATCGGCTATTGTGGGAAACGATTGTGCCAAGAGATGCAAATAGCGTTCGTCCTTTTGTAGGTCATAAGTTTTGTTTGTCATAGCTATTTTCTTTGTTATGTTAGTAGATTTTAGTAATATTTTCGGTTGATAATCTGTTCTTTTATTGTCTGGCAACGTTTATCTTCAATGGCAGCAAAGGGCATAAAACCTTCTTCTAAATAAAACCACTCGCTCAAAATAAAGAGCAATCGCTGTGTGAAACGCAACAGACGTTTTCGTTTGAGAAACGCAAAGAGTTCATCTTCGTTATAATCGTTGAAGCGCAGGAGGCAATAGATTTCTGTGAGGTGACGCAAACTAAAGGTGCTTTCTTTCAGTTGGTGTTTGGCTTGCTTGAGAGCGGTTTGTAACAGGGGAAAAAGCCTTTCTTCACCTATCTTTTCATGCTGTCCGATGGCATCATAGTCGATGAGTGCCTCGCCTCGTTTTGGGTGCAAAGAGCAATAGCGATCGATTTTATTACTCTCAATGTGGGGTAAGTTCAGCTGCAATTTTTCGATGCCTGCGTCAATGAATGACCGAATGTTTTCATCGTCAGCAAAGAAGAACAAACGTGTCAAGAGAGTTGGCGTGAGCTTGCGCAACGCCACAAGGTCATCGCCACTGAGACGTTTGGCAGCCTTGTCGTGGGTCAGTCCAGCATAATGCAGCGCATGCAAACACTGAAAATCCGTTGCTGTCATGCGCTTTCGATAGCGAGTATGGAAGATTTTCTGATAAAGCATCCCCACCTTC
>JALFSW010000079.1 GCA_022779305.1 Prevotella sp. | reverse complement strand
TGCCTATCTCTATACTTCTGCCATCACAGATTGCGTAGACGGAAAGAAAGAAGAAAGACCGAAACTTTGTAAATTTAACCAAACCGTTTGTCTGAAAGTGCAAGCCCCACAATTGGGTGCAGGCGATCAACTTTTCATCATTGGCGAAACCGAAGTCTTAGGCGATTGGAAGATGAAAAAAGCCTTGCCATTGGTACAACAAAACCTCAACGAATGGGTGGTGAATCTTGATGCAAAGCAAGTGGCTGGTAAAAAGCTCGATTTCAAATTCTTTGTTGCCAATGACGACAAACCCGAAAACATCTTGTGGGAAGCCAGCGACAACCGATTTGTGGAAATTCCAGAGATGAAAGCGGGCGAAACCGTTGTCTATGAATTGCCACAAGCCCATTTCTCTGTTGCACCAGTCCGTGTTGTAGGAACAGCCGTACCCGTCTTTTCATTGCGCTCTGAAAGTAGCTTTGGTATCGGTGATTTTGGCGATATGAAGAAAATGGTAGATTGGGTGAGCTTAACAGGACAGCGGGTGTTGCAAATTCTCCCCATCAACGATACCACCACCACCCACACATGGACGGATTCTTATCCCTATAGCTGCATATCTATCTTTGCGCTCCACCCTCAATATGTTGATTTCAATGCACTTCCATCGCTCAAAGACAAAGCAGAGCGTGAGAAATACGCCAAACTTCAAAAAGAACTCAATGCGCTGAAGGAGGTGGACTACGAACGTGTGAACGCAGCCAAAACTGCCTACCTGCGCTTGCTCTTCAAACAAGAGGGAGCAAACATCATCACAAGCCCAGCCTTCAAAGCGTTCTTTACAGAAAACGAAAGTTGGCTCGTACCCTATGCACAATATTCTTTCTTGCGCGATCAATATGGCTCTGCCGACTTTTCACAATGGCCCGACCACAAACAATGGGATGAAGCCGACCGTACCGCCCTCACATCGCCTCGCAACAAGGCATATAAGGATGTTGAATTCTATTACTTCGTACAATATCTCTTGAGTAGCCAACTCAAATCCGTACACGAATATGCTACGGAAAAGAAAGTAATTCTCAAGGGCGATATTCCAATTGGCGTTAATCGTTATGGTTGTGATGTTTGGACAGAACCTCGCTACTTCAATCTCAATGGTCAAGCGGGTGCACCACCCGATGATTTTTCAGTCAATGGTCAGAATTGGGGGTTCCCCACCTACAATTGGGACGCAATGATAGAAGATGGTTGCAAATGGTGGATTCGCCGTTTCCAAAACATGTCGCATTACTTCGATGCCTACCGCATCGACCACGTCTTAGGATTTTTCCGCATCTGGGAAATCCCTGTGCATTCTGTGCATGGACTTTTAGGACAATTCTCTCCTGCCTTGGGCATGAGCCGCGAAGAAATCGAAGGCTACGGACTTCATTGGCAAGAAGAATTATTCACTGAACCTTTCATTGCCGATTGGGTTTTAGACCGTGTCTTTCGCGAACACGCAAATGACGTACGTGAAAAATATGTAGAACGCACTTGGGGCGATCGGTACAAGATGCGCCCTGAATATGACACACAGCGAAAAGTCGAGGCTGCCTTTGAAGGCAAAGAAAGCGAAACCGATGTGTGGATTCGTGATGGACTTTACTCGCTCATCAGTGATGTACTCTTTGTAAGAGACCACAAAGATCCAAACCGTTTCCACCCTCGAATCTGTGTTCAGTTTGCTTTCATTTACGAGAGTTTGTACGACAGTGACAAGGCAATTTTCAATCGCCTTTACAACGATTATTTCTATCGTCGCAACAATCAGTTCTGGTATCAAGAGGCCATGAAGAAACTCCCACGTCTGGTCAATGCCACACGCATGCTCGTCTGCGCTGAAGATTTGGGCATGGTACCCGATTGTGTGGCGTGGGTGATGAATGAACTGCGCATCTTGAGTCTTGAAATACAAGCGATGCCAAAGGATCCTCAAGTGCGCTTTGGACACTTAAACGTTAATCCTTACCGAAGTGTGAGCACCATTTCAACCCACGATATGTCTACTCTGCGCCAATGGTGGGATGAAGATTGGGTACGCACGCAGGATTATTATAATTCAATGCTACACCGAGGAGGTCCTGCGCCCCATCCTCTTCCAGGTTGGTTGGCAAGAGACATTGTTGCCAATCATCTCTATTCGCCCAGTATGCTTTGCATCTTGAGTTTGCAAGATTGGATGAGCATCGATGAACAATTGCGCTTACCCGACCCAGATGGCGAACGCATCAACGTTCCTGCCAATCCAAAACATTATTGGCGGTATCGCATGCACATAGGCATAGAGGAATTGATGAAGAATGAAGAATATAATGCGAATATTCGCGATTTGATTACACAGTCTGGAAGATAAAAAGAATATATAAACAGATGAATAGAATAAAATTATTAGTCGTAATGCTGTTTTGCTCCCTCGCCACTATGGCACAGGGCACTCATATGGCAGTGATGGTCGACGAAGGTATAGAAACCATAGAATCTCCCAATGAGAATGTTTTTTTAACGTTTAGAATAAGAGACGGCAAACCTTATTATAGCATTGCTTACAAACAAAGAGCCGTGGTGAAAACCTCTGGAATGGGTTTGCAACTTGCGAAAGACAAGCATGCAAGCAAAGGATTAGCGGAAACCGATCTTCTCGATGGTTTCAAAATTGCCAATGTACAGAAGTCTACCTTCGACGAAACTTGGAAACCTGTGTGGGGCGAAACACGCACCATTCGCAATCACTACAACGAGTTGGCTGTTACGCTCAAGCAAGAACCCACCAACCGAACGATGATCATTCGCTTCCGTGTATACGATGATGGCGTGGGTTTTCGCTATGAATTTCCACAACAAAAGGAACTGAATTACTTCATCGTCAAAGAAGAAAAGACCCAATTTGCGATGGCTGGCGACCACACAGCATGGTGGTTACCAGGCGACTATGACACACAAGAACAAGAAACACAAGAGAGTAAGCTATCGGAAATTCGCTCTAAGTTCCGTCAGGCAGTGAATTGGAGCAATTCTTCGGTTGCAATTTTCTCGGAAACAGGCGTTCAAACTTCCTTACAAATGAAATCGAAAGATGGGCTCTACATCAATATTCACGAGGCAGCATTGGTGGATTATCCCGCCATGCACCTCAACTTAGACGACAAGACAATGGTTTTTGAAAGTTGGCTAACGCCAGATGCTGTTGGCAATAAAGCCTATGTTCAAACACCATTCAACACACCTTGGCGCACAGTGATTGTGAGCGATGACGCACGTGATATGCTTTCAAGCAACCTCATTCTCAATCTCAACGAGCCTTGTAAGTTGGAAGACACCAGTTGGATTCATCCTACAAAGTATGTGGGTGTTTGGTGGGAAATGATTGTAGGTAAAAGTAGTTGGAATTACACCGACGACTATCCTTCTGTGAAACTCGGACAAACCGACTATGCAAAGGCAAAACCAAACGGACGCCATGCTGCCAACACGGAGAACGTGAAAAAATACATCGACTTTGCTGCCAAACACGGCTTTGATCAAGTCTTGGTGGAAGGTTGGAACATTGGTTGGGAAGACTGGGCAAACATGTGGAAACGAGATGTTTTCGACTTCACTACACCCTACCCCGACTTCGACATCAAGACGCTCAATGAATATGCGCACGCCAAGGGTGTGAAACTCATGATGCACCATGAAACCTCTTCGAGCATTCCGAACTATGAACGCCACATGGAAAAAGCGTTCCAGCTGATGAACCAATATGGTTATGATGCGGTAAAGAGTGGCTACGTGGGCGACATCATTCCTCGTGGTGATTTCCACAACAGCCAAAACACGGTGGAACATTATCTCTATGCTGTGAAGGAGGCTGCCAAACATAAAATCATGGTGAATGCACACGAAGCGGTGCGTCCTACGGGTTTATGTCGCACCTATCCTAACCTCATTGGTAATGAGAGCGCACGGGGTACTGAATATGAAGCATTCGGCGGCAGTCGCCCCGATCACACGGTGGTGCTGCCTTTCACACGCTTGCAGGGCGGACCTATGGATTACACACCCGGTATCTTTGAAACCCAGCTAAGCACATGGAGCGAGAACCCAAGTTGGGTGCGTTCAACTTTGGTGGGTCAGTTGGCACTTTATTTAACAATGTATAGCCCGCTCCAAATGGCAGCAGACCTGCCCGAACACTATGAACGCTACATGGACGCTTTTCAGTTCATCAAAGATGTGGCGTGCGACTGGGATGACTCAAAATACCTTGAAGCAGAACCGGGTGATTACATAACCGTAGCTCGGAAAGCAAAAGACACAGACAATTGGTTCGTTGGTGGCAAATGTGACGAAAACGGACACCTCACCACTCTTAAACTTGACTTTCTCGATAAGGATAAGAAATACGAATGCACCATCTATGCTGATGCCAAAGATGCGCATTACGAGAAGAATCCGAAAGCCTATACGATAACGAAAAAGACGGTGAAAAAGGGCGAAACTTTGAAAATCAAACAAGCCGCTGGCGGTGGATTTGCCATTTCTTTGTTTGCCAAATAAGGCAAAAAATCGAAAAAATGCTCAAGCCTTACTATTACACTGATTTTCAAAACGATACAAAAATATTTAAAAATCGAAGAATAAACACGATGCAAGTAAGGCTTACTTAGAACGCAACTGAGGCTCA
>JALFSW010000027.1 GCA_022779305.1 Prevotella sp. | reverse complement strand
CGGCATCTTGTTCAGCATTTTCTCTTGAAGTAGTCCGCTACGTCTGCGAAAAAATCGCTGAACAACCTGCACTGACAATTAGATTCAATCCCTTTGGTTTCTAATGATCGAATAGGGTTTAAGGAGTTATTATCCATTGTTTTGTAAAATATTTTCATAATCAGGAATAGCTTCTAAGAAATAGTAGGATTGTTCTTCGTAGTTCATTTTGCAGGCGTAGGTTTCAAGTCCGTTTGAGACAATGAGGTAGTCAACATGCAGGAGGAGATTATAGGTGGAGATTTGATCGAAAACCTTTTGAGAGAGTTTGATGTTGGGGGCTTTATATTCTATTAAAACGGTAGGTTTCAAGTTTCGGTTGTAGAGAATGGTGTCGGCTCGAACGCTTTTTTCGCCAATATGAAGTGTTACTTCATTGGAAAGTAAGGATGCAGGATAATGTTTATGACGGATGAGATAATGCACGAAATGTTGGCGCACCCATTCTTCGGGAGTGAGTACTACGTATTTTTTACGCAAAACATCGAATATTTTTTGTTGTCCGTTTTGCGTTTTTAGCCTTGTATCGTAGGGAGGGAGATTTAATGCGAACATTGTTTTGACTACTTGCTTATTCTATTGCTGCGTATTTAATGAGGAATAAAATTTTGTTTTCTCTCTTTTATCTATTAACTTTGCATGGAAAGAAAATCACCTTGTAGGCAATGAAGAGATGCGCATAACTTTCATGAGAGCGAATTTCTCTTCTTGATGGTGGAAATAGATAATGGAAAAGGTTTCTACTTTTCTTTTTTTAATTCCTCATCACGTGCAAAGTTAATAAAAAAGTCAATGGCAACAAAACAAGTAAATACATTTCAGGAAATAATGGCGGATCTGAAAGCACGTCGCTTTTATCCTATTTATATATTAATGGGAGAAGAGGCGTATTACATAGACAAGATTTCAGATTTTATCGCAGAAAATGTGCTAAGTCCTGAAGAACGAGATTTTAATCAAACAATATGCTTTGGGTCGGATATGAGCGGAGTACAAATTATGGATATGGCACGCAGGTTTCCGATGATGGCAGAACGACAAGTTATCATCGTCAAGGAAGCACAAAACATTCGTTCGTTGGAGGCGTTAGAAAAATATTTGCAGCATCCTATGGAATCGACTGTTTTGGTTTGGTGTCATAAGAATGGGAAAATAGATGCACGCAAAAAAGCTGTCAATTTGGCACAATCTAAAGGTGTTGTTTTTGAGAGCAAGAAATTGCGCGATTATCAATTGGGCGATTTTATCCAAAATTATTTGAAGCAAAAATATGCAACCATCGACCCAAAAGCCAGTCAGATGATTGGCGATGCTGTGGGTGCAGACCTAAATAGGTTAGCATCAGAATTAGACAAGGTGCTGTTATCTTTACCAAGTGAGGATAGGAAAGTGACGCCAGAAATTGTGGAGAGAGAAATTGGAGTTAGCAAAGAGTTTAATGCTTTTGAATTGAGAGAAGCTGTTGTGAATAGGGACATTTTTAAAGCAAACAGAATTATGAAATATTTTGACAAAAATCCAAAAGCGGGTTCTCTCTATTCGTTCATTCCTTTGCTGTTTTCTTTCTTTCAAAATTTGATGGTGGCACATTATGTTCCGCAAAAACAATCGGAAAGTGAGGTAGCAAGTGCCTTGAGTTTGAAGTCGAGTTGGGCAGCAAAAGAATATATAAAAGGTATGCACAACTATTCTGCGAGAAAAACAATGGACATTATTTCTAAACTTAGAGAGGTGGATGCGAGGAGTAAAGGAATAGATAATCCCAATACAGGTGCTGGAGAATTGATGAAAGAGCTTCTATTTTTCATTCTGCATTGAGAAAATAGAGCTGAAATCATTCATTTTTATGCCTTGAAAGGGCTATTTTTGATAAAAAAATGTTCGAAAAATGGCTTTTTTGAGCTAAATGAAACGCCTTTTAAAAGGCGTTTTTTTTGTCTAAATGACTTAAAATAGGAGAGTTAAGCTTTTTTTAGTGGGCTGATAATGGCGTATTTGAACGCATTCAAGCCTTTGTCTTAGAATAAGAGAATGGTGGATTTTATGGACAAATAATCGATCGAATAATTTAGCGTTAGCATTTTTTATACTTTAAAAAAGTAAATTTTAAAGAACAAAATAAGCACGTTAGATTTTTATTTGTTTAATATTTTGAATTTTAAAACCAATAGCGAGGTGTGTTTACAGTTATTGTTTTCACGTTTGAATATTTGTATTTTAAAACAAGAAATCAAAAAGATTAAATATACATTTTTCTTTTTATTGCTTATTTGTTTGATAGTCAGTTAATTATATTTGATCACTCATTTGATTTTAGTATTTGATGATGTGTATCAAACTTGTTTTGCTGGGTAATGGGCTATAGGCATCTGTATATATACTAATAGATGTTTTGTAAACCAAATACTTATGAAAAAAGGCTCAATACAGACTTTATATTGGATGTAACGGTGTTTGCTTTACATTTGCATATGTAAATATAAATTGCAGCATTTTGCTTTTATGTTTTTGTTTTATAGGTTTGTAAATGTATATTTTAAGTAAGCAATATACTTGCGAAATAGTTTTGTTATTTAAATAAAATGTTTTATCTTTGTAAACTCAAACCAACGAGGCTTTTTGAGCCATTTTTAGTAGATAGCGGTATGAAGAACAGAATAAAACAGCTGATGGAGAGTCAGCACATGACGCAACAAGTGTTTGCAGATTTTATAGGAATCTCATCTGCATCGTTGAGTAGTATCTTTAATGAACGCACAAAGGCCACGATAAACACCGTGGATGCGATCAAAGCAAAATTCCCTAACATTAATCTGGAATGGTTGATGTATGGTAAACTTCCGATGTTTAAAGAGCAAGACGAGCAAGCAAACGCAGCTTTAGATTTTGATGATGGTGCCGAACAGCGCAATCTTTTTTCGAGTGTTGAAGAGACTTCCCTACCCATGACTAAAAATGAGTATGAGTATTCAGGTGGTGGAAATCATACAGGAGGAAGAGTACAGCGCACGGAAGTAAAATTTATTGACAAACCACAACGAAATATCACCGAGATACGTATCTTCTTTGATGATCAAACGTGGGAAACCTTTGTACCCAAAAAATAGGCTTCGTTCGACGTTTTTCAAGTATATCTTGCTTCATATCATGTCCAATGCATTGCGGTGAGCATAATTTTTTGTACAGTGCCATATATATTTAAGGTGTAAAGGATGATGGTGGAAACGTTTGATGAATACTTGCGAAAGACTATTCATTGGTAAAGAAAGTGCAATCGTATTATTGTTTTAGCTTTCGAAAAGAACTATTTTGATACTGACAAATTGTCATACGTTCTCAAAGGAAAAAGATGTGGAAAGGGATTTTTGCAGAAAGAAACTTTAAGTGGTTTTTATATATTTGCTAAACCAGCTATGACATTGACTTCTGATTAAAACCTCTTTTAATTTTGCGAAAAAGGATATTTTGCCTTATCTTTGCAAAATGTAAAAAAGTGTAGTTGCGCACAAGATTTTTGAATCATACATTATATTTATTTTTAAGATGCGAAAATTTATTTTGGACTTAAAAGTGGTTTCATCGGAACATTTGAATGCAAAAAATGTTCTTTTAAAACTGACCCATGGTGAAGGTTTACCAGAGATGTTGCCTGGTCAGTTTGTAGAAGTTAAGGTAGCGAACTCGTCTTCTACTTATCTGCGACGCCCTATTTCCATTAATTTTGTTGATGAGAAACGCAACGAATTGTGGCTTTTGGTTGCCAAGGTGGGCGACGGAACGTCTGCATTGGGAAAACTAAAAGAGGGTGATACGCTTAATTGTGTGCTGCCTTTGGGAAACACCTTTAAGATTCCAAACAACGCAGAAGATAATATTTTGCTTATTGGTGGTGGTGTTGGTGTAGCTCCTTTGCTCTATCTTGGAAAAGAAATCCACGACAGAGGTGGGATAGTTTCATTTCTTTTGGGTGGCAGGACAAGTAGCGATATGGTTGAATTGGAGACCTTTCAATGTTACGGCACTGTTTATGTGACAACAGAAGACGGGACGATGGGCGAAAAGGGATTCGTAACCGACCACTCAATTTTGCAGCAAGAAACGTTTACACAGATTTCAACTTGTGGACCTAAACCCATGATGATGGCAGTAGCGAGGTATGCAAAATCGCACAGTATCTATTGCGAAGCATCGTTAGAGAATTTGATGGCTTGTGGTGTTGGAGCTTGTTTGTGTTGTGTAGAAAAAACGGTGGATGGCAATCAATGCACTTGCGTAGAAGGTCCCGTTTTCGATGTGAACCGATTGCTGTGGTGATGGTGGATTTATGGAGTAATATTAAGGTGTAAATGTAAAGAATTTTCAGAATAGAATCATGGCTGATTTAAGTGTAAATATAGGTAATCTGTATTTGAAAAATCCAGTGATGACAGCCAGCGGAACGTTTGGCTATGGATTGGAATTTCAAGACTTTGTTCCCTTAGAAGAATTGGGCGGTATTATTGTAAAAGGTACAACGCTTCATGCTCGTGAGGGAAATGATTATCCTCGGATGGTGGAAACTGCTTCAGGGATGCTCAATTGTGTGGGCTTGCAAAACAAAGGTGTGGATTATTTTATTGAAAAGATTTATCCAGAAGTGTGCAAAATCAACACACATATCATCGTGAACGTGAGTGGCAATGCACCCGAAGATTATGCAGCAACGGCTGAAAAATTGGATAGTCTTGATCATATCCCTGCCATCGAACTGAACATCTCTTGTCCCAATGTGAAACAAGGTGGGATGGCATTTGGACTTACTTGTGCTGGGGCGGCAAGTGTTGTCAAGGAAGTGAGAAAGCATTATCACAAAACCCTGATTGTGAAATTATCGCCCAACGTTACCGACATTGCAAGCATAGCCGTAGCGTGTGAGACAGAAGGTGCTGATTCTGTTTCGCTTATCAATACGTTGATGGGAATGGCAATTGATATAGAGCGTCGTTGCCCCCGATTGAGTATCCGAACTGGTGGATTGAGTGGTCCAGCTGTTAAGCCTGTGGCATTGCGAATGGTTTATGATGTGGCACATGCGGTGAAGATACCCATTATCGGATTAGGCGGTATCTCTTCAGCTGAGGATGCGATAGAATTTCTTATGGCAGGCGCAACAGCCATTCAGATAGGTACAGCCAACTTCGTAGACCCAGCCATCACACTGAAAATTCGCAACGGTATTGAACAATGGCTTGATGCGCATGGTTGTCACTCAGTAAAAGAAATCATAGGATGCTTATAGACTTGTTCAAGTGTCTGATTTTATGCGTGATTAGTTCTTATTCTCTGTAAATATAGGGGTTGGGTTGTCAGCTATCTGAATAAAGAACCGTCAGAAAAGAAGAATGGAGAAAGTTTCGTCTTTCTCCGTAGATAATATTACCTTTGCATAGGGTTTTATTCGAGTTATGCAAAGCGTTGTATATCATTGCAGAAGGTGGGTTGCTAAATCATTACCTACTGCATTTCAAACTCATAAGGCTGTTCATAATCAATTACTTAGACCTAAATGATAGATTTTAGGTAAAAATTAGTTAGGGATATTCTGATTATTGGACACAAAAAATAGTTGTAAAACCAAAGGCAGGTGGTCGCTTGTTCCACCATTGTAACGCATACCAGAATAAAAACGTTTGGGTTTCATTTTGCCATATTTTTCATCAGGTTCTAAAAGAAACAAGGGATCATTGATGCGGCATTCGGTAACGTTGCCTTTCAGATGAGGAGAAATGAGGATGTGATCGAGACTTTCCCACAGACCATTATATTTATAAGTGCCTTTTGCCCCATTTTTGCTTTCCGCTGTGGTAGAAATGTTGAGTAAGCCCAGTGCATATAATTCATGGAGCGAAGCATCGTTTTTGTAGTCATTGAAATCACCCATGACGATGATGTTTGCCTGTGGATGTTGTTTGAAAAGAGTTTGAATATAGTTAGAAAGTTGTTTGATAACGTGTAAACGAAAAGGACGCGATTCGAATTCGCCACCCGAACGGCTCGGTGCATGAAGCATAAAGATGTGAAGCGTGTCTCCCGTAAGGATTTCACCTGCCACATAGAGAATGTCTCTCGTGGGTTTCATATCCTTCAAGGAAGGAATGTGTAGCGTATCCACATGGATTGGGGAGAAGGAGAAAGGCGAATAGAGCAGTGCCACGTCCATCCCCCGTTCATCAGGCGAGTTGGTCATGATATACTTGTATTTTGCTTTTCGCAGTAGAGAACGTTCGGTGAGGTCACGCAAAGTGGTATCGTTTTCGACTTCACACAGTCCTACAATGTCGGGAACAACGCTATTGTGCAATCCGTCGGTGCAAGAAACAATGGCTTGTCCAAGTCTGTTGAGCTTCGTCCAATACTTTGTGCGTGTCCAGTGACGGGGCGATTGCGGAAGAAATTCGTGATCGTTTTTCAGTGTATCGTGTTCCGTGTCGAAAAGATTTTCAACGTTATAACTCACGATCGTGATATATTCCTGTGCCGAAAGCGCAAAGGGGAAGAAAAGAAAAAACAACGAAAGCAAATATTTCATCATTAATTGTTGCGAAGAGAAAGGAATAGATACGTTTTAGTTTTTGTTGTTGCGCATGGTCAATTGCTGGCGGACGCTTTCTTCATGAATGAGTTTGAATACTCGCATAGCAAATTTTGTATCAATGTCTGAGAGATGCGCCTGTGTTTCCCGCATTTTCAAGATTTCGTCGTAGCGTGCCGATTGCAAGATAGTCATGTTGTGTTCCTTTTTAAACAGCCCAATCTCTCGACAAATTTGGAAACGTTTTGCCAATAATTCTATGAGTGTGTGGTCTAAAACATCAATTTCTGATCGTAATTGAGAAAGCTCATCACGCCTCTCCTCTATGTTGCGCATTACCAACTGACTCAGTACTATTTCTAGTTCCTCTGGCGTTATTTGTTGTTGTGCATCGCTCCATGCACTCTCTGGATGACAATGTGTTTCGATAATCAAGCCATCGAATCCCAAATCGAGTGCTTGTTGTGCAAGTGATCCAATGAGTTTTCTTCTGCCTCCAATGTGGCTCGGGTCGCCAATGATGGGCAGTTGTGGAATGCGACGATGCAGTTCAATGGGGATTTGCCACATCGGAAGGTTGCGATAAGGCGTTTTTTCGTAGGTTGAAAACCCACGATGAATACCACCTAATTGTTTTATCCCTGCTTGGTTCAATCGCTCTAATGCTCCAATCCACAGTTCCAAATCGGGGTTCACAGGGTTTTTCACGAGCACCGGAATATTCACACCCTTCAGTGCATCTGCCAATGCTTGAATGGCAAAAGGATTTGCAGTGGTTCGCGCTCCAATCCAAACAAGGTCGATGTCGTGTTTGAGGGCAAGTTCGATGTGCTCGGGTGTTGCCACTTCGGTGGCTATCCGCATACCAGTTTCAGCTTTCACGGCTTTTAGCCATGGTAAGGCTTTCTCGCCATTGCCCTCGAACCCACCTGGTTTTGTGCGTGGTTTCCAAACACCTGCACGAAAAATGGAATGTCCCTGCGCAGCCAAGGCTTTTGCTGTGGAAAGCACTTGTGTTTCTGTTTCAGCCGAACAAGGACCTGTGATGAGCAAAGGTAAATGTTCGGAACGAGAGAGTGAGATGGGGTTTAATTCTAATTCCATATCGTTTGGTTTGATTTCGAGTAATGAGAAAAGTTTAGGAATGCGGATTATTGCACAAAAACTTTAACCCAATTCGGTCATTAGAGACCAAATTGCTTGCATCTAACAGTTGGTGCAGATAGTTCAGCACTTTATCGCAGATGTAGCGGGTACCTCAAGCGAAAGTGCTGAAGAAGATGCCGACAAGTTGCTGTAAGCGGTTGGTAAGTGAATAAATAAGATAAAAAGAAAGGCCTCACGGTCTAATGACCGGTTTGGGTTTAATCAATGAAACGGCGGATGATTTCTCCATAATCCTCTATGCGACGGTCGCGTAAGAAAGGCCACCAACGGCGCACATTTTCGCTGCGTTCCAAATCAATTTCGATAATTTGGTTTTCTTCTTTATCTACAGATGCACGGAAGAGCATTTCGCCCTGTGCTCCAGCAACAAAACTACTGCCCCAAAAGTTGATACCATTTGTTTGTTGGCTTGGGTCGGGTTCGTATCCAACACGATTAACAGCCACAACTGGCAATCCATTGGCAACAGCATGTCCACGCATTACGGTTGTCCATGCCTCTCTTTGGCGTTCCTGCTCGTTTTTTGGGTCGCTACTTTCAAAGCCAATGGCAGTGGGGTAGATAAGTATTTCGGCACCTCTAAGTGCCATAAGACGGGCTGCCTCAGGATACCACTGATCCCAACACACCAATACACCCAATTTTCCGAGCGATGTTTTGATGGGATGAAAACCGAGATCACCAGGTGTGAAATAGAATTTTTCGTAATAGGCAGGGTCGTCTGGAATGTGCATCTTGCGGTATTTTCCTGCCATTGTGCCATCTTTCTCAAAGACAACAGAAGTGTTATGGTAGAGTCCTGCAGCTCTTTTTTCAAACAAAGACGTAACCAAAACAACACCACACTCTTTTGCCAAATCGCCATAGAGCGCAGTAGATGTCCCTGGTATGGTTTCTGCCAAATCAAACAAGCGGACGTCTTCTGTTTGGCAGAAGTACAAAGCGTTATGAAGCTCTTGTAGCACGATGAGTTCTGCACCTTCTTTTGCTAATTGGCGGATGCTCGTTGTGAGGCGACAGATGTTATTTTTTATGTCGGCAGTGTTATGCTGTTGAATGATACCTACTTTTATTTTTCGCATTTTGTTGTTTTTTATCTTTTTAAATGAGTACACCCTTAGGAAATTGCATCGTCAAACAGTGGATAGACCCATGTTGGCGAACGATGGTTGAAGAATCGATCGGAATGATGTCGTAACCTTGGAAAGCCTCTGCAATGATTTGAATAGCAAGTTGATCGGAGGCAGGTTGATTGTAGGTAGGTACAATAACTGCCCCATTGAGAATCAAAAAGTTAGCGTAAGTAGCTGGCAGCCTTTCATCTCCATCATAGATGGCCTTCGGCAAAGGTAGTTTTAGACAACGGTAAGGCTGTCCGTTGAGTGTTCGCAAGGCACGTGCTTGTCGGTCGAGTGCTTGTAGGTCTTCAAAATGTGGGTCGGTTGGGTCGTCCGTACTGATATATAATAAAGTGTTATTGGGTGCACAACGAAGAATAGTGTCGATATGTCCATCTGTATCATCGCCTATGAGTTCGCCATGTTCTATCCAAACTACCCGCTTGAGATGTGGAAAGAGCAAGAAAAGTCGCTTTTCGATGTCGTCTTTCTCTAATGGTTGGTTGCGATGGGGAGCTGTCAGACATGCCGTTGTTGTGAAAAGCGTAGCCTCACCATCACTCTCAATCGATCCACCTTCTAGTACGAAATCTTTGTGGTTTTCTAAACTTCCGTTGAACGTATGACTGAAATAGAGTTGGCAATTAATGGCATTGTCTTTCTCTGCCGCAAACTTCTCGCCCCATCCATTGAAACAAAAATCCAAGAGATGAAACTTGGTGGTCTTGTTTGTCGCTTCCTCGTTGGCAACGACAGTTATAGGTGCAACATCACGTGCCCATGTGTCGTTGTTTTCGCATTGTCGGTAAATGATGTTTTCGTGTCCATGGGCAATGTTTTCAGCAACAAGGCATTTCACATGCTCAATGTCTTGCGCCACGATGAGGAGCTTTTCATATCTCGTGATGGCTTCAATGAGTTGAAGATAGGTCTTCGTAATCTCCTCCAAGTAAGGTGCCCAGTCGGTTCCTTTGTGCGGAAAGATGAGCATAATGCCACTTTGGGTTTCCCATTCTGCTGGCAGCCTGAATTGGTTTTGCTTTATTTGATTTCCCATACTGTTTCTTTTTCTTGTTTGCAAAGTTAGGAAAAAGGTTTGAATAAGACTTTCGTTCACCTTAGTTTAATGCGAATGTTCTACTGATTTAATGAAATATAACTACCCTCCATTGCTACAATTTCCTCTGCGAGTAGCTCTTGCAGGGCTTCTTTTAGCACATCTACGTTGGTGAGTGAAGTGTCGGTAGGGATGGCTTTTAGTTCGGTAATGTGGTGTTGCTGTTGGTCTTCGAGTAAGGCGAGGATTTTTTCTTTGAGAATGTCTTGTGTAGTTTTATTTTCTTTCTTGTGTGCTAAACAAACATCACATTGTCCGCAATCGTTCTTTGCAGTCTCACCGAAATAGCGTAAGAGCTGTCGGCTGCGGCAAATTTGGTCATTTTGTGCATAATTGATCATTGCAAGAATGCGCTCTTCAAACGTTGCTTTTCGATCGTCATAGACTTCTTTCGTGAGAACGATGTCTTTTCCCTCTTCTCGCGGACGTGTGTATTGAATGAAAGGGATGTTTTTTCGAGGGATGAAATCAAGTATTCCTTTCTTACTTAAGCTCTGCAGCACTGCGTAGGTATCATTTTTTGTCAGCCCAACAGCTTCTGCAATATAGCTTTCGTCTACATAGCAATATTCTATGAACAATCCTCCATAGTTTCGGAGTAGGGCTATGATGACATCATTTTCCCTCTCATCTGATGTGTTAAGGCGATACAATTCATCTCGGTCGAGTATGAACTTGATGCGTGCCTTTGTGTCTGGGTTTTCTTCATAGTCCAAATAGCCAGCCCGTGTGAGGATTTGGAGGGAGGAACTTACAAGGGTAGGATAGTGTTTGAATGTAGTGCAGAAACGGTCGATGGGAAATTCGTAGCGAACGCCATAACCATCGCCTGCTGCCATTTGATAGAAGTAGGCAATGTCTTCATAGACTTTGGCGATGTAGTCCTTTGGTGGGAAGGTGTCGTTGATGCGTTTTTTGAGTTTTCTTTCGTCGGCTTTTGGGGTATGCAACAAGATGGCATAGGATTTCAGCCCATCGCGTCCCGCTCTTCCCGCTTCTTGGAAATAGGCTTCTGGCGAACTTGGGAAGTCAATATGGATCACGGTTCTCACGTTGGATTTATCAATACCCATTCCGAAAGCATTGGTTGCCACCATTACACGTATTTTACCTGTTTGCCAGTCGGTTTGGTGTTGATCTTTTAAGGCTGCATCAAGTCCAGCGTGGTAAAAAGTGGCAGAAATATTGTTTTTTAAGAGTAAGTCAGCGATTTGTTTTGTGCGTCTCCTACTCCTACAATAAAGAATAGACGGACCTTCTACCATGTTGAGAATGTGGATGGCTTCGCCTATTTTATCTTCAGTATCTCGGATGACGTAAGCAATGTTTTTGCGTTCAAAGCTCATCCGAAAAACGTTTTCCTCATGAAAATTGAGTTTTGCCTGAATGTCTTTTACCACCTCAGACGTTGCAGTGGCAGTGAGTGCAAGCACCGGACTATTGGGTAAGAGTTTCCGAATGTTGGCAATTTCCAAATAGGAAGGTCGGAAATCATAGCCCCATTGGCTGATGCAGTGGGCTTCATCAATAGTTATGAAGCTCACTTTCATGCGTTTGAGTTTTGTTTGAAACAGGTCAGATGAAAGGCGTTCGGGTGAAACATACAGGAATTTCATCTTTCCAAAGATGCAGTTTTCCAGCGTACTTACAATCTCAGCTTGTCGCATACCAGAATAGATGGCTGCAGCGAGAATGCCCTTGTGGCGCAGGTGATCAACTTGATCTTTCATCAAGGAAATGAGCGGTGTGATGACAAGGCACAATCCTTCTTTCGTGAGTGCAGGCACTTGAAAGGTGATAGACTTGCCACCACCCGTTGGCATTAGCCCAAGCGTGTCTTTGCCTGCGCCAATGCTTGTTATGATCTCTTCTTGTATGCCTCGAAACTCGGTGTAGCCCCAGTATTTGCGAAGAATTTCTTTGTAGCTTAAGTCCATTTATTCTTCAGGAGGACGAATTTCCTCGATCTGCAATTGTATGGCATTTCGTTTAAAGATGTTGTCTTCAATCGTGTAGGTAATATCAAACGAACGTTTCGACTTGATGTATTTTGCCGACTTACTTTGTCCGAAAGCAATACCATTCATGATGTTGTTTGATTTTGAATCAACCAACTCAAGTTTGATGTGTTCTTGTTCTCTGCCCACAACCTTACTTGTTCCGAAGTCGAAAACGTCTTTGGTGCAGAACAAGGGCTTCGGATTCTTAGGTCCGAAAGGTGCAAACTTCTTTAAATCGCTGTGTAGTTTTTTTGTGATATCTTTAAAATCAAGGATGGCGTCAATATCAACGATTGCTTCTTTTTGTTCGGGCAGGATGTGCTCGTCCACATATTGTTGAAACCTTATTCTAAATTCTTTCACGTTTTCCCACTTTAAAGAAAGTCCAGCTGCGTATGTGTGTCCGCCAAAGTTTTGCAATAAATCGCTACAACTTTTGATGGCAGAGTAGAGATCGAATCCTGCAACGCTACGAGCAGATCCTGTCGCTAAGTCGCCATCACGTGTTAGGACGATGGTTGGGCGATAGTAGATTTCTGTGAGCCGTGAAGCCACAATACCGATAACGCCTTTGTTCCAATGTTCATCATAGAGAACGATGCTCGTTTGCTGTTTTTGACTTTCCAAACGTTCCACGATTTGGTTGGCTTCTTCGGTCATTTGTCTGTCTACGTCTTTTCGCTTGTCATTGTATTCATCAATGTGTTTCGCCAAACGCAATGCCGTTGAAAGATCTCGTTCCACCAAAAGGTCGACACTTTCTTTTCCTTTCTCCATTCTTCCGCTTGCGTTGATGCGTGGACCAATCTTAAAGATGATGTCGTTCATCGTGAGCTCTCGCTCTGTCAGACCACAAATGTCAATGATGGCTTGTAAACCAATGTTGGGATTGTGGTTGAGTTGTTTCAATCCGTGGAATGCCAGTATTCTGTTTTCATTCGTAACGGGGACAAGGTCGGCTGCAATGCTCACGGCGCAGAAGTCGAGTAGAGGAATGAGTTTGGAAAACGGAATGTTGTTATGTTTTGCAAATGCTTGCATAAACTTAAACCCAACACCACAACCGCTTAGATGTTTGAATGGATAGGTGTCGTCGTTGCGTTTTGGATTGAGTATAGCAACGGCTGGCGGCATTACATCTTCAGGCAGATGATGGTCGCAGATGATGAAGTCGATGCCCAATTCTTTAGCATACGCAATTTCTTCGATAGCTTTTATGCCACTATCGAGAATGATGATGAGCTTTACGTTTGTTTCTTTTGCATAGGCTAACGCCTTTTTACTTATTCCGTAGCCTTCTTCATATCTGTCGGGAATATAATATTCTATATTTGAATAGAACTGACGAAGAAATTTATAGACCAACGCCACAGCCGTACATCCATCCACATCATAGTCGCCATAGACGATGATGCGTTCTTTTCGCCCCATAGCATCGTCTAATCTGTCGACCGCTATGTCCATATCTTTCATGAGAAAGGGGTCGATAAGGTCTGAGAGCAACGGACGAAAGAAGCGTTTGGCAGCACTTTCTGTCGTGATACCACGCTTTATAAGGAGTCTTGCTAAGACAGGACTGATGTTGAGTTTTGCCCCAAGTTCTTTAGCAGCATTGGCTTGTTCTGCCGTGGGTGTTGTGTAGTTCCATTTTAGCTGCATTATGTTTATTTTTATTTGGGCGTAAAGTTACAAAAAAAAAGTGTAAGTCAAAAGAGACTTACACTTTTTAAACGTTTATTTTCAGTGCTCAAAGCAACGAAAATCAGCGCTTTTTTTGCATGTTTCTATTTGATAGAAAAGAGTTTAGCTGCTTTTCTTCGTGTGTTTTGAACTGCTAATTTACTTTTAGTTAAACTTTATCTAATTTTAGATACCCATCTTCTTACGGATGTGTGCAGGGATAGCGTTCTTGTTTACCATATAGTCCATGGTGTTGGCTGCGATAAAGTTTTTCGTCATATACCAAATACCTTTGTAAGCACCAGTTTCTCCCCATGAGTTCTTTACCATATAGTATTCTTTTCCGTTTTGGTCTTTTGCAATACCATAGATGAGCATACCGTGATCGTCTGTGAGTTCCCAGTTGTCATAACGTTCTTGGCGTTGTTCTTGTGTTGGTACTACTTCAGGAACGTTTACACCTAAAGAGTCGATGAGGTTGCGTTGTTTTGCAGCCGAAAGACCCAACCAACGTGCCATGTCGCTACCTTGGAGGCTTTGAACTTTATTGCCATCAACCATGTAAGCAAGACCTTGACGTGTGAAACCAGGTTCACTAACGTCGCCACCCCATGCTACGGTATAGCCGTTCATTACTGCGTTGTCGATGATTTCCATCATTTCGTTCATAGGGAGGTTGTAAGATTGTGGCATGCGCCAATTGTCTTGAACTTCCACAGCGAATGTGGTATAGAATGGATGATGGGTATATGAAGTGATGTTCACATAATCATCCCAATTTAAACCGAGGCTTGCTGCAAATGATTTTGGAGTGTATTGAACGCCTTCGTATGTGAATGTTTCAGGACATGCACCTAAGTATGCGTCAATGATGCCTTGCAAGCCTTTCTTCCATTGACCAGAAATTTTGCTTGCTTTGTTCTTTGCTACTGCGTCTACGTAAGGCGACATGACGCTGAAGAACTCATTGAAGTTGAAGAGTGAATCGCCTGTGAGCGAACCTGGGAATGGCATTGCACCTTCTGGGCAAATTCCGTAGTTCTTCAAACAATAGAGAGGGTCGTTGGTTGAGCCTCCTTGTGCAAATTGCAAGTCTCCATGCAGGCGCACCACTTGTACAGCACGATCCATATAGGTTTTGTTAGCAACAAAACTTTCGCAAAGGTCGTAAGTCTTGCCCGTTTTCTTTAAGATTTCTGATTCAAAATAGGCAAGTGTTGCGTAGTCCCAGCAAGTACCCGAACGATTTTGATTTTTGATACTTGTGATTGGGTTTTCTTTCACAGTTGTGAATACAGGTGTGTTACTTGGCTTCTTTGCTGCTTTCTTTGGTGCAGCATTTGCGCCCATTGCGAAAGTTGCAAGTAGCGCGAATGTTAAGATTTTCTTCATAATTTTTTTGTTATGTTTTTTATTTGTTTTTCTTCAATTACTTTGCGTGTGCTTCTTTCATAAAGGCTTCTACATCCTTAAGCTGATAAGGAATGAGTTCCTGACCGATGAAACGGCATCCGTCCTTTGTGATGAGAATATCATCTTCGATGCGAATACCTCCAAAGTCTTTGTAGGTGTCGAGTTTATCGAAGTTGAGGAAGTCTGCACAATGTTTCTTGGCACGCCATTCATCAATGAGGGCAGGTATAAAGTAGATACCAGGTTCGTCTGTTACCACGAATCCTTCTTCTAAACGGCGTCCCATGCGCAAGCAGTTTGTGCCAAACTGGTCTAAGTTTGGACGTGTTTCTGCATCAAATCCCACGTGGATTTGTCCCAATGCTTCCATATCGTGCACGTCTAATCCCATCATGTGTCCCAAACCATGGGGCAGGAACATAGCGTGTGCACCAGCTGCCAATGCGTCATCTGTGTTGCCTTTTGCCAATCCCAGTTCTTTCATGCGGTCAAACAAAATACGGCATACAGCAAAGTGAACATCATAATATTTCACGCCTGGTTTTGACAAAGCCAACGCTGCGTCATGACATTCTACTACTATATTATATATATCGGCTTGTCTTTGGGTGAATACACCATTTATAGGATAGGTGCGGGTATTGTCTGAACAATAGTGGTTGATATTTTCTGCACCACAGTCACACAACACCAATCTGCCGTCTTCCAATTCTGCCATTGACGGATGACCATGCATAATTTCTCCGTGTTGTGAGAAAATGATAGGGAAAGAAACCATTGAACCATAAGAATTGGCAATACCTTCCAATTGTCCTGCAATGTATTTTTCTGTTACACCTGGTTTCGTGAGACGCATGGCCGTTGTGTGCATCTTGTAGCCAATAACGGCAGCTCGTTCTAGTTCTTCAATTTCTTCCTGCGTTTTCACTGAACGCATCTTCACTACAGCATTGATCAACTCCAAACTTGCTGCATCTTTTTGTGCATTGGGATGTATGCCTGTGAGGTCGAATAATTGAATTTTGATATCCGAGCGATAGGGTGGGAGGAAGTGTATCTTGCGATTGTTGCGCAAGGCTTTTTCGCAGATGTTGGTTAACTCTTTCATCGGCGCCGAACGTTCCACACCCACATGTGCTGCAAGGTCTTTCACGGCGTCTACACTGCCAAACCATACAATGTCGTCAATGTCAATGTCATCACCGATGAGTATTTCTGAACCTTCATCAAGGTCGATTACGCCCACTAAACCATCTCTTTTCTGTCCAAAATAATACAGAAATGATGAGTCTTGGCGAAATGGCGAGTAGCCATTTGCAGGACAGTTGGCTGGCGATTCGTTATTGCCAAACAAAAGAATGATGCCGTCTTTCACTAGTTTTTTCAGTTCAGCACGGCGGTTTATATAAGTCTCTTTGCTAAACATATAGATTTTCAGATTTTGGTAACGCTGCAAAGATAATCAAAAATCCTTTAAGGGCAATATTTTTGTGAAAAATTAATTGCTTTTTTCTTTGCTTTTGCTTTTTGAATAGGGGAAGCAAAACGTTCTCTTTGGTTTTCTTTGCGTTTCTTGATAGCTGTAGATATCTATTTTCTTTTCAAAAGATCGGGGCGCAGCTTTTTTGTGCGTTCCACTGCTTGCTCAAATTCCCACTCTCTGATTTTGGCTTCGTTGCCACTCAAAAGAATATCGGGCACAGCCCATCCCTTGTATTCACGTGGGCGAGTGTAGATGGGTGCAGAGAGCATATCATCTTGAAAGCAATCAGAAAGTGCGCTTTGTTCGTCACTGATAACGCCTGGAACTAATCTTATTACGGCATCGGCAATAATGGCTGCGGGTAGTTCACCTCCTGTTAGCACGTAGTCACCAACGGAAATTTCACGTGTAATGAGGTGTTCTCTCACACGATGATCCACGCCCTTGTAATGACCTGCAAGGATGATGAGATTGCCACCGAGTGATAAATCGTTTGCAATGCGTTGTGTGAGTGGCTCTCCATCGGGTGAGGTGAAAATCACTTCATCGTAATCACGTTCTGACTTCAACTGACTGATGCAACGGTCGATGGGTTCTATTTGCATCACCATCCCCGCTTGTCCGCCAAAGGGATAATCGTCTACTCTTCGCCATTTGTCGTTTGTGTAGTCACGAAGATTGTGTAGCCTAACTTCGGCAAGTCCTTTCTTTTCTGCACGTGCCAAAATGCTTTCATGCACAAATCCTTCCAACATTTCTGGTAGCACGCTGATGATGTCTATTCTCATATTGAGACAAAGTTAATAAAAAATTCACTATAAATAGTTT
The DNA here is from genome assembly GCA_022779305.1 of Prevotella sp. GTDB lineage: Bacteria > Bacteroidota > Bacteroidia > Bacteroidales > Bacteroidaceae > Prevotella. The sequence continues at coordinate 1,099 of JALFSW010000027.1, read as the reverse complement.
ACGTTAGGATTTTTTTGTAACTTTGTGCCAAATTCTTAACATAAACTTAATAACTAAGATGAAAAGATTATTCTCTTTGGCTGCCTTTGCTTTGGCAGCATTGGTGGGCGCACAGGCGCAAAACGTTCAGTTGCATTACGACCTTGGACGCACGCTTTATGATGAGTTAGACGCTCGTCCTTCCGTAACCACTACTGTTGAAATGTTTAAACCCGACCGCTGGGGATCAACTTTCCTCTTTGCAGATTTCGACTATAAGAACGACGGAACAGTTGGAGCTTATTGGGAAATTGCGCGTGAATTTAATCTCTCTAAAAACAAACAGTGGGCTGCCCATGTGGAATACAATGGTGGTGCTGGTTCGGGCGAAATACCAGGCGGTTATTATGCACTTCGCTATCAGCATGCTTTTCTTGCAGGTGGTGCATGGAATTGGGCATCGGAAGATTTCTCAAAAACCTTTAGTGTGCAATTGATGTATAAGTATTATTTCAAGAATGCACACACGGGCGTACGTCCTTTCAGCGGTTTTCAGCTCACTGAAGTATGGGGTTGGCAGTTTGCAAAAGGTTTATGTTCATTCAATGGTTTCTGTGATTTGTGGTATGATCCAAATGTGAACGGAAAACTCATACTCATTTCTGAACCACAATTCTGGGTAAACATGAACAAACTGAAGGGTTGGAAGGGTATCAATCTTTCGCTCGGAACTGAGGTGGAAATCAGCAATAATTTTGTTTTTAACAACAAAGGACAAAACAATAAGTTCTATGCAATCCCAACAATTGCTGCGAAATGGACTTTTTAACCCAAATCGCTCATTAGACCGATCTGGGTTTAATGCCTCCTTATAAAAATATAGCCTCCGCAGACTGTTTAGTGCGGGGGCTATATTTTTATAGAGGCTTATTTCATTTTTATTTCATTTTCAACGTATACTTGACGCAGATATAATCTGTTAAACCCAAATCGGTCATTAGACCGCTTGGGTTTTCTTTTTATCTTCTTTATTCACTTCTCAACGGCTTGCACCTGCTTGTCGGCATCTTCTTCATCGTTTTCTCTTGAAGTAGCCCGCTACGTCTGCGATAAAACGCTG
>JALFSW010000067.1 GCA_022779305.1 Prevotella sp. | reverse complement strand
CTCAACGGCTTGCACCTGCTTGTTGGCATCTTCTTCATCGTTTTCTCTTGAAGTAGCCCGCTACGTCTGCGATAAAACGCTGAACAATCTGCACAGACCATCAGCTGCAATCAGTTTGATCTCTAATGACCGATTTGGGTTTAATAGACTCAGATTTAACAAAAACGTATTTTATACACTATTAGACGAATACCCATTGATAGAAAAAGTTCCTTTAGATATGAGCATAAATATTGGGCAGCCCACTGCGCCTACAACAATATTAAAGGTATGTGATCCTTTTTGTCGTTCCTGCTCTAAATCTCATATTGAAATGGAGAAATTATATGACAATAAGAATATTTTCTTACAGGTAATTTTCTATGTATCCTCCAAAGACAATGAAACAAAAAAGAATATTATAAAACTATTCTTTGCCCTTAAAGAAAAATATGGAAATCAATATATGCTACAAGTTTTGCATGATTGGTATAGTCAGACAGAGAAAAATTTTGAAGAGTTTCGAAAAAAATATAATGATATTGATGACAAAGCAATAAACGCACAAAAAAACAAAATTACATGGTTGGTACAAAAAAACATAGAATTGAAGATACAATATACACCAACTTTCTATATAAATAATCACCATATGCCTGATGATTTTTACTCTTATAATGATTTTAGCTCTTTATTTACGGATAAAAACTAATATAAGTTATCTGCAGTACACTTATATTCAGTAATATGCACTAATAAAAAAGTACAACAATGAAAAAAATTAAAGTTAATCCCTTTGAGGGACTCATGAAAAATTCGCTCAATCGCGAACAGTTAAAACATGTTGTAGGAGGCTCTAGTTCTAGTTGCTCTTACGAAAATCAGCCATGTACATGGAATGGTAAAAGTGGTATCTGCAAATATCTTCCATTCTCTTATGGACTAATCTGTTGGTGTGGATAATAGACGGTATTTAATTCCATACTTAATTCCATAAACAGAATCTGTTAATAGTGTCTCATTGCAGATTACTGCAATGAGATACTTTATCTATTTTTTTATGAACCGAATCACGCTAACTATATTTTTTTGTCTCTTAGTTTGTTCTGGTCTTAGAGGTGCAAACTATAACCATAATGTTCAAGGCAGAATAGCAGATAAAATTACAGGAGAACCAATTCCTGCCAAAGTTTTTCTACTGAACGGGGATAGTACGGTTATTGATACAACAACGGCTGTAGTAGAGGACATTCCCTACCAAGGAAAGATCTCCATGTATGTTTTCAATGGAAAAATAAGCCAAAAGGGGCATTACATCCTCAAGGCTGTCATGCCTGACTACCAGGACACTTATGTTGACTTTGAACTAAAAAGCCTGCGACAAGCCAATATCAATGTCAAGCCAATCTTAATGGGACACGATTACCATGAATTGCAGGAGGTAGTGGTCAAGACCACGAAGATAAAGATGGTGATGCACGGCGATACCATCGTGTATAATGCCGATGCCTTTAATCTTGCGCAAGGCAGTATGCTTGACGCACTTGTGTCCCGCTTACCAGGCGCACAACTGACAAAAGACGGACAGATATTTGTCAATGGCCGACACGTACAGAGCCTGCTTATCAATGGTCGGGATTTCTTCAGTGGCAATCCTAAAATGGCACTCGAAAATCTGCCATCATATACCGTCAATAAAATAAAGGTGTATGAAAGAGAAGGCTCGGCCTCACGTCTCATGCAGAAAAACATGGGCGACCAAAGTCTTGTCATGGATGTCAAACTGAAAAAGGAATACAATGCAATCACTTTTGGCAATGTAGAAGCCGGTCTGGGAACAAAAAGCCGCTTCATACTGAAAGGTTTTAGCATGAAGTCCTCCCAGAAAGAGATGTTCTTTGCATTTACAAATATCAACAACCTTAACGACAATCAGAAACCAAGTCCGCAAGGACAGTGGATGCCACAAGAGACACCTAACGGACTGCTGACCAACCGTACAGCAGGAATAGGTTATGCGAGATTCTTCGACAGTAACATGGACAAATGGCTCAGTACACAGAATACCATTGTACATGATGATGGTGACTATCAGACACTGAAAAGCACAGAAATCTTTCTGCCAGATAGAAATCTCACCAAGCGTATGTAGGGAGGAACAAACACCAAGGCTACCATCTTTGACAGTCAAAACTCTGTTCACTATGGAGAAAGAGGCAAGTATTCCACGATGGCAAATCTTAATTTTCATTTTAAGCGTAACGAGAAATATGGAATGGATTACACATCCACCTCAGATACCACCTCTTTACTTAATGAGCTGATAGAGAAAAGCACTGACAAAAACGAACACTATCATGTGACGTTTACGAACAGCTATGACATCATAAACATTACAGACTTTCTGCATGTGGATCTCGGCGCAGAGTTTGACAAACAAAGTGGCCGTAGCTTTTCGCTCTACGATCTTCAGTATGAGGATGCAGGGGCGGCTCGTGACTTCCGCAACAACCATCTCCGGTATGACCGCCGACGCTGGGACGTAAAAGCAGGCACCGTATACAATTGGAATTGGCCGGGCTGGAGTCTTCGCCCGCAATACCAATACGACTATAAGTATAACAAGGCCAACAGCTCTCTCTATCGGCTTGACAAATTGGAAAATAGGGACAGCACACATTATGATTTACTCCCCTCGACACAAGCCGCTCTTTTGTCAGTATTAGACCATAACAACAGCTATGCCTACACCGAATATCAGAACCACCACCGTTTGATGCTGGAGTGGAACATCAATGCTGCCAGCGGTGCCAACAAGCTGAATATAGACTATGGTTACATCAGGCTGCCCCTGCGTCTGGTAAAAAAGAAACTTTTCTATACACGCATGGGTAGACATGATGTTTCTGAAAATGCTGTGTTCTTTGAACCGGAAGCCTACTTCCGGGGTGGTAAAGCCCTCGTGTGGGAAGTGCGTGCCGATATGAAGTCCGAAATTCCAGAACTTGTAAGCAAGGTGGATTACCGTGATGATGCCAACCCTCTGTATATCGTATCAGGCAATCCCGACCTGAAAAACATACACCGATACAACACATCTCTTTCTCTGCGGCATGAAGGAGCCAGCCAACGGTTGTGGTACGCCTCAGCAGAATACAATAAGACCGACAACGATGTAGCCTATGCGACTTTATATGATACACATACAGGCATTGCTACTATGATGCCAGTCAGTGTGAACGGCAATTGGCGTGCAAAGGGACAGTTTGATTACAGTTTACCTTTAGACAGTGCCCGCAGGTGGACGCTTGATAATCATCTTACTTTTCAGTATGCCCATAATGTTGACATGACGACAACCGAAGAAGATGCATCAAGCATGCGCAGCGTTGTCAACAACTGGCAGTGGGGTGCTGCCCTCAAGCTAAATTTCAGACCCAGCGAGAAAAGCGAGTTTGCTTTTCATGCTGGTGGGACATACTACAACCTAAACAGCCAACGAAGCAGTTTTAAGAATATCCACGCAGGAGACTATCATCTGGGACTTGAAACCGAGCTTCAGCTCCCTCTAAATCTCTCTTTCGGCTCAGACTTCAGCTTGTATGCCCGCCGAGGCTATCAGGAAAGTATGATGAATACCACGGAGTGGGTATGGAATGTACATCTCCATCACAGTTTCATGAAAGGAGCTTTGCTTTCCAAACTGACGGGATTTGACCTGCTTCGCCAACTGTCGAACACCAAATATGAGATGAACGAACAGGGAAGGACAGAAACATGGTACAATGGTCTCCCCCGCTATGTTATGTTTTCACTCGTGTGGAAATTTAATATAAATCATAAAAAAAATTGAACATTTAAAAATGAGACCTCTGCAAAGATGCTCTTATGGAGGGCTTTGGAAGATATAACTTATTAACAATAAATCACAATATCTTTAAGCAATTAAGGTTTTGCAGAGGTCTCGAAATATAAACAGTATGAATATTATACAATCATTTTGGAGTAAACCCCTTTTTGAAGCCAACAAAGATGCAAGTCAGAACAGATATAATGGTGGCTGGATAAACTATCGCTACTGTTTACTATCAATGGCGTATAGCTGCCTTACAATATCCCAATACTACCCTAAAATAGAATTATACACAGATACTTTTGGTGTAAATCTTTTCAGAGATATTTTAAAACTTCCATACTATAAATTTCATGTAAATCTTGACGACATTGCCAACATAGATCCCTCATTATGGGCTTATGGAAAAATAATGACATACTCTACTCAAAAGGAGCCATTTTTACATATAGACAACGATATATTTATATGGCAGCAATTTCCCGACAGGGTAATTGATGCTGAAGTTGTATGCCAAAGTTTAGAAATGATTGACAATTTTTCATTGACAGACTACACTTCTGCAATGGATTATATAAAGAAGTATATTGGTGATGCTCCACAAATTATACTAAACAGTAAATGTAAGACCGCTGCAAATATGGGAATCTTTGGAGGTAATAATTTGGATTTTATACAACAATACTGCAAGGAATCCAAGGCTTTCTTTACTGATATATATGACAGTATCATGAAATCTGGTGATATGAAGGGGAAGTTCAATGTCATTTACGAACAACTTTTACTGACGGAACTAGCACATAAACATCAGCAGAAAATATCCTATTTGATACCTAATAATGATATTGACGAGATAGTGAAATATAGTACTATTGAAACAGCCCAATATGAAAGCAAGTATGTACATTGCTTAGGAAGGTTGAAAAAATACAACTATATTTGTGAATATTGCTGTCCGGTAAAACTTAAATAGCCTATAAATCCTTGCGGAATTGCCTTTATATAGGTAATTCCGCATTCTTTTTTGAAATCCAAGCCCCCTAATCAAATAAATCAAGTTCTTTTGGTGGTGCATTTGCCTTTTC
>JALFSW010000024.1 GCA_022779305.1 Prevotella sp. | reverse complement strand
CGGCTGTCCGATAAAATGTGTACTTTTGCCCATGTTATTGAAGTTTTATCGCAGAAACAAAAGTAACAAAAAGGGCTGAAATCCAAATACGGATTTTAGCCCTTAACTTTTATTGTGGAAAAGGTTTACCGGACAGCAATAAAAAAAAAAATATTTTACAAACGCTTTGCAAGTGAGCCTCAGTTGCGTTGTAACTGAGGCTTATTTGCATTCTAACTGAGGCTCACTTATAACACAAGCATAATTTAGTTGTGTCTCATTAACGATTTCTTATGCCATGTTTTGAGCGAGGAGTGTATTATAGTGTCTTACTGTAACAAAGCGAGAGAATGCTAATTTTGACACCTTTTATTGCTGCTATTTCTTTTCCAAGTGTGCTGATGGTTGCCCCAGTGGTGATGACATCATCAATGAGGAGAATATGTTGGTTTTCTAAAGCGGCTGGCTGGGTGATGCAAAAATCGTTTTCCACGTTTTCCATACGTCCCCAATAGCTTTGTTGGGTTTGACTTGTTTTGAAAGGTTTGCGTTTCACGGCTTTGCGGAGGAGTGGCAGACGAGTAACCGATTGGATACCACGAGCAATTTCTTCACTTTGATTATAGCCGCGTTTGCGCTGTCTGTTCGCTGCAAGCGGAACGGGTAGAAGGGCGGTAATGCTATCAAAGAAACCCGAGGAAAGAAGTTCTTTTGCGAAGATTTTACCCATCGCTTCGCCAATATCAGGACGGTCGTTGTATTTCAGTTGATGAACCAGATGACTGATGGGTGAACCAGGATGATAAAGAAAGCAAGAAGTGGCTTTCTCCAAAGGAAATTTTCCCCAGAAAAGGCGTGCCACTTCGTTGTCGAAAGGTGAAAGATGATAGGTTGTGCGAGGAATGGCAAGCTGACAACTGCCGCAGAGGGTATCTTCCGTTGGACTAAGACGCTGGTTGCATGCTACACAAATGCGAGGCGCAAGCAAGTCGATGAGGCGGGAAAGAAAACTAATCAGCGGTTTCATCAGAAAATTCTATGTCGTCTTTTATGATACCTTCGTTGATACATTTCTTTATTTGGTCATAAGAAAACCCTCTCGAGAGGGCAAACTTTATGAGTTTCATGGAGCGTTCGTATTCGGTTTTGGCATTGATAGCGGGGTATTTATCGCTAAGAAGCGGACGTAAAACCTGCAAATAGCGTTCGTCGTCTACTTCATCAAGCAAGGGTTGATAAATATTTTTAGAAATACCTTTGTTCCACAAAGCTTGTTCTATTTTGCGCCGTCCCCATTGATTGAATGTAATTTTGTCGTCTATGAAGAAGTTAGTGTAACGTTCGTCATCCACATATTGATGCGTGATGAGGTAATCAAGGATGCGGTCTTGTGCATCCTTCGCAATGCCCCATTTTCGCATTTTTTCGGTCATTTCGCCAGTGCTATGTTCGCTGCGTGCACAAAGCATGGTGAGCTTGCGCAGGGCAACTTCTTCGGTGATAAGCTTTTTGGAAATCATAGGTTTTGTGCTTTGATGAAACGGAGTTTGCCAAATTGGTCGTTTCGCTTTTCAATGAGACGATAGCCAAGGGCAGAGAGCATTGACTCCACCTCATGAATATATTGTGGATTGGTTTCAAAATAAAGACTTCCACCCTTTGTGAGTGTGGTTCTTCCATAGGTTGCGATGGCAAGATAGAAACGCAGTGGGTCGTCATCGGGTACGAATAATGCAGTGTGGGGTTCGTGGTGAAGTACGTTGGGTTGCATTTCTGTCTTTTCTTGTTCGCAGATATAAGGTGGATTGCTCACAATGAGGTCGTATTGCTTATCCACTGATGGCATATTGAGCGCATCATTCAATTGAAAATTGATGGTTACATTGTGGGCTATGGCGTTTTTTCGTGCAACGAGGAGGGCATCGCCAGAGAGGTCGCAGGCTGTAACTGAAGCATTGAAAACATCTAAAGCAAGCGTAATGGCAATGCATCCGCTGCCTGTACCAATATCGAGAATTTCCGTGGGAATGGGAGGGTGTAGGGCGCAAAAAGGCTGGTTGAGGTCGGACGTTATCCATTGGCATAACACTTCGGTTTCGGGGCGGGGGATAAGTACGGCTGGCGAAACGAAAAAAGAACGATGGCAGAATGTAGCCATGCCCAAAACATACTGAATGGGTTCAGCATTTTCAAGTCGGCACATCATTTTTTCGAGTTCAGTGGTGGCTTCTGCCGATAATTCATTAACTTTGCCCGAATAAATGTCGGCTGGTGACAAGCCAAATTTTTCTTCCAAGAGTAACCGAACGATCGCCTGTGCTTCGTGGGGTGGGTAATGTGGGAGAAGTCGTTGGTATAAATCCGTGTATGACATACGTGCAAAGTTAGGAAATTAAACGAAATGACACAAGAAGAGATAGATAAAAAGTATATGCACCGGTGTATTCAGTTGGCAAAAAATGGCGAACTTTCTGTTGGAGAAAATCCAATGGTTGGAGCTGTAATTGTAGCTGCTGATGGGCGGATTATAGGCGAAGGGTACCACGTGCGTTGCGGAGAGGGGCATGCCGAGGTGAATGCTTTTACATCGGTGAAAGCGAGCGATGAAACGTTACTGAAAGAAGCAACCTTGTATGTAAGCTTAGAGCCCTGCGCCCACTTTGGAAAGACACCTCCTTGTTCGGAGCTTATTGTGAGAAAAGGGGTGAAGCGTGTGGTATGTGGCTGCGTAGATCCCTTTTCTGCGGTGCAGGGACGGGGCATTGAGCACATAAAATCGGCTGGAATAGACGTGTGTGTAGGGGTGTTAGAAAGGGAATGTTTGGAACTGAATCGCAAATTTATTACCATTAATACGCTTGGACGACCTTACATTATCCTCAAATGGGCACAAACGGCTAACGGAATTATCGGATTCAGAGAGGGGGAAAGGCTGCAAATATCAACGCCTTTCACGAAAATGTTGGTGCATCGACTGCGTGCTGCGGTGGACGCAATACTTGTTGGGCGAACAACGGAAGTATTGGAACAGCCGCAACTCAATGTGCGGGATTGGATAGGAAAAAGTCCTCAAAAGCTGGTGTTGTCTGCTTTGAACAACGGTGAAGAAAGCAAAGAAAATATGCGTTATGTGAAAGACTTGCAAGAAGTGGTTGCGTTGCGAGAAACCGGCATGCGTTCGTTGCTGGTTGAGGGTGGCGCAAAGACTTTGCAATCGTTTATCGACAGCGGATTGTGGGACGAAATAAGAATAGAAACGGCTCCGTTTATTGTCAAAGGGGGCGTTGCCGGACCACGATTGCCACACAATATCCGACAAATGCAGACGGAGGAGTATGGCAATCGCATTGTAACTTATCGGCGGACGGAATTGTGATGAGTGTTATTCTAACTTGATACGTTCAACATTGATGTCTTCCTTGAGAAAGATGCGTGCGCTCTCTTTGAACTTTTCAGGGTTTTCGGTAGTGAGATAACGGGTTGTGCCGCCCCTGGTGCAAAGCTCGTTCATCTCTTGGTGGCGTTGCAGATAGTCGGCAAGACTGCGAGCAACGTAATCGCCCTGTGCGATGATGGTTATATAGTCGGGCGTATGCGCACGAATTTTGGGCATCAGTATGGGGTAATGTGTGCAACCAAGGATGAGTGTATCGATTTCAGGGTCGGCTGCAAGCAATGCATTGATGCGCTTTTCAACGAAGTAATCTGCGCCCAAACTGTCGGCTTCGTTGTTTTCTATGATAGGAACCCAAAGCGGACAAGCCATCCCCGTAACTTGTATATCGCTCCAAAGTTTTTCGATTTCCATTGTGTAGCTTTGGCTGCGCACCGTACCTTCAGTTGCCAATAGTCCAACGTGGCGACTGGTGGTGATGTTTCCAATGATTTCTGCAGTGGGACGGATGACACCTAAGACACGGCGGCGTGGATCTATGGTGGGAAGGTCGGATTGTTGCAGGGTACGGAGTGCCTTGGCAGAGGCAGTGTTGCAACCTAGAATAACGAGTTGGCAGCCCATTTCAAAAAGTTTCAGTACGGCTTGACGTGTGAACTGATAGACAACATCAAACGAACGCGAGCCATAAGGTGCACGTGCATTGTCGCCCAAATAGAGATAATCGTATTGGGGAAGAAGTTTTCGGATGCTGTGGAGGATGGTCAGCCCGCCATAGCCTGAATCGAAGATGCCTATTGCGCCTGCTTTTTGAGAATATTTGCTGTTCATTGATGGTTTATTTCAAGACGGAAATCAGTTTGTTGGTGATGTCTTCGCCCACGAGTGTGTCTACGTAGGGAAGGGTGTTGTTATCGGTGTTGAGAATGAAAGCATAACCGTTTTCACGTCCCATTTGCTTGATGGTGTTGTTGAGGCGTTGTTTGAGATTGCCCAACATCTCTTCTTCGGCTTGTTGAAAAAGGCGTTTGGTTTCTTCTTTGAAGGCTTTATTTTTATCCATCAGCTCTTGTAACTCGGCTTGGCGTCTGCGAAGAATAGAAGGTGCGAAGTCTTTTTGTCCTTCAAGGAAGTCTTCATATTTTGCGTGAAAATCGTTTTCGGAGCGCAATAGTTCTGCTTCATATTGTGCACGAAGTGTAGCGAGGTCTTCTTTTACCTTTGTGTAGCCTGCCATCGACTTTAATACGTTTTCGTAACTGAAATAGGCGAAACGCAAGGATTGGGCGGCGGTGATCATGGGGAGGGCAAGAAGAAAGAAAAGGATGATTTTTTTTCTCATAATGGATGTTTTTTAGGATGATGGATGGTGTTTGTGGGCGTTGTTGTTTGGAAACGGAAAGACCACCTTACAAGAATTTTTCTTGCGGTGGTCTTCACCCTTTTTCGGGACAAAGACGCCCGTTTTTCATTAAAAAAAACTTTTTCGGTTTACTTCATTTTTGCAAATTGTGCCTTCACTTCTGCTGTGATGTCTTTGCTCAATGCTTCATTGATGTAGAGAGGTTGACCTGCTCCTTTTTCCATGATGTAAACATAGTTTCCTGCTTTAGCTACAGCTTCGATAGCATTGCGCACCTTGTCGAGTACAGGTCCAAGGACTTTTTGTTGTTCTTCATTAAAAGTGCGTTGGTTGTCTTGTGCTGTTTGCTGAATCTTTGCATACATGTCTTGCAACGCTTTTTCTGTTTCAGCTTGCTTGGTAGCGTTCATCGTACTCTTTGTCTTATCGTACTCTTCAGCCTTGCGTTGCAATTCGCTTTGCATGTCGGTTAATTGTTTTTCCAATTGTTTGCCTTTTTCTTCGAGCTTCTTTTGTGCTTCTGTAGCTTCAGGAAGTGACTGGAGGAGTGCTTGTGAGTCAAGGTGACCAAACTTTTGTGCAAACAATGCCATTGGAGCACAAAGCATCAGCATTAAAATTAATTTCTTCATTTTCTGTTATTGTTTTAATTGTTTGTAATAATTGCTTGTTGATGAGATTTACAACGGAGGGTCTTTTGCCGCTCGCTGTGTCTTGAGATTATTGTCCGTAGCCTAATTTTTGCAACACTTCGTTGCTGATGTCTATCTTGGGTGAGCCATAGATAATGCCTGCTGTTTCACTGGCGCGGTCGATCACAAGACTATAGCCTCTCTGTTCAGATATATCTTTTACAGCGTTGTAGATTTCTTCTTGAATAGGGGTAATAAGACTGCTACGTTTTTTAAACAATTCGCCTTCAGGACCAAAATATTTTCGTTTCAAATCGGCAGCTTGTTTTTCTTTTGCAAGTATTTCTTCTTGCTTCTTTTTCTTTTGTTCTTGCGACAAGAATACTACTTCGTTTTGATAATTCTTATACATTGTGTTCGCCTCTGTATTGAGTGCTTCCACTTCTGCCTGCCACTTCTTGCTCACTTGGTTGAGCTGTTCATTGGCACGTTCGTAGGCTGGTACGTTGTTCAATACGTATTCCATGTCAATGAGTGCAAATTTTTGGGCACTCAACGACAATGCAAAGAAATTGAACAAGAAGCACAATGCGATGATTTTGCTTGCTTTACCGAATTGCTTTCGGTTGTTTTTAATTCCGTTCATAGTCTGTTGTTTTGTTTTTAAAAACATTTACTTCCTTGTTTACAGTTGTTGCAAAGGATGCGTGCGGAGGATTAGAACTCTTGTCCGAGTACGAAGTGGAAGTGACTTCCACCTTTCACCATACCTGTTGCACCATATGTTTTGTCGAATCCATAAGCCCAGTCGATACCCATCATACCCACCATTGGTAGATAGATACGCACACCAATACCTGCCGAACGTTTCAAATCGAAGGGATTAAATTGACTTGTTTGCATCCAGGCATTACCCGCTTCCACGAAACCTAAGCCATAGATAGTGGTATTTCCTAAAAGGAAAGGATACCGCAGTTCTAAAGCCAGACGCGTGTAAGCATAACCTGCAGCGTTTCTTGGTGTCAGCGATCCATTTTCATATCCACGCAAACCGATTGTTTCTTGCGCATAGCCAGTTGAATAACCTGTCATTCCGTCGCCACCCATATAGTAAGTTTCAAACGGACTTTGCTTGTATTTATTGTAACTACCAAGGAATCCCAGTTCAACACGGGTCATCAAGACAAAGCATTTTGCTCCAGATGAAAGGGCTGTAAAGGTTCGAGCCTTGAATTTCCACTTGTGGTATTCAATCCAGTGATATTTTTCTTGTTGTTCCTGTTGGTAGGTTGGAGAGTCGGGGTTGGTTGCCAATGCTGCATAATTCTTTCCATCCCACTTTGACCAGGGCGGAGTGATGGTCAGCGAGGCTGTAAATTCAGAGCCTTGACGTGGGAACATTGGGTTATCGGTAGAACTGCGGTTCAGCGAAATATTCAAGTTCAGGTTGTTGGCAGTTCCATTACTCATGATGAAATAGCTCCAGTTTTTCAGAATGTAGCGTTGATATGAGAGCTGGAGAGAAAGAACAAAATAGTCATCTGGCCAAGACAGACGCTTACCCCAACCGATATTTGCACCAAACAATTTAATGTATTTATTAGGGTCGAGATAGTTTTCATAACTATTATAATTGTAATTACCGTATCCGTAGAGGTAATTATAGTAGTTATTCATATATCCACTATTGTAATAATTGCTTGAGACATCGGTTTGTTTTGAGTAGAAAGCACCCACGGTGAATTGTATAGGGCGTTTACCACCAAACCAGTTGGTTGCATACTGAATGTTATATGCCTGATAGTAAGACGCATTCGACTGCGCACTGATTGACATCGTTTCACCATCTCCAATTGGAAGGATGCCCCTTCGTTCGCTTTTCTTACGCAAAAGGTTTCCGAGCGAGAAGTTGTTGAGTTTCAATCCCACTTTACCAATGACACCCGTCTGTCCCCATCCTACGGAAAATTCAACTTGGTCATTCGACTTTGACTTCAAATTCCAATTGAGATCGACTGTTCCGTCTTCGTAGTTGATCTTCGGATCGGGATTCACTGATTCGGGGTCGAAGTGTCCCATTGAAGCAAGTTCACGTGCCGTACGCATCATTGACTCCTTTGAGAAGAGGTCGCCGGGCTTCGTGCGCAGCTCACGACGCACTACGTTTTCGTAGATGCGGTCATTTCCGTTAATTTTCACACGACGGAGGCGCGCTTGCTGACCTTCAAAAATGCGCATTTCAAGGTCGATAGAGTCGCCAACGATATTAACTTCGGTAGGTTGAAGACTATAAAATACATACCCATTGTTCCAATAATAGTTGCCCACTGCATCATCATCTTCCATCAAACGTTTGCTCAAATACTTCTGGTTATAGACATCACCCTTCTTCATGTTGAGCAAACGCGACAAATACTCCGTATTGTAAACCGTGTTTCCGACCCACGTGATGTTGCGAATGAAATATTTCTTACCTTCATCCACCTTGACATAAACATCCACGTGTTTTGCATCGGCATTTGAGACGCTATCTGCCACGATAACCGCATCACGATACCCGTTTTCGGTGTATTTACTGATGAGATTTTTCTTGTCTTCTTCCCAGCGTTCAGGTGTAAACTTCTTTGATTTCAAAAAACTCCCGATCTTACCCGCCTCGTGTATCTTTTTGAAAGCACCCTTGCTGAAAAGACCACCTTTTATTTTCTTATCCGACAACTCATTGTTGCCCTCAATAGTGATGGTTCTTACTTTCTTTTTCTCTTTTTTGTCGACATCAATATCAAGGATGATTTGGTTTTTTGCCACCACATCATCTCGTCTGCGGATGTTGATTTCTGCATCTTTATAGCCTTTGTCCTCAAAATACTTTTTTGCTAAAGTCTGTGCACGATCCAACATATTGGGCGTTATCTGTCCACCCTTCAATATGCCGATCTTTTTTTCCAAATCTTCACGTTCCGATTTTTTAACACCCAAATAAACAATGTCCGACACGCGTGGACGAGGCTTAAGATAGATGTGCAAATAAGCGTTTTTACCGACAAGCGAATCGACTGCAATAGAAACGTCAGAGAACAAACCATGTTTCCAATAGCGTTTCACCGCATCCGTAATTGCTGTACCAGGGATTTCTAACTCTTGTCCGATTGCCAAGCCAGAAATGCCTGTAAGCACATAGTCTTCATACCCTTCAATGCCGGAAACGTTCAATCCTTTCAATGTATAGGTTTCAGGATTGGCAGAATAGCTGATCGTCGGGTTTACGATTTTTCCTTGTGCGCCTACTTTCAGTGCCGTACCGAGTAGGATGGCAAGGAAAAGTAATACCTTATTAATATTATTCATATATAGCGTGTCTTATCTGTTTGCTTGTTCTTGTTCTACTTGTTTTTCCGTTTTTCCAAACCTTCGTTGCCTGTTTTGATAGCTTAAGATAGCTTCATGCAGCTCTTTTTCGCTGAAGTCGGGCCAGTATGTGTCACAGAAATAGAGTTCCGAGTAAGCCAGTTGCCAAAGAAGATAGTTTGATATGCGCAGTTCGCCGCCTGTTCTGATCAATAAGTCGGGATCGGGCATAAAGTTGGTGCATAGGTTTTGGGCAATGGTGGCTTCGTCGATGTTTTCTACTTCCAAACGTCCGTGTTTCACTTCTTCGGCAATGTGCTTGGTTGCATTGGTCAGTTCCCAACGTGCTGAGTAGCTCAATGCGACAACCATTGTCATAGCATTGTTCTTTGCCGTATTGTTCATCGTTTCTTGCAGCTTCATTTGCACTTCTTTGGGAAGTCGCTGAAGGTCGCCGATGACCCGAAAACGCACATTGTTCTTCATAAAAATTTCATCCTCGAGCGATGTAAGTACCAAGCCCATCAGTGCAGCAATTTCGTCCGTAGGGCGATTCCAGTTCTCTGTTGAAAATGTATAGAGTGTGAGGTATTTAACACCCAAACGTGTGCATTCCGATGTAATGCGGCGCACCGTCTCTACACCTGCCTGATGCCCATAAGAACGTTCTTTTCCACGTTCCATTGCCCAGCGCCCATTGCCGTCCATGATGATGGCAACGTGTTGTGGGATGCGTTTCATATCTATTTCTTCTACCATATTGTTGCGAGGATACGTCTTTTTTGATTTATACTTTTTCTCTGTTCACAGTCTTTTGGCTCATTCATCGTCGTTATGACAAGTTCTGCATTTCGCCATAAAGCTGTATGTAAACGTGAGTTGAAGAGTTGAATAGGCGTCTGTATTTTTAAAAGCACCACTACTCTTGATGTCGTATGGGTCTTTCTGCCCGTCAATTTCATCGGTCAATGAAAAGTGCATTGCCCATTGCAAACCAATGTTCATGCGTTCCGACACCTTGTATTTCACACCCACCCCTATCGGAATATTGGCTGAAAAAGCCGATTGTCGGTTGCCATCATTGAGTTTCACGTAAGTTGCCCCTAAACCGATGGAGAGGAAAGGAGTGAAACGTTGCGCCCCCCTATAATCGCGTCCTGTCCCGTAGGGAAAGAAGTTGTATTCATAAGTGAGTCCGACATCGACAACGTTGTTTTCAAACTCATATTTATTTTGAACGAACTTCGGATAGTAGGTCTTCATATCTGCCGACGATCCCTTTACTTTTCCAAAGCCAACACCCAGCTTTAAGTCCATATAAGGATTGAAGATATAGCGTGCAACAATCGACCCCATGGGCTGCAAATTCCTTGTCAGACTTTCATTGAAGTCGCCAAGATACCCCATTAGTCCTGCGCCTGCGCCTATCTCCATTCTGTATTCTTCATCTTCTTGCGCCATCGTGGGCACGCTTGTGAAGAAAAAAAGCAATGCATAAAGCCAAAGATGCCTCATTGTTTATTCCTCCTATTGCTTATTAGCGCATAAATTCTTTTTGCGAACTTGCCCAGCCAAGCCGTGTGAGGCGTCCTTTCCAGACGTTTCCTCCGTTGAAAATCCAAATGAAATGATTGCTGTCTACCGCAGCTGCAAATGAAGTTGAAGCGGTAAAATTGAGCGGATAGGGGTAAAGTGTATTGCGCTTCCATGTGATACCACCATCAGCACTTACCACCACGCCTTTACTTGCATTGCTGTCTGTTCCCAACGCTAAATCTTTTCCATCATATCTAATAAGGTGGAGGTTGGGCATCGCTGGCAAAACAAGTCCTGTTTCCACTTCTACAAAGCTCCATTTGTAGGTTGCTGTTGCTTGCTTATCCACCATTTTTGTCCACACGTTTGTCTTCTGCGTTCTGCTCACCTCGCCTGCAAGCATGATTTGCGTAATGTTCGTATTGGTTTTCAAACTGTGCACCGTATAACTCACATTGCTTGTTGGGAATTTCGCTACATCGGCATCGAATGTTTCTGCATTCCAAGTAAGTCCGCCATCTGTCGAAACTTTCACGTCACCACTGGTTGTCAGTCCGTAGAGTTCCGTTTCGCAGCTACCCAAGAGTGTGGTAAGACTTTCTGAACCAATCGCTTGCCACGTTTGTGCATCCGTAGAAGACATCAGTTGTTGGTTATCCACCAAATAAAGCACACCATTCTGCGCCACAACACTTTTATAGGCGTCTTGCGCAAAGTTTGTGGTTATCTCTGTCCACGTCTGCCCATCGGTTTCGCTTGAATAATAGCCATACGTGCGACCGCTTTTGACGCCAAACACATAAATGCGTCCGTTGTCTACAAATGCTTTCTTTGCAGAGAGTGCGGCCAATGCTGTTTGCGTGCCGAGCGAATTCCAAACAAAGTCATCGCCCTTTTCTTTGTGGACATTCACCTTCACCGTATAATCACGATAAGCCGCTCCGTTCACTGTATAGGTTCTGAAGATACGGGGCTGTGAGAAATCGATAGAGTCTTTCGTGCTAAACGCTGTGAAACTTTCGTCTGTCGTTGATTTTATGAATACACGACCGCCATTTTTGTTCGTAACCGAAACGATTACTTTCGTGGCATCTGCCCCATAAGGCAATGAGTCGGGATTATAGACCGTTCCTGTTATTTGATCAATGTAGAATTTATACTTCTTGGGTTTCAACGCACTGATAACAACCGTATCGGCTCCCGCTTTTGTAAGCGTATCCTTAGGCACATTGATACTTTCGACACTGAAAAGTGTGATGGCGGTTTCGTCATAACCATTGGATGCATCATCCTTTTCATCATCGAAGCACGCTACCAATACAAAGGCTGCAGCGAAGACAGCCACGAGTGAAAATAATCTATTTCTCATTAAGACGCAATTATCAATTTGTTTGCAAATTTAATTAGAAAACTTTAGATATTATCCTTTTTTGCAACTTAAATCACTGAAACTTGCTTGTTTTTAAGGTTGTTTAGGATTGTGGCTTTGTTTTTGCAGGTTTTTAAAGCAATTGGGAGTTTGTTTTTTCTTATTGATTTTATGGAGTTTAAACCCTATTCGTTGTAAGAGTTCCAACTGATTATAGCTGATTTGTCTGTGCAGGTTGTTCTGCGTTTTTTCGCAGACGTAGTGGGCTATTTCAAGAAAGAAGAAAAACAAAATGCCGCCAAGCCGATGCAAGATGCTGGGAAGTGAATAAAGAAAATAAGAAGGAAATGCAACGTTCTAACGACCGATTTGATTTAAATGCTATGATGTATAGTTGCGATGTAACTAAGCCTCAGTTGCACTACGACTGAGGCTCATTTGCGATCCAACTGAGCCTCACTTAGAACGCATTTTTAGAAAATACTAAAATGTTCTGAAAATCAATAAATTATACCCTGTTTGAAAATCTCTATAAAACTCCTCCTCACGTGGCGTCTATCAGCAAGTGAAAACATATCTGATTTTTTTATAAGATGCTTCTGTTGGTGTCTTGAGTTGGCGTTTTTCTTTGTTTTTCTGTTGCACTTTGATTTGAGAAAATACCTATTAATTTCTGATGTTAATAGACTATTTAAGGCTTATTCTGCGGCTTACGTGACGCACGGGGTACCAAACAGAAATCCAACCGATGAGGATAACAGTTGCGAAAATACCAAAGATGTCGGAAAGGTGAACACTGATGGGGTAGGCATTGATGACAAAAACACCCGCTTGATTGCCTAAACGCACCAATCCGTAGGTTTGTTGTAACCAACAGAGCAACAGTCCCAGCGCAATGCCAATGATTGCACCCAGTACAGAAATCATACGCCCTTCAAATAGGAATATTTGCGAGATTTGTTTTTCGCTGGCTCCAAGGTTTCTCAAAGTCATAGCGTCGTCCTTCTTATCAATCATCAACATAGAAAGCGACCCAATGATGTTAAAACTAGCAATGAGCAAAATGAACGTGAGAAAGGCATAGGCGAAAAGCTTTTCGATACGCATAATCTTGAAAGTGTCGGCTTGTTGTTCGTATCTGTCGCTCACTTTAAGGTTCACACCTACCATTTCTTTGATTTTTTCTTTTGTCTTTTCAATGTCTTCACCAGGTTTTAGGCGCAATTCCAAAGATGTGATTTCGCCCTGCCGACTAAATATTCGTCGTGCAAAATCAATGGAAGTAATGATGTATTGATTATCATATTTTCCTTGCTTCACTTGAAAAACAGCATTTGCAGAGAGCAAGGAATCGGCTACAAAGGCTGTGAGTGGGTTAGATGGATCATACTGTCCTTCCCTGACTGGTGCATAGATGTGTAGATAATTCTGCCAATCAACGGGCATTCCCAACTTATTGGCAACACCCACGCCCACGATTGCATAATCAAGATTTGCCACTTTGAGTCTTATGTCGGTGTTGCCATAAAGAATGTTTGAAATATGTGTGAGTGAATCGAAATTTGCCTGCATTCCTTTTATCGTAACCATAGTTTGCCGACCATTATAGGATGCTAATGCTTGGTCGGTTACGCATTCTGTGGCTACTGCAACTTCGGGTAATGCTTTGATCTTTAAGAGTGTTGGATCGTCGGCTGGAAATGATTTCCCCTTGGCTGGTTCCACCTTCAATTGCGGGTCGAAATTGGTAAAGAAAGATGCTACGAGGTCTGAAAATCCATTAAATCCGCTCAACACAACAACCATAGCCATTGTGGCAACAGCCACCCCTACAACAGAGATGAAGCTGATGATATTGATCGCATTGGTGCTCTTTTTAGAGAACAAATAACGTCGGGCTATGTAAAATGGGAAGTGCATGGCGTGGCAATAGATGATGAATAAATCGCAGGCGCAGTGGCTTATTGTTTCAGCAGTTCGTCAATGCGGTCGATATAATCCAACGAATCGTCAACGAAGAAACGCAATTCGGGGATGATGCGCAATTGATTATGCACTCGTTTGCCCAATTCATAACGAATGCTTTTCGTGTTGGCATTGATGTTTTTGAGCAATTCTTCGCTACGTTCTGATGGAAAAACGCTCAAATAGGCTGTGCAAATACCCAAATCGGGACTCACCTTTGCACGTGTTACGCTTACCAATATGCCACGCATTGCACGTGTCTGACTTTGAAAGATGTCGGCGAGCTCCTTTTGAAGCAAGCGGGCTATGCGGTTTTGTCTTGTTTCTTGCATTGTTTGATATTTGAATGTTGGTTTCTTTTACTTAACGACTATCTTGTAGGGATTTTCTTTTTTTCCCTAACTTGATAGCTCTTTAAAAAAGAATTTTCAGACTGCAAAGGTACAGAATATTTGTGAAACTTGGAAACTTATTTTTTCCGAATGATGGTTAGCCCATCTCTAAGTGGGAGAATTACTTTCTCAACACGCTCGTCTTGGGCTACAAAATCATTAAAAGCACGGATGGATTTTGTTTGACTATCGTTTACATAGGCATCGTCGATTACATGACCATCCCACAAAGTGTTGTCGGCAAGCATATATCCACCCTGTCGTAAGATGGAAAGCACCATCTCATAAGTTTCTATATAGGTACGTTTGTCGCCATCTATGAAAGCCAAATCAAAACAAATACCGAGTTTTGGGGCTTCAGTGATGGCATCACCTATTCTGAAATCAATCCTGTCAGAATATGGCGAATCTTCAATCCACGGACGTGTGAAATCTTCCATTTCGTCATTGATTTCAAAGGTGTAGAGCTTTGCGTCTGGTGCAAGTCCTTCGGCAATGCAAAGTGCTGAATAGCCGCTGAACGTACCAACCTCCAATACATTTTTTGGATCTATCATTTTGACGAACATTTTCAGTAATCTTCCTTGCAAATGTCCACTCGCCATACGCCCATGAAGCGTATGAATGTTGGTTGCTCGATACAAACGATAGAGATAATCGCCTTCGGGGTCAATGTGTTGATGAATATAGGTTTCTAATGCCTTGTTTTCTTGCATCATTGTGCTTGTTTTTCTGTGTGTTGATGTTTAAACGCCTCAATAGCCAAACGGTAACCGTCCATTCCGAAACCTTGTATTGTGCCTTTGCAAACGGCTGCAATCATAGAGTGATGGCGATAGGTTTCGCGCGCATGTATGTTGCTGATATGCACCTCTATAACTGGACTAGTGATGGAACGAATGCAATCAGCCAAGGCAATACTCGTATGCGTGTATGCTCCTGCATTCAGTATGATACCATTGCATGAAAAACCCACTTCTTGCAGCTTGTTGATCAATTCACCCTCTATGTTACTTTGAAAATACGTTAGTTCAATATCAGGATAATGTAATTGCAACGCTGCGAGACAATCTTCCATAGTTTGAACGCCATAGACGGTTGGTTCTCGTTTGCCCAAGAGATTGAGATTGGGACCATTTATGATGATTATTTTCATATTATGCGGGATTTTTGTAACTTTGCCATGATACAGTCTTTGCAAAGCGGTAATATGGCTGCATTGCAAACCTTTTCATTAGGCTGCAAAAATACGCAATAATATGGAAACTAACAAGGAAAAATCGGCTAATCTGATAAGGAAATATCAACGCTATCTGAAATTGGAAAAAGGATATAGCGCACATACGATCGATGCCTATAACAGGGATTTGAGAAAGTTGGCAGATTTTCTCAGTAGTCAGCATATTGATATTTTGGAGGCTCAATTGACCGATTTTGAATTTTTTGCAGCCTTCGTTCGTGATCAAGGTATTGGTGCGCGGTCATTAGCACGAATATTAAGTGGCATTCGCCAGTTTTATAATTATCTCGTTCTTGATGGTTATTTGCACGACGACCCCACTGAACTACTTGACTCGCCAAAACAAGGCAGTCATCTGCCTGAAGTATTGACAACGGAAGAGGTAGATCTTATTGAACAAGCCATCGACCTTAGCAAATGGGAAGGGCAGCGCAATAAAGCCATTATTGAAGTCTTGTTTTCTTGTGGTTTGCGTGTTTCTGAATTGGTAAATCTCAAGATTTCAAACCTTTATATCGATGAACGATTTGTTCGTGTCATCGGAAAAGGCAACAAAGAACGCCTCGTTCCGATTTCCATGCGGGCATTGGAAGAAATTGATCGTTGGTTTGCCATGCGTGAAGAAATGCACATTAAGTCAGGCGAAGAAGATTATGTGTTTCTCAATCGGCGTGGAGCGCATCTCACCCGTACCATGGTTTTGATCATGCTAAAGAACTATGCGAAGCTAGCGGGCATTCAGAAAACCATCTCACCCCACACACTTCGCCATTCTTTTGCCACTGCTTTACTCAAAGGAGGAGCTGATTTGCGCGCCATTCAGGCGATGTTGGGACACGAAAGTATTGGTACAACAGAGATCTATACCCATATTGACACCACTACGCTGCGAAAGGAAATCCTCGAACATCATCCGCGCAACATTCTTTATCGCAAAAAATAACGCACCGCCGTACTATCGTGGCGATGCGTTGGTGTATCTTTAAACAAGTTGCTCTAAAGCATTTAAATCTCTTGCATATCGTGCAGTTTCTTGTAATATCCCCCCATTGCCATTAGGTCATTGTGGGTTCCTCGTTCCACGATTTTTCCTTCGTGCAACACACAAATTTCATC
Source organism: Prevotella sp. (assembly GCA_022779305.1). GTDB lineage: Bacteria > Bacteroidota > Bacteroidia > Bacteroidales > Bacteroidaceae > Prevotella. The sequence goes on along the minus strand of JALFSW010000024.1, from coordinate 33,542 downwards.
GGCATTCTTAATGGTCGATAAGCGGTGGGCAACGGCAATGGTTGTGCGGGTACGCATCAGTTTGTAGAGTGCGTCCTGCACTAAACGTTCGCTTTCAGTATCAAGTGCAGAGGTGGCTTCATCAAGGATAAGGATAGGTGGGTTTTTAAGAATTGCCCGTGCAATACTGATGCGTTGGCGTTGTCCGCCCGATAATCTGCTACCTCGATCGCCTATGTTCGTGTCGTAACCTTTTTCGCTTTGCAATATAAACTCGTGAGCATTGGCAATGCGGGCAGCTTCTTCCACCGCCTCATCACTTGCCTTGCTACCGAAAACGATGTTGTTTTTAAACGTGTCATTGAACAGAATGGCTTCTTGATTGACATTTCCTATCAGTTGGCGCAAGTCATGCACACCGAGGTCTTTCACATTAATGCCATCAATGAGCACCTCTCCTTCCTGCACATCATAGTAACGAGGAATGAGGTCTAAGAGGGTAGACTTTCCGCTTCCGCTCTGTCCCACAAGGGCGATGGTTTTTCCTTTAGGGATGGTGAGATTGACATTGCGTAACACCCAGTGCTTGGTGCATGTGCCATCTTCTGCTCGGTCGTCAGTGTAGGCAAAACTAACGTTGCGAAACTCTATTTCATGTTCAAAGCTTTGAAGTTTTTTTGGTGTTTGAGGATCTTTTATTTCCACTTCAGCTTTCAGTATTTTATCAACCCTTTCCATTGAAGCCATACCCTTCGGGATGTTGTAACCTGCCTTGGAAAACTCTTTCAAGGGATTGAGAATGCTATACAAGATGACTAAATAATAAATGAACGTTGGACCAGAGATAACGGGCGACTGTCCTAATACCAACGTGCCACCAAACCACAACACAATGACAATCATCACCGTACCCAAAAATTCGCTCATCGGATGGGCTAATTGTTGGCGGATATTCACCCGCATAATCGTGTTTCGATAGTCAGAATTAACCTTGTTAAACCGCTCATTCATTCTTCCTTCAGCACAGAAAGCCTTGATTACTCTCAAACCGCCCAGTGTTTCTTCTACTTGGCTCATTGTGTCGCTCCACAATGATTGTGCGGTGATGCTGTTTTGCTTCAGCCGGCGTCCCACTTTCCCCATAAACCAGCCAAAGAAAGGCACAAACACCAGCGTAAAGAGCGTTAGTTCCCATGACACAACGAGGAGCGTGACGAAATAGAAAAGAATGAGAATAGGATTTTTGAAGAGCATGTCAAGCGAAGACATTATTGATGTGTCGATTTCCTGCACATCGCCACTCATACGCGCAATGATGTCGCCTTTGCGCTCTTCACTGAAAAAGCCCAGTGACAAACGTGTGATTTTTTGATATAACTCGTTGCGTATGTCGCGCACTATTCCTGTTCGGATAGGGATAATGGATGCCGAAGAAAGAAAATAGGCACCTGTTTTGAAGAATGTGAGCACAGCCAGTACAAGTCCAATGATGAGCAGCGTGTTTGTTGCTCCCCATTCGTGAACAATGAACTGAATGTAATAATCCACATTGTTTTCCAATACATCTTCTATATCTGCCTCCCCCCAATCCATCAGGCGGGTTGCTGTTGTTGCTGTGTCGATTTTAAAGAGTATCTGCAGCATCGGGATAATCGTCATAAACGAAAAGATGTTGAGCAATGCCGACAGAATGTTAAAGACGACTGCCATTACAAGGTATTTCTTGTAGGGGGGCACAAAACGGCGAAGTACGCTGAAAAATTCTTTCATTTTCTTTTTCTTTGTTGCTCTATTCGATGATTTCTCCTATCAATGTTGCCGAACTTGAAGACGTTATTCGCACACGAACTTTTTGTCCAATGTGCAGATTTCCACGCGGAACAACAACGGCTTTGTTTTGTTCGGTGCGCCCCATGAGTTGTTCACGACTGCGCTTACTGAAACGTTCGATGAGTATTTCAAATTCTTTGCCTTCGTCTTTTTGGTTTTGAAGTGCCGACATCTCGGTTTGCAGCTTAATGAGTGCATTGAGACGGCGCACTTTCTCTTCTTCTGAAACATTGTCGGGCAAGTGTTTTGCGGCGTAGGTGCCAGGACGTTCGGAATATTTGAACATAAAAGCGGCATCAAATCCCACCTCTCTCACCAAGTCAAGTGTTTCTTGAAAATCTTCTTCCGTTTCGTTATGATAGCCCACAAACACATCGGTCGTAAGTCCACAGTTGGGTATCAATCTGCGAATGGTTGCTACTTTTTCGAGATATTTCTCTTTGGTGTATTTGCGATTCATCAGTTTCAACACCTTGTTGCTACCACTTTGCACAGGGAAATGAATGTGGTTACAAAGATTGGGTTCATCGGCAACGGCTTGAATGATGTCGTCGGTCATATCTTCCGGGTTAGAAGTGGAGAAACGCACACGCATATCGGGTACGCTTTGTGCTACGGTGCGCAACAATTCGGCAAACGAAACGCCATTCTCTGGACGTTTTCCATTGGGTAGCAAACCATAAGAGTTCACGTTCTGTCCAAGAAGTGTTACTTCCTTAAATCCTTTTTCTTTCAAATCTTGCACTTCGCGGAGAATACTTTCCACATCTCTTGAACGCTCTCTTCCTCTCGTGAAAGGCACAATGCAGTAATGGCAGAAATTGTTGCAGCCTCGCATGATGCTCACGAAACCAGAAACTCTGTTTCCGCCAATGCGTTGTGGCACAACATCCTTGTACGTCTCTGTGGTAGAGAGGTCCACGTCCATTGCGTTATGCCCCTGTTCGCAGCGCACAATCATTTCAGGAAGATTGAGATAGGAGTCTGGTCCGCACACAAGGTTGGCATAATGATTTTCTATCAAATCCTTGCGTACCCGCTCTGCCATACACCCCAAGACCCCAAGGATGAGTTTTCTGCCTTTCTTCTTTTCTGCATATAGCGTCTCCAAACGGTTGTATATCTTGTTCTCTGCATTCTCTCGGATGGAGCATGTATTGATGAAGATGGCGTCTGCATCTTCTTCTTTTTCACAAACTTCGTAGCCTGCCATCTGCATCACAGAAGCAACCACTTCTGAATCTGCCACGTTCATTTGGCAACCATACGTCTCTATAAAGAGTTTTTTCATTCAATTTTTGTTTCTTTGGTTCTCTGCAAAAGTTTTTTAGCGCATCTCCTCGCATTTGTTTCAAATTGAATAGGGCTGAGGGCTAAAAATTAAAAGGCACGAAACTTCAGTATGATTTTCAGTCTATTCTATGTTTTTTAACACCCACCATCTCTCAATTGCGATGCTATCCTTTTGCTTGACTCGTTTTATTAAAATAATGTGCAAAGGTAAGAAATACTTTGGAAATCTACAAATCTTTCAATTTCATTAAACCCAATTCGGTCATTAGAGCTCAAAATGATGTCCTTTGGCTATCGCCACATAAAGCATTTGAGAATGAGACATTTAAATATTGTCTAACAACTGAGCCTCACTTGCGTTGTAAGTGAGGCTCAGTTGCATCCTAACTAAGGCTCAGTTGGCTCACAAGTGTAGCATATCAGTTTTATGCCCTTGGTGCATTGAGCTGTAAGTTTTATGATGTACCTTATTAAAATAAGTAAAAACACTTATTTTTCAGTAGAATTAAACTAATTTTGTAGTTTGTTCCCGAATTGGTCACTAAAGACAGGGGGAAGTGAATTAATAACAAAAAGAAAAAACTCTGCGGTCTAATTCGTTCATAGGGAATGCTTGCCGTATGGCAAAGAATTGTTCCTGCGGACGCTCCTCATGGTGAGAACGACCGCTGGAGGGTAAATGATTTTTGAAAAATGAATCTTACAAGCATCGTAAATAAATTGTATTTTCATCCGCGTCGTCGCGAACTCGATCGGCATATCAATGAGAGCGAACTTCTACAAGAACATGTTTTGCGCTATCTCATTGATAGAGCAAAAGATACGGAATACGGGCGAAAACACCTTTTTTCAACGCTTAAGTCGTATGATGATTTTGCGCAGAACGTATCCGTAAACACTTATGACGACCTGAAAGGCTACATCGATCGCATGATGCACGGTGAGGGCAATGTGCTTTGGCCTGGAACCGTCAAATGGTATGCGAAATCTTCTGGGACAACGAACGACAAAAGTAAGTTCATTCCCGTTTCTCAAGAAGGTTTGCAAACGGTTCATTATCAAGGAGGGAAAGATGTTTTGGCGTTCTATCTTGCCAACCAGCCCGACAGTCGATTGTTCAGTGGCAAGGGATTGATTTTGGGCGGTAGCCATTCACCGAACTATAATCTCCCCAACTCGCTCATTGGCGATTTGAGTGCTATATTGATAGAGAATATCAATCCGCTCATCAACCTCGTTCGTTGCCCATCAAAGTCGGTGGCATTGCTGAGCGACTTTGAAGTGAAGCGTGACAGAATAGCCCGCGACACCCTGCATCAGAACATTACAAACCTCTCTGGCGTTCCTTCATGGATGTTATCGGTGCTCGTGCGCATAATGGAGCTGTCTGGCAAGCGGTCTTTAGACGAGGTTTGGCCTAATTTGGAGGTATTCTTCCATGGCGGAATTGCTTTCACACCCTATCGCCAACAATATGAACAACTTATTCGGAAGTCGAACATGAATTATATGGAAACCTACAACGCATCGGAAGGTTTCTTCGGTATTCAGAACGATCCAGCGGATCAAAGTATGCTTCTGATGCTTGATTATGGGGTGTTCTACGAGTTTCTTCCAATGGACGAATTTGAAAAAGAAAACCCAAATATTGTTCCGCTTAGTGGTGTAGAAATCGGGAAGAACTATGCCATGCTCATTACCACAGCTTGTGGGTTATGGCGGTATGAGATTGGCGACACGGTGATGTTTACTTCAAAGCAACCCTACAAGTTTCTCATCACGGGGCGCACAAAATATTTCATCAATGCCTTTGGTGAAGAACTCATCATGGACAATGCCGAAAAGGGACTTGACGCTGCTTGTAAAGCCACTGGTGCACAAATAGCCGACTACACTGCAGCTCCCATTTTTATGGACAAAAACGCCAAGTGTCGCCACCAATGGCTCATAGAATTTACGACAGAGCCTTGTTCACTGAAAGAGTTTAAGACCATTTTAGATGCCAAACTCCAAGAACTCAATTCGGATTACGAGGCAAAACGTTTCCACGACGTAACGTTGCAATGTCTTGAAATTATTCCCGCACGTAAAGAACTTTTCAATGATTGGCTGAAATCAAAGGGAAAATTGGGTGGGCAACACAAAGTGCCGCGTTTGTCGAATCACCGCAAACACATGGAGGAATTACTCTTAATGAACAAATGAAAAGATAGGGTTATAATATGAAAAAGCAACATATATCACGCAGGCTAAAGAAAATGAGCAATCGACTGTTTTTCTGTCATCGCTTTTTGTTTTTCATTGGCATGGCTATTTTGGTTGTAGGGTGTGCCAAGATGGGTGCACCCGATGGCGGATGGTATGATGAAACCCCACCTGTGGTGCTCGGTAGTGTGCCGACAGACAAATCGCCCAATGTGAACGAAAAGAAAATAGCCATCTATTTTGATGAGTTCATCAAGTTAGACAACCCTACGGAAAAAGTAGTTGTATCGCCACCGCAGATCAATGCACCCGAATTTAAAGTCCAAGGTAAACGCATCGTTGTTGAATTGAAAGACTCGTTGAAGGCGAACACCACCTATACGGTAGACTTTTCCGATGCTATCACAGACAACAACGAGGGCAATCCATTGGGCAATTACACCTACTCGTTTTCCACAGGAAACCAAATTGACACGATGGAAGTGTCGGGTTATGTACTCGAAGCAGAAAACTTAGAGCCTATCAAGGGTATGCTCGTTGGACTTTATGCCAATCAAGCCGATTCGGCATTCGTGAAACAGTCCATGCTCAGAGTTTCTCGCACTGATAGTCGAGGTCGTTTTGTTATAAAAGGAATAGCCAAAGGCGATTATCGTATCTATGCTTTGCAAGACGCCGATGGTAATTACAGCTTTTCCCAGCAAAGTGAGAAAATTGCTTTCACACCTCAAATCATTACGCCTACATTCAAAAGCGACATTCGGCAAGACACTATTTGGCAGGACTCATTGCGCATCAGCGACATCAAACAAGTGGGCTACACGCATTTCTTGCCCGATAACATCACGCTGTGTGCTTTTACGGAGAAACAAACGGGGCGTTATTTCTTGAAATATGAGCGCAAAGAGCCCAACAACTTTAAACTCTTTTTCAGTTACGGACACCCTGATTTGCCACGGTTGAGAGGACTGAATTTCAATGCCAAAGATGCGTTTATCACGGAAACGAGCCAAAATCTCGATACACTCACTTATTGGTTGCGCGACAGCATACTGATAAAGCAAGACACACTGCGCATGGAAATGACATATGAAAACACTGATACGCTTGGAAACCTGAAACAGCAAGTGGACACTTTGGAACTTGTGGCGCAGACTTCTTACGAAAAACGGATGAAAGCACAGCATGAAGAACTGAAAAAATGGCAAAAGGAACAGACGAAAAATAAGGAACATGGTCGTCCGTTTGCCACTACTTATCCTGCCGAAGCATTGGAGGCAACCTATCATGTTAGGTCGGAAATGTCGCCAAACGAAGTGCCTTACATTGATTTTCCAGCTCCGCTATCTGTGAGCGACACTGCAAAGATTCATCTCTATGAAAAAATCGACACGCTGTGGTATCGTGCACAATATCGACTGGGCAAAGATCCTGTGGTAGCTCGGCGTTATAAGTTCATCAGCGATTGGACACCTGAACATGAATATAGCTTAGAAATCGATTCGGCAGCCTTTGTAGACATTTACGGAAGGGTTTCAAAGAAATACAAACAAGGTATCAAGATACGTCCGCTGAGCGACTATGGCACACTGACCATTCACCTGCAAGGCATGGAAGGGAAAAACATTATTTATCAGTTGCTCAACGAAAGCGACCAAGTGAAAGAAAAGGTGTTCAGCAAAACAGGTGTGGGAGCATTTCAATATATTGAACCTGGCACTTATTATTTGCGTGTCATCGTTGATGATAACGACAACGGACAATGGGACACAGGTTTATATGCAACCCAACAACAGCCAGAAGCTGTCTATTACTATCCAAAAGCCATCGAATGTAAGGCAAAATGGGACATCAAAGAAACGTGGGATCCAACGTCTTTACCGCTCTATCAGCAAAAAAACGAAAAACTTTTGAAGCAAAAAGCTGATACAAAACAAAAACAGCAAAGTCGCAATCAAGAGCGAGCAAAGCGCCTCGGAATTAATTATAACCCCAAAATGGGCTTGCAAGAAAATCTTGAGAAAAGCAAAAAATAAGTCGGATTGTTTTACAAAAATAATTGACAGGAAATGCTACTTTTAGGCTTATGAAACAGAAACGCACCCTCTTGAACTTATTACTCTTGCTTGTTGCGATAGTAGGCAATGCACAAGAACACATCACTCCAGAAGATCGGGTGGTTGATATGGATTCACCCACGTTTCGTCCGATGGTGCATATCGGCAAAACGAAACTTGATGGCGATAGCATTCAATTCGTTCAAACAAATAAAATTTATATCTTCCCAGAGCCAAAGTTTAAAAGTGAGCGAGAAAAAGAAGCCTATAACCGAATGGTTTATAACATCAAGAAAGTGCTGCCCATTGCAAAGGAATGCCGACAGATTATACTTGAAACTGGGGCTTACTTAGAAACGTTGCCAACGAAGAAAGAACGCGACGCACACATGAAACTGGTGGAAAAGGGTTTAAGAGAACAATATGGCGCACGTATAAAAAAACTCACTTATTCACAAGGAAAATTGCTCATAAAACTCATTGACAGAGAGACCAATTCTTCAGGTTTTGAACTCATTCAGGCTTTCCTTGGTCCTTTGCGTGCAAACTTTTATCAGGCTTTTGCGTGGGTATTTGGGGCAAGTTTGAAGAAACGTTACAATCCTAAAGGAGCCGACCGAATTACTGAACGCATTGTTTTGCAAGTGGAATCAGGACAACTTTAAGCCAATTTGACCATTAGAACCCAAACTGAAGTGGATAAATAAGATTAAAAAAGAACTCTTACGACCTAATGACCGATTTGGGTCTAATATATAAAAATGGAAATGAAACGAACAAACTATAAGTATATGATGCTCTCACTGCAGCCCATGGCAGCGCTAGTGATGAACCTTTTGCTTGCTTACACAGTTTATGGAATTGCAAGAATAGCCTATTTATTGGAAAATTATAGTTTTTTTAGCGAGGGATTAGACTTTTCGCATCTTTTTAATTTGCTGTTAGGCGGACTTAAATTTGATACAAGTGCGATTGTTTATACTAATGCGCTCTATATATTTTTAATGCTCTTTCCGCTTTGGCAAAAGGAAACGGCATTTTATCATCGGCTTTGTCGGTGGGTATTCGTGCTTCCAAATGCGCTTGGTTTTGCCCTCAATCTTGCCGATTCGGTTTATTTTCCATTCACGCTAAGACGCACCACGACCAGTGTTTTTCAAGAATTTAGTAACGAAGATAATATAGCAACGATCTTTGGGACAGAACTTGTGCGTCATTGGTATTTTGTTGTGTTATTCATTGTGGTTTGTTTGCTTTTATTTAAAGTCTATCGAACACCCAAAACCACTGCAAAAGATTTTTCATTAAAACCCCATCGCCTGCAATTCACTCTTATCAACATCCTTGCATTGGCACTTATGGCAGTCTTTTGTGTGGGCGGAGCAAGGGGAGGATTGCAAAGTGGTGTGCGTCCGATAACCATCAGTAATGCCAATGAATATGTGAGACGCCCTGTCGAATGTGCCATTGTCCTCAATACGCCCTTCGCACTTTTGAGAACCATTGGTAAAAGCGTTTTTTTCGTACCAGATTATTTCCCCTCTCCAGCAGCTTCGGCAATGGTTTTCAATCCCATTCATACCCCTCGAAAGGTTGAGCAACCAACGAAGAAGAACATCATCATACTCATTGTAGAGAGTTTTGGGCGCGAATACATTGGTGCTTACAATCCAACGCTTGAACAAGGGCGATACGAGGGCTACACACCGAATATCGATCGACTCATAGCCAAAAGCTGTGTGTGGCAGTATTCCTATGCCAACGGACACAAAAGCATCGACGGAATGCCTTCTGTATTGTGTAGTATTCCTATGTTTGTGGAGCCATTTGTGCTTACGCCCGCATCTATGAACGAATATACGGGACTACCAGGACTACTTTCAAAATGGGGCTATTCCACGGCTTTCTTCCATGGAGCTAATCGTGGGTCAATGGGTTTTCTTGCTTTTGCCAACAAGATAGGTTTTCAGAACTATTACGGTCGCCAAGATTATGTTGCCGACAAGCGTTTCGGAGGCGACAAAGATTTTGATGGCAATTGGGGAATATGGGACGAACCATTTTTGCAATATTATTGTGAGAAGATGGACGAAATGAAACCACCCTTTATGACGGCTGTTTTCACAGTTTCGTCGCATCATCCTTTTGTTGTCCCTGAAGCCTACAAAACCACCTTTAAAGAAGAAGCCTTGCCCATTCACAAGTGTATTCGCTATACAGATATGGCAATTGGACGTTTCTTTGAGGCTGCCAGCAAACACGATTGGTATAAGAATACGATATTTGTAATCACTAGTGATCACACCAATCAGAGCAATCACCCTGAATACAAAACTGCAATTGGCGAATTTTCTGCTCCACTCATCATATTTGATCCTTCGGGTGAGCTGCCAGTGGGGATGCAAGAAGGCATTGCTCAACAAATAGACATCCTACCAACCCTACTCGGAATTATGGGATACGACCGTCCTTATTTGGCATTTGGATGTGATTTGTTCCATACCCCAGCATCGGAAACCTACGCACTGAACTACATCAATAACACTTACCAATACACAAAGTATGGCTATACGCTACAATTTGATGGTAAGAAAGTTACAGGGCTTTACCGCCTTACCGATACGCTGATGAAAGAAAACCTCGCAGGGCGTGTAGCTGTGGAGAAAAAGATGGAAAAGGAACTCAAAGCGATCATCTATCAATATATGTATCGTATGGTGAATGATAAGTTAAATTAACTTCATTGAGTTTCAGCGAAATATTTCTCAAGCACCAATAACGAGATGAGGCTTTCTCGCTTAGCATCTTTGAATTGTTCTACAAACCGATGAGCATTCTCCAAGATCGCTTCAGCCTCAGCAGGGTGGTCAATATAGTATTGCAAGCGTTCGGGCAGATCAGAGAAGTCGGGCTTTATCTCAATGTAATGTACATTCGGTTTCAGAAGTCCTTCCATGAACCACGTTTCGCACGTTGGACGAGGCATAACAGCCACCGAGTTCGATGACATTACCCATTTCAGGTTGCTCGCAACGTCGTTTCCCTCAAGTGCCATGATGAATTTATAATCAAGATGTTCTTTAATGGTGAGCTTTCTGGTGTACCATTTTGGATATTGCTTATCCAAAACACCCACATCGCACATCTCATGACCGAAATATTTTTCCACGAACGCATGGCGATTTTTCTTTAAATCGCCGCCACCATCTTGACCGATGAGACCTCGAAAAATAGCGATGTTCTTCTTTTCACGAAACGTTTTTTTGTCTTTCACAAAAATAAAATGGCGCACCCGATCTAATTTCATCAACACCGAATTAGTATTATCAACAGCCAACGGACGACTTTTCGTAATCGATGGCAATTCAGGTACATGCACAATATCTCCTGGCAGCAATACCCAACGCAAACGCTGGTCGAACGACTTTGCATAACGAAACGAATCGAGGTAATAAACTTTCTGACCCGTCATTTCTTGATGAGAAAGCATTGTGGCCGAAGCCAAGAATTGTTTGCGGTCAAAGGTTGCCGAGGATGAAAGACGATTGTAATATGCCACCCGCTCTGCAATGTAGTCCTTATCCTCTCGCCGCTGAAAAGCTGTTTTCATTTGGCGCAGCTGCCATTTTAAAAACCAATGCGGCAGTACAATAGCCCAATAAGAAGAAAAGTAGTAAACCAACTTTGAATTCTTACCGCTATTGAACAAGTAATACAATTTACGAGCGATTTTATAATCCATTTCCTCAATTCACTCTTAATATTCCGTTTGCGCCTGTGGTGGCTGCGCGATAGCGTGTGAGCGGCTTGCCGCCCTGTCCTTTCACAATGTTACCATCAGTGTTTAGGTTATAACTGCGGTTGCAATGCCGACACGTGGCATAGCCATATCCATCAAATGCAAGTGGAAAGTTTTTCACGGGCAAAACATTGTAATCAAAGCAATTAGGACATTGCTGATCGTATGCGAAAAAGATGGATGGGTTGTCTAAATTTCCATAACCCACGATGACGCCGTTGTTCATCCCCATGTGTAGCTGATTTTGCAAACGCACATCAATGGCAGTAAATCGCTTTTCAGAACGCAATCCTTGGTTGTTCTGAAAAGTAAAATAATACGCTCCTCCTTTATTTGTTGCCTGCACAATGACGAATATGCCAGGCGAAAGAGCATTCATTCCACTTGCCAATGTGGCATCAAGATGAAGACTGTTGTCTATCGTCAAGTTGGGATGAAAGTCGCTGTAGCGAAAGTCTGCATTTTCGCCACAAGCCGAAAGCAACACTGTCATGAGCGACAGACACCACATTAAGAGATGATACTTATTTTTTCGCATACTTTTCTTTTATTCGTAGGGTATCATTGCCAACGCATCGGCAATCTTTTCAATGCCTTCTTTCAATGGACCTGAAACCATTGCTTTGGCAAAGAAAGGAATATCGGCATCGATGGTGAGCCGCATTTTTGAATGGAAATCATCGACAGGTAGCACCTGAATCCAAAAATTAAAAGCCATTGGCGAGTTTTCGCTCGCAAACTTAATCATTTTTGGTGCTTCTCTTTCAATGATGCGCATTGTTATTTGTCCCACGGGTGGCACGTTCACAGAGAGTGTATCACGGTCAAAAGTGAGTTCCTTGAGTTTATCTTCTGGCACTTTTGATTTGATTTTTTCAATGTTTGTCAAGTCGCTCAACATATTGAAGACTTGCGCCTGAGGATAGGCTATTTGTTTTATGCTACTTTCAAATTTACTCATACTTTTCCTTTATTCTAACTATTTAAGCCCAGTGAAATGATAACTATTCTTCCACTGAGTAATGTAGATTTAAATATGAAATCATCGAGAATTTCTATTTATTTATTCCAATTAGCTGGGTCGTTACGCCATTCATTGAGCATTGGCACATCATCAGGTTTGATATAACCAATTTCTAAAGCCTTTTCAACCACACTTTGATAATTTGTGAGCGTTACAAGTGGTACGTCAGCAGCCTTGAAAGCCTCTTCGGCAACGCTGAAACCATACGTGAACGAGGCAACCATGCCCACCACTTCAAAGCCCGCTTCACGCAAAGCTGCAACCGCCTTCAAAGACGACCCGCCAGTGGAAATCAAATCTTCCACCACCACAACCTTTGCGCCTTGTGGCAGTTCTCCTTCGATTTGGTTTTTCATTCCGTGGTCTTTTGGCTTTGGACGCACATAGGCATAAGGCATTGCCAACTCGTCTGCCACCAAAGCACCTTGTGCGATGGCACCAGTCGCCACCCCTGCCACAGCCGTAGCCTCTGGAAAGTGGGCTAAAACAGCATGGGTGAGTTCCAATTTCACGAATGAACGCACATCGTGAAACGAGAGCGTCTTGCGATTGTCGCAATAGAAAGGCGATTTCCATCCGCTTGCCCACGTAAATGGGGCATTTGGCTGTAACTTGATGGCTTGGATTGCCAAGAGTTTCTCTGCAAATATTTTCTTTAAATCTTCCATACGTTTTTCTGTTTAATGCTGCGATTGACCAAATCGACTGCACTTGTGTGTCGTTCATTCGCCAATCAGCACTGCAAAGATAACCAATTAACGCTTAAAAAACAAGTCTTATTGCTCCATTTTTCCGCCTTTCTATATAAATTCAAGAATAGTTGAAAGGCTTTTCAAAAAAATAGGGAAATAAAAAAGTCTCATACCGCTGAAAGCGATACAAGACCTATGAAAGATGCGGTGCGTACGGGACTCGAACCCGTGACCTCCTGCGTGACAGGCAGGCATTCTAACCAACTGAACTAACGCACCTCGAACAAATGTCGATGCTTTATTCTGAAAGCGGTTGCAAAGTTAATTCTTTTTTATTGAAATTCCAAATTTATGGACTATTATTTCGCAATTCACCTGTATTTTATTGTTTAACAAGCTGAATATGAGCAATTATTTTTTCAGCATATTGCCTGTGAATTCTATTTCTGGCTTTATCTCTGAACAGCTATTACGCATAAAAAGTGTACTCTGACCGGGAATCGAACCCGGATCAAAGGTTTAGGAAACCTACGTTTTATCCATTAAACTATCAGAGTATATACTTTGTGTTGCAAACTGCATTGCAGCCGAATTACAACTGCAAAGATAATTAAAAAATATCTTTCTTTTGTTGATTTGCAGTTTTTTTTTAGCTTACCATTAAACTTTTCTTTTCCATTTTCGTCTTAACGAATAGTTATGAACAGGATTATATTATTTTCGCTATTCTTCGTATTAAATGCGGTGATGGCATTCGCACAAGGATCAGTAAAAGGAAAAGTATTCGAGAAATCATCGGGGCTTACCCTGCAGTTTATTAACATTCTCATTAAGAAAGAAGGAGACACAAAGAATTATAAAGGATCGATAACCGATGCGGAAGGACAATTCTTCATTGACGGACTTCCAAACGGAACATACACCCTTACGGCAACTTTCACGGGCTATAAAGACCTCACCCGTAAGTTCACCATATCGAGTTCAAAAACTGAAGAGAGTTTTGCTGCCCTCTATATGGTTGAAGACACAAAGTCGCTGGACGAAGTTGTGGTAACGGCACAGCGTTCCGACATGAAATTGGCAGTCGATCGAAAAACGTTCAACGTTGATCAACAAATTGCCAATGCGGGTGGTGTGGCGTCAGATGTGTTGAGCAACATCCCAAGTGTGGAAGTAGACAATGATGGTAATGTGTCGCTACGTGGTAATTCAAGTGTGGAAGTGTGGATTGATGGTCGTGCATCTGGATTGACAAGCGATAATCGTGCAACCGTTCTCCAACAAATACCAGCCGAAAGCATCGAAAGCATCGAAGTGATTGATAACCCTTCGGCTAAATTCTCGGCTGAAGGTTCGGCAGGTATCATCAACATCATTCTTAAGAAAAACAGAAAAGCGGGCTACTATGGTAGTGTTCAGGCGGGTGCCGACACACGTAAGGGTGCCAATACATCGTTCAATATCAATTACAACAGCTCGTTACTCGATGCTTACGCCAGTGTGGGCTATCGTCATGAACAAAGAAACGGAGGTGGCATCAGCCGTCAGACCTATTTTAACACCAATACCTATCAGGATTATGATACGGAAAAAAACAGTCGTGGAAATAATCTCTTTGCACGTGCAGGGCTCACGCTACATGCTACAACGAAAGACGATTTCTCGCTCGGAGGAATGTTTATGTTGGGTCGTCGCAATGAGAACAACCTGACACCTTACCATTATGGTACGATTGGTAATCCGTTCGACACCTCTATTATGTACAGAACCACTTCTGATGGGGGCGATATGCGCATGATGCACCTTGATTTCGGCTATCGCCATACGTTTGGAAAGAACCACACATTGGATTTCAGCGTGAGTTATGACCGTTGGAAGTCAGAACAAAACAATGTTTATCAAGACACCACGACCTATCTTGACGCAGCTGGGCAACCCACTATCGTAGCGGGTGCAACAGGTTCGTATCTCTATCGTCCGTTGAACATCAATAACCGTTCTGTAGAGGTGAAGCTTGATTATGAAAATCAGATCTCCAAAGCCTTTAAATTGCAGGCGGGTTACCAAGGAAACTTCTCTAAGGAGAACACACCCCAAGAGAGCTATGCCGACAATACAAGCTGGGCGGGTAACAATCTCGTGGAAGATCAGGCTTATTTCAATCGCTTCATTTATAAGAACAACATTCACGCACTCTACACCACTGCGACTTACAACGCTGGTAAGTTTGGCTTGATGGCAGGGTTGCGTGCTGAGTATTGGAAGGTGAACACCGAAAGTTATACATGGGCGCAGGAACATAACCCATCATTGCGCGAAAAACCTTTTGAGAAGGATTATTTTCAACTCTTCCCAAGCATTTTTATGAGCTATCAACTCACTGCTAATGACCAATTGCAATTGAACTATTCACGCCGTTTGCGTCGTCCATGGGGCGGTCAACTCAACTCTTTCCGCAACACAAGCGATGCCACTGTGGTTTCATTTGGTAATCCTGAACTTACACCAGAGTTCAGCAATTCATTCTCGCTCAACTATCTACGCACTTGGGCACAACACTCGCTGCTTGTTTCGGCTTATTACCGTCCAACATATGATGTCATCGAACGCATCACCTACCAAAGTTCAACAGACGGATTGACCTATCAAACCCACTTCAATGTGGCGCAAAGCACATCAACGGGTGTTGAGCTTACGGCAAAAAACAAACTTTTCCGTATCCTCGACCTTAGTTCATCGCTTAATTTCTATTATTACAAGCTCAATGGTTTTAGCTTTGATATTGATGGACAGACGGTTACGGGTGTTGAAAATAGCAACTTCACGTGGAGCGCACGTGTACAGGCGAGTTTGATGTTGCCTTATGGCATTTCGTTCCAAGCCACTGGAAATTATCGTGGCAGACAGGCTGCAACGCAGGGCTACAAAAAGGGTAATGGTAGCATAGATCTTGGTTTGCGAAAGAGTTTCCTCAACAATGCCCTAACTGTTTCGCTCAACGTAAAAGACTTGCTTGACAGTCGTCGTCGCATCAGCTATACCAACACCGAAACTTTTACCCGCTATCAAGAAAATTGGCGTTCGGGGCGCACTGCCAACCTTACGCTCACATGGAACTTTGGTTCTTCATCAAAGAAAAACAAAGATCGCAACCGTAATAATGAGCAAGAGGTAGACTTCAATAGCAATTACTACGGAAATGAATAATGATGCCTTCTAAATGGTGGTTTAGTCTTTCATTCAAGGCGGATGATAACACGAAAAAAGAGATGGTGCAGTTCATTGAGCTGCACCATCATCATTAACACTCACATTATCTTAGCTTTTATTGCCGCCTCTATCTCGCGCAGGGAGTCAAAGCGCATGATGACTGCATACAGCATCGTAAGTAGATGGGTGAAGCCGTCAAAGCTCTTCACATACCGCTCACCGCCACTCTTGCGGCTCATTTCAACAATTTTATCATGTTCAAGTGATTTTATCAACTGACCATACACCGGCTGTCCGAAGAAATGTGTACTTTTGCTCATGTTATCCGAGTTTAGAAACAAAAGCAAAGATAACAAAAAGGGCTGATACCTCGGGAGAAGTGTCAGCCCTAAATTTGTATCTAACCCTAAAGTTTAGCGGACAGTAATAATTATTTATATTATTAATTTAAAAATAAAAATTATGTTCAAACCAGAATTTCTTACAGAAGCAGAGCAGCTTGAAGTAATGGGAGGGACTTTCACAGACTCCCAAGAAGAGAGTAATCTTACATTGTGGATTGGTTGTAGAAAGTACAAATAGAAAGATTGTCGTAAGTATTGTCCTCCCTCTACGAAGTAAACATGCTAAGGTGGATGTGCACATTTACACATCCACCTTTTTTATGCCTTATGCAGCATGCGTACAGTACGGGTTTTTAGCCACTTTGGTGGCTGATGCTCATTTGCAAGGTAAGTGAGGTTTAGTTGGGACACAAATGAGCCTCAGTTGTAGTGCAACTGAGGCTTAGTTATGTTGATATTGTAATTATCTGAAAATGAATGTGTTATATATTTCTGTTTCCGTTAGACGAAAAACATCACCAAAACTTGTGCGATGATGACACGAATGAACATGCCCAAAGGATAGACAGTGGTGTAGCTAATGTTAGAACGTTCGCCTTCGGTTGTTTCGTTGGCGTAGACCAATGCCATTGGGTTTGCCATTGAACCACAGAGTATACCACAAATTGTGGCAAAGTCGAACTTGCGCAGTCGCAAAGCAACCACTGCAACAATGAGAATGGGCAACATGGTGAGCAAAAATCCTATGCCTATCCACAACAAACCTTCTGGTCGCACAACTGTGGAAAGAAAGTCTTTTCCTGCGTCGAGACCAATACAAGCCAAATAGAGCGACAAACCGAGCTTGCGCAACATTAATGAAACACTCGGCGTGGTATAGGAAATGAGATGGAAACGTGGTGCAAGTGTTCCGATGAGAATACCCATGATAATCGGACCTCCAGCTATTCCAAGGCGGATAGGCGATTCCATGCCAGGCAGCGATATGGGAATGGTTCCGATGGCAAGTCCGAAGATCATACCAAGGAAGACGTGTCCGAGGTTGGGTTCGTTCAGTGTTTTTACAGAATTGCCCAAGAAATGCTCTGCATGATCAACTGCATCGGGTTTTCCTACAACTGTAAGGCGGTCACCATGGCGCAATCTGAGGTCTTCGGTTGCCAATAGCTTGATGTCACCACGCAACACGCGGCTCACGTTCACACCATAGACGTCGCGTAAATGGAGCTGTCCGAGGAGTTTGCCATTGAGTGCTGGCTTTGTGAGAACAATGATTCGACTTTCCACGTTGGCATCAATGTGATTCCAATCGATGAGTTCTTTGTTCCAATCCCGGTTTACGGCTTGTCCGAAAAGTAGTTCCATGGCTGGCACATCTTCCTTGTGAACAATGACAAGGAGGTTGTCGTTCTTTTCGAGCGTAGTGGTGCCATGAGGTAGTATGACCTCGTTGTTGCGCCAAATGCGGGAAATGATGAATTTTCGATTGGTGCATTGGGAAACAGCGGCTATGTCTTTGCCTACGAGTGCAGGATTGACCACAACGAACTGACCGATGTAGGTGTGGTTTTCATCTTCATCTGCAGCGGAATGAAGGTTTTCTGGGCGCACAAAGAACTTTCGCACGCAAATCATTGCAATGATGACGCCAACGACACCTAATGGATAGGTAACGGCAGTTGCCAATGCAGCCAAGCCTCCGCTCACTCCTTGATGTTCCAAGGCTTGCTGAGCAGCACCGAGCGCAGGCGTATTTGTCGTTGCACCGCAAAGGATGCCGACCATGTGTGCCATTGGAATATCCGTGAGATAGGTCATGCCGATTGCCATAAACGTGCCCAAGAGAATGACAGCTAACGACCAAAGATTTTGCGATTTACCTTCATGGAGCAACGAACTAAAGAACTGGGGACCAACGTGAAGTCCCAATGTGTAGACAAAAATGACCAATCCGAAAGTTTCGCAGTATTTCATCATTTGCGTATCAATGTCGAGTCCAAAATTACCTACGGCAATTCCGACAAAAAACACAAAAGCGACACCGAGCGAAATACCGCCTATCTTGATTTTGCCCAGACCTAAGCCCAAGGCACAAACCAAGGAGATGATGATGACAGCTTGCAAGGCTGAGTGGAGACCAAATAACTGGTTTAGCCAATCCATAGCATATATGTTTTATTTTTAGAGTATATCGAGATAGCGTTCGAGGGGAATACCTCGATTCTTATCTGCATTGTCTTTGTTGAGATCTATTAATTGATAAACGCCATTCATAGCGCGTTGCGTACTTTCAATGAGCGACGTCCCATCGAGTAAATGTCCGATGAGAATTGCTGAGAATATATCACCCGTCCCGGGGAAGCGCACAGGAATTTCTGTATAAGGTAAAGCAAAGTAGGTTTGATTCTCATCATTGTAGCCAATGACCGACGGCTGACCATCGATTTTTATCGAAGTGATGAGCACCGATTTTGCACCGATAGCGTGGAGTTTGTCGAGCAAGATGCGTCCTTCGCTTTCCGTCACACCTTCTGAACGATAAGGCGTTTCTGTTAGATAACAAGCCTCTGTGTAATTGGGGAAACACACCCCTGCAACGCTAATCATTTCGCGCATAGAACGAATGGTGGAAGGTGTTACGCCATTGTAAAGCTGTCCTTCATCGCCCATGATGGGGTCTACGAAAATCATTGTTCCGAGCGAAGCCTGTTCCCTGCAATAGTCGGCAACGAGGCTTGCCTGTCGTTCAGAAGCAATGAAACCCGTTGCAATCGAATCATAGTGAAAGCCCAATTCTTTCCAGATGGGCAGCACCTGTTTGATGTAGTCTGTGGTTTCGAGTATCTGAAACTTACCATAATCCAATGTGTTAGAGACTAAGGCTGTTGGCAGATTGTAGACAGGATGTCCTAAATACGATAAAATGGGGAGCATTGCGGCTGTTGCTACTTTGCCGTAGCCAGCTATATCGTTGATGAGAAGGATCTGTTTTTTTTGCATTTTGTTTCTTTCAATCTCCTTTTTCTTTAATTGGGTTTTACCCAAATCGGTCATTAGACCGTTAGGGATTCCTTTTTCTTTTATTTATTAACTTCCCAACTGCTTACATCTGCTTACTAGCATCTTCTTCATTGTTTTCTCTTGAAGTAGCCCGCTACATCTGCGAGAAAACAATAAACAATCTGCACAGAACATCAGACGCAATCCGTTTGGTCTCTAATGACCGAATTGGGTTTGAACATTGCAAAGGTAGTGTAAACAAAAGGAATGACAAAGAAAATTGTTAAGCTTTTTAGAAGCGACACGAAAGACAAGTCGAATAGGTATGAAAAAAGAGTTGATAAGTTGACGTGAATAGCGATTAATTTCCATTCATGTCATACTTATCAACTCTTTGCTATCTCATTCTTAGAAAATTTTTTGGCGTTTATCCCCTATGCCGTGCAATACTTAAAAGTTTTTTGTCAGGGAGAAATGCTTTTTTAGATGCACATAGTCGGATTTTTGTTACCAAATGATGATGGTTTTCAGCTTAAAGCGTCAGACTGAGACCTGCATACCACGTTGCGCCATAAACAGGTGCATACATAAAGGCAGCGTCGTCTAAGTGTCTTTCGTCTTGAATATAGCTAAAGATGTTCTTTCCACCCGCATAAACGCTGAACGAACCAATGCGTTTTGCAATGCGACAATTCCACAAAGTGAAGAGATTGGTTTTCTTGATCTTTGACTGTGTACCATCGTCTTCTGAATTGTAGTCAATGTACATCTTGCCTTGGAGCGAGCTTGTGAGTGAGAATGTCCAAGTGCCAGGTGTGTATTCGAGTGTGAGGTCGCCCGTCATAGCTGGGAAACGTGAAATGTTCTTGCTTTCTTTCGCATAGGCTAAGCGTTGTGGGTATTTTTTGTTTTCTTCATCGTTGGCGTCTGCCCATTCTGCACGTTCGTGTTTGAACTTACCTTGATTGAATGTCCAGTTGAGACCTGCATTGAAGTTTCTAAACAATGTGGCTTTCGCACCGATTTCAATACCCTGCACGTAAGCATCGTCTACGTTCTCCCATTGATAGGTGTAGCCGAGTTTCTTTACATTTTCACTGGCAGGTGCAAATTGGATTTTGTCTTTCAAATCTGTGCGGAAAATGTTGAGGCTCAACTGATAGTTCTTTCCATAATAGTCTGCCGACACGTTATAGCTAATAGAACGTTCGCCGTTGAGTTCAGATGATTTCCAAACACGTGGAGAACCTGAACAAAGGTGTAGGTCTTCAGAAAATCCATAAGGTGCACGGAAACCTGTTCCGAAGTTAGCACGAAGGACAAGTGCCTTTGAAAGTTCGTATTTGATTGCTAAACGAGGATTGAACGTTGCTTTGCTGAATTTTGTTTGTGGGAAATTGCCATCGAAAACCTTTTCACTTGCTGTATATTCTTCACGTGAATTGTGGGTGTCTAAACGAAGACCAGGTACGATGGTGAGTCCGGGAAGCGCATTCCATTCGTCTTGAATGAAGAAGCCTACTTCGTTTGCGTGTTTCTCTCCGATTGAAGTGTAGGCTTTTCCGTAGTAAGGGCTGGTGTCGTCGTCGATTGCGTAGAGTCCCGTTTCACGAAGGTTGGTGAAGTAACCTTGTACGCCTGCGAGCAAGGTGTGCTTACCAAGCATGCTGGTGAAAGTTAAAGAAGGGCTGAATGAGTTTTCTTTTGCAAGGTAAGGACGCATTATTTCTACATCAGGGCTCAATCCAGGACCTTTAGGATTAGCGGGATCGGGATGTGATTCTTGGTAGCTGCTCAAGAATGTATCGTTAGTTGCGTTGCGTTTATGGCGCACGTAGGCAGCTGCAAGATTAAGTTCTGACTTTGAACCGATGGGCAAAGTATAGGCAAGGTCGGCAGAAAGACGGTCGGTTCTGATATTTTCTGTTCCAGCCGAAAAAGGATTGAGGTAAAGATTATCGGTCATTGTGCCACCCATACGCACTTCATCCAATGCTTTTGCACGAATGATGAGTTTGTCGTTGGTTGCAAACGGACTATAAAAATAGAAGCTCAAACCGAGGTTGTTCATAAGGCTATACACGCGGTCAGATACACCATCCTTATGCTTCACTTCCGAACGAGTGTTGCCAGCTTGTGTTTCGTCTAACGCATCCATTTCCATGCGCTGTGCAGAGACCATTACGCCCACATTTTTATAGCGCATTGAGCCAGAGCCTTTGTAACTCTTATAGCCCCAGTTACCTAATTGTAGGTCAGCGTTAATAGATGGTTCGTAGGTAGGTTCTTTTGAAATGATATTGATTGCACCTGCCACCGCACTACTGCCATAGAGTGCCGAGCCTGCACCTTTAACAATTTCAAGACGATCTACATCATTCGTACCCATTTGCTGAAGTCCATAGACACCTGCAAGACCTGAATACATCGGTTCGCCATCAATCAAAACCTGTGTATGTTCAGCTCCGAGTCCTTGCATGCGCACCATTGAGAAGTTACAAGCCTGACATTGTTCTTCAACACGAACGCCTGGTACACCTTCCAATGCTTCATAGAGGCTTTGTGCATTCTTTCGCTTGAGTGCCTGATTGGTGAGCACTTCTGTACGGATGGGTACGTTTTTCACGAAGTGTGAGGTGCGTGTGCCTGTAACCACAACTTGACTGAGTTCGAGTGGATCTTTGTCGAGTTCAAAATAAACTGTAACAGACTTCCCGCTGACCATCTCTACTTCGACTTCTTGCTCTTGATAGCCATCCACTGAAGCAATGACAATTTGTTTTCCAACAGGAAGATTAGGCAGTTTGAAGTGTCCACTACCATCACATTTAGTTTTGAGGTTGGTTCCCTTTACAACGATCATTGCATGGGGAAGATGTTCTTTTGTTTCTTTGGCTTTCACATCGCCAAAGAGCATAGCATCGGTGTTTTGCGCCATTGCTACAATGACACATAAAACGCCTACGAATAATGTAAAAATTCTTTTCATATAAATTTTTATTAAACTTAAGTTACTAATTAAAGTGCTGCAAAGTTACGACTAATTATGGAGTTGAACAATACCTAAGTGTTGGTAAAAAGAGGTTAAAAGAAATGTATTTCTGTTGAGATAGAGATTTTAATACCTACTAATGATGATCTTGCTGTGCGTTCTTTCAATTTGTCTCATCGCAAAAGAAAAATATATTAGCAAATTTCAAATAGCTGATAATCGCTTTTGTACATTTTGTAATCGCTTATCTTATGCGGCACTCATGTTGTTAATAATATAATAATGTGGGAAATGTGTTTTGCGAAGTGTTAGAAAATAAAAAAGGACTACCGCTGTAGTCCAACCTTTGTTAACCTTAAATCTAATACTATGAAAAACACGATGCAAAGATAAGGTGTTTTGTTTTCTTTTGCAAGAAAAGTTAGAATTATTTTTTTACTTCGTTATCTTTCTTGATTTATATCAAGCGTAAAATCCTTTTAAATTGTATTTTTTACATTTTTGCTACTATTTAGCCTGTGAATATTATAAATTCATTATTTAGAAGATATGGACTCCAACAAAATTCAATGACAAAAAAATTAGGGCGCACTTTCACAGTGCGCCCTAATTAAAAGTATTACCTTAAATATAATCTTATGATTACAATTGTGGACCAGCAGCAACCAATGCTTTACCAGCTTCGTTACCTGTGTACTTCACGAAGTTTTTGATGAAGCGTTGTGCCAAATCTTTAGCTTTTTCTTCCCATTGTGCAGCTTCTGCATAAGTGTCGCGTGGGTCGAGGATGCCTGTATCTACGCCTTCCAATTCTGTTGGAACAACGAAGTTGAAGTATGGGATGGTCTTTGTAGGAACCTTGTTGATTGCACCGCTGAGGATACCATCAATGATACCACGCGTATCTTTGATAGAAATACGTTTGCCAGTTCCGTTCCAACCTGTGTTCACGAGGTATGCCTTAGCACCGTTTTGCTCCATCTTCTTCACCAATTCTTCAGCATATTTTGTTGGGTGGAGTTCCAAGAACGCCTGACCGAAACATGCAGAGAATGTAGGTGTTGGTTCTGTGATGCCACGTTCTGTACCAGCGAGTTTTGCAGTGAAACCAGAAAGGAAGTAGTATTTTGTTTGTTCTGGGTCGAGGATAGACACTGGAGGAAGTACGCCGAATGCGTCTGCGCTCAAGAAGATCACTTGCTTAGCAGCAGGACCAGCAGAAATAGGCTTCACAATGTTTGTGATGTGATCGATAGGGTAAGACACACGTGTGTTTTCTGTCTTACTTCCGTCTGTGAAGTCAATCTTGCCGTTAGCATCTACGGTTACGTTTTCCAACAATGCATTGCGCTTGATAGCTGCATAGATGTCTGGCTCTGATTCTTTGTCGAGGTTGATAACCTTTGCATAGCACCCACCTTCAAAGTTGAAGACACCATTATCGTCCCATCCGTGTTCGTCATCACCAATGAGCAAACGCTTTGGATCGGTTGAAAGCGTAGTCTTACCTGTTCCAGACAAGCCGAAGAAGATGGCTGTGTTTTCACCATTGAGGTCGGTGTTAGCAGAGCAGTGCATAGAAGCAATGCCTTTCAATGGAAGATAGTAGTTCATCATTGAGAACATACCCTTCTTCATTTCGCCACCATACCATGTGTTGAGAATAACTTGTTCTTTTGTAGTTACGTTGAAAGCAACCACGGTTTCAGAGTTAAGACCCAACTCTGCGTAGTTTTCTACCTTTGCCTTTGATGCGTTGTAAACGATAAAGTCTGGCTCTTGTGCAAGTTCTTCTTCTGAAACGGGCTTGATGAACATGTTTGTTACAAAGTGTGCTTGCCATGCCACTTCAACGATGAAGCGAATTTTCATGCGTGTGTCTTTGTTTGCACCGCAGAAACCGTCAACAACGAAGAGACGTTTGTTTGACAATTCTTTCTTAGCAAGGTCATTCACAACTGCCCATGCAGCCTCGCTCATTTTTTTATTATCGTTCTTATATTCTTCAGATGTCCACCAAACTGTGTCATGTGAATTTGCATCATCTACGATGAACTTGTCTTTAGGCGAGCGACCAGTGTAAACACCTGTCATAACGTTTACTGCGCCAAGTTCTGTTTCCTGACCTTTTTCAAATCCTTGAAGACTTTCTTTTGTTTCTTCTGCAAACAATACTTCATAAGAAGGATTGTAAACAACTTCTGTTGTTCCTGTGATTCCGTACTTTTCGAGTACGCTCTTATCAAAATTTGCCATTTTTATAAATGTATATTTTAGTTGATAAAATAAATAATGCCTGTGTTGATTGACTTTTCTTTTTTAACTTGCGCAAAGGTACTCATTTTATCATTTACCACCAATACTTCATTAATAAAAAAAGGACAAATTACAGTTCTGCATCGTTAAAGAAATAAAAAAAACATTTTCTTAAAAGATATTTGCTATTCAGAGGTTGCAAAAAATAAATAAATTTCTTAATTTTGCCGAAATTTTGCAACCCAACTAAGGATCAGAACATTCCTAACCTATTTATATAAAGTATATGGAAATCATCAATTTCTCAGATCAAAACTCTATCATCAATCAGTACATGGCGGAAATTCGCGATAAGGACTACCAAAAGAATCGTTTACTTTTCCGTAACAATGTGATGCGTATCGGTGAGTTTGAGGCTTTTGAAATTTCAAAAACACTTGATTATCAGACGCAAGACATCGAGACTCCGCTGGGCATTTCAAAGGTAAACGTGCCTACGGACAAAATTGTGCTTGCTACCATCTTTCGTGCAGGATTGCCTTTCCACAACGGATTTCTTAATATTTTCGACCACGCTGGCAATGCTTTTGTCAGTGCTTATCGTGAATATAAGGATGCCGATCACCACGAAGTGGGTATTCATGTGGAATATCTTGCAACGCCCAACATCAATGGAAAGACGCTCATCATTGCCGATCCGATGCTTGCCACAGGTGGATCGATGGAACTGGGCTACAAAGCTATTCTCACAAAAGGGACACCCAAGCATGTGCACATTGCTTGCGTAATAGCATCGCCAGAAGGAATAGACCATATTAAGCGCACATTCCCAACGGAAAACACCACCATTTGGTGTGCCGCTATTGATGAAGGGCTAAACGAACATAAATACATTGTTCCTGGGTTCGGCGATGCGGGCGACCTTTGTTATGGCGAAAAACTTTAAGCGAACAGCAAAGAAGCTATACGCTCTTTCTAAAAACGTCAGACACTGAAAACGCCGTGAAGCAATAGATAAAGTGCATTAGAACAATCAACATGCAATATTTACAAAACAAGAGGGTACAATTCACATGTGAACTGCACCCTCTTGTTTTGTAAGTAATTCTTTATAGAAAAAACGCTTATAGACCATCTTTTAACCCAATTCGGTCATTAGAGACCAAAGGGGTTGCGTCTGATTATCTGTGCAGATTATTTAGCGTTTTTTCGCTGATGTAGCGGGCTATTTCAAGAGAAAACGCTGAAGAAGCAGCCAATAAGCAGATGCAAGCCACTGGGAAGTTAAAAATAAAAGAAAAAGAAAACTATAGGGGGCTAATGACCGATTTGGGTTTAATCAATTGATATCCAAGTGTTCGAGGCGCTGTTAAATATGACGTCATATTTGAGTGGATGTGATATCTTAATATCCTCTCTCTTCCATCTATCAAACTACAAGATTTAAAACGTCCACTTCATTTGCATTTCTAAATCTGTAGCTGAGGGACTGTTAATTTCCTGCAACCCCGAAGCAATTTTTGTGCGGTCAAAGTAGAAAGAAGAACCTAATTTCGCTTGCAACAGGAGATTTTCTGCAATGTTTATGCGCCCAATGACACAATAACGTAGCCCTTTTCCATAATAGGCGGGATAGTGAAAGCCATAGGAAACACCTGGTTCGTAGGTATAAATGCGTGAAGCAAAATCATCGGTGTGAAAATAAGCCAAAAGAAAATGGGTTTGCAGATGGGGCTTTGGTCGCCAACCGAATTGCTGGCTTAGCATATAACCCGTACGACTGCGTTGAAACGATGTTTGCGAAAAATCTATTTGCGTTTTAGTTGTCCATCGGTCGGCATCATACGACAATGCGATGCGTCCCCGATGACGCATTTCTTGCTCAAGTCTTGTGTGCAATTTATTGTCTCGTGTGCGTATTTTGATGGCATATCGTGCGATGAATGTGAGCTTTTTACGTTGATAAGTCAAGCCAAGGAAATTGTCCCACGACGAACTTGCGGAAGAAGTGAGATAGCGAGGATACGAAAAGTGGGAAAAATCAGTATAAGCATTGACTATTAAACCTTTACGAAAAGACCATCGAACGCCTACGTAGCCTCCCATTTCGTTTTGAGTCGAGCTGTTTTCGCCAATACTGTTGGCAAAGGGTGCATAATACTGATGCCCATAAAACCGTTGTGAAAGATGGATGTTGAGGCGGTTGGAAAATTTGATTTCTAAGTTATTGAGTGTTGCCAAACCTCCACTACTGCCTGTTGCCAATTCGCCACTGAAATCATACTTATGATTTCGATAGCCATAGGTGGTGCTGATGCTCCAAAAATGATTGCTCTGAGGCACGTAACGATGTGCCGATGCGTAGTTTTTCCCCATCAAGGGACGATCGAATTGCGTATAAACAGCTGTCAGTCCCAGATTTTTTCCATCTTTTTTCCATTGCATATAAGTGCCCGCTGAAGTTTGAGCGGCATTGTTTTTGCGCTCAATTTCTTTAAGCGTACGATGATACCCCGACTTCAGAATGGTTTTAATTTTTCCTTCTTCAGTCAGTGTAGCATCTATTTTCCGATAAGAAAAGAAAGCAGAAAGGTCGATATGGTGTGTCAAAGCAATGGTTGTAGCAATGCCTTGCAAATAATTATGCGCCACACGTGAGGAATGTGGGCGCAACGTTTGTCGATTTCCATTGGACGAGAGAAGCATTGCCGACTTGCCCAACGAAAAACCACCATTCATCACCAAACCCTGCCCAAAGCTAAGCGTGTAACGCCCAATGATCAAGGATTTTATGCGTCCCATTCGCTGGAGCATCAAATAAAAACCATAATGGTCATAGCCCAATGTGTTGTGATGTGAAAAGAAGGGTTCGCCAGCGTCTTGCGCACCAACAAATCCAGCTTTCAAATAGTCTTTATACTGAAAAGTATAGCGAAAAGAATGACTATAAGGATAGCCTAAATAGGCGGTTTTATCGCCCTTTCTCTGATAAAAAGGCAACTTTCCTGTCAGCAAGAGCGTATGTTTTCCATACTTTCCGATTTCAGATAAATGTGGAAAAGTAGGCGGTGGTGCATCAGCAAGGTAAACAAAACATTTTAACAATTCTCTTGTTGCGCCATCAATCGATTCTATTAGTGCCAACTCTGCCAGCGTCTTGAAACCCTTGTATTGATAAACATAGGCTTGCAGGTCTTCCACTTGTTGAGCAGTGAGAAAAGGAATGCGTTCTAATTCTTCTCTTGTGGCAGTATTCAGGCAAATAGGATGTTGTTCCAATTCGGTGAGAAGAAAATACATCTCTTCATAATCTTCTGTGCGATTATCATCGGTGAGCAACAGAGCATCGAGATATTTCTCCCACGTTCGTTCGCTTTGCGCATGGACAGAGATTGTCATGGCAAGACAAAAGGCGAGCAAGCATACGTTTTTCATTTCCTGTTTGACTAACAAAGGTTGTATAGGGGCATCTTCTTCGGTCGCCACGGAAGACGCCCCTTGCAATGTGATGAGGAATTACAGAAGCATGGTTTTAAATCTTTCTGACTTCCACAGCTCCATCAGCAAGTTTTATCTTTGCAACGCAAGGCTTGCTTTGTGGCAATGAAAGCGAAACTTTGGTGGTTTGCAAATGCTTTAATGCTTTCAACAATGTGCCATCATAACCATAGATTTCAATGCTTTCAATTGTAGAATGGGCTGCGAAAAGAACATTTTCACTGCCTTGAAGTCGTTCAACAATGATACCATTACGTGCTTGGTCTGTAATGGTAACTCCATTGGCAACATAAGGATAATCACCTGTAAGATCACTGCCGTAGGCAAAAGGCCAATTGGCTAATTGATACAACGACGCAACACCTTCTCTCACGTGTAATTCAACCGCATTAAAAGGAACATCGCCAAATACCTCTGTTTCTAAAACTGGAGCTTCCTTGGCATAAGCATAGAAGTGTTTCAAACCATGACAACCAAAGAATGCCATTTCACCTATGCCCAAAAGTCTTTCAGGCAATGTGATGTTGGCAGCCGTGGTATTGAACGAGAAAGTGTGTTTTCCTATGTAGGCTACATCTGGTCGCAATACAAAGTCAGTGCGTGTGCTACGACAAGGAACTGCTATGAGTGCATAACCATCTGTGCTTTGTAGCTTGGCATATATCATGTCATTTTCTACGAGATAGTTCTCTGCACCTTCAAAATCGAAACGTGTCATACCATTATTGGCAAGCGAACCTAAACCTATGCGTTCTATGTTGTTATGCAGGCGAATGGCTTTAACATCTTGGCATTCATAAAAAGCCATGGAACGAATGATTTTCGTTTCCGAAGGCAATTCAAACAGGTCACTTTTAAAACGTTGTGGACATTCATAAAGCACTGATTTGTCTTTTGCATAGAGTACGCCTTGGTTGCTCAAGAAATGTTTGTTCGCTGCAGGAACGTTGAAACCAACGAAGTCTGGGCAATGCAAAAAGAGTTTTGCCCCCACCGTGTCTAATGATTCGGGTAACGAAAGTTCTTCTAATGCCAGACAGCGTGCAAACGCACTGTCGCCAATAGCTTTCACACCTTCTTTCAAATTCACCACAGAAAGAAGTTTACAATTATAAAAAGCTTTCGTACCAATGCTGTCGCAACTTGCTTCAACAATACCTAAGCCCTTGCAATTGGCAAAACAAAACTCACCAATCTTCTTACATGTTGCAGGAATAACAACCTTGCTAAGGCTCGGACAGGTTGAAAATGTGCCATAAGCAAGCTCTGTCAGGCTTTGAGGAATGTTTACCTTGCGCAGTGATTCACAAAAAGTAAATGCAGACCGACCAATGGTTTCTACGGAATTGGGAAGTTCGATGGCTTCAAGTTTGTCGCACATTTCAAACGCTTGTTCGCCAATCTCTTTCAATTTACTATCTGGGGCAAAAACAACCGTTGTTAAACTGGGTGCCATATTGAATGCGCACTTTGATATACGTTCCACAGATGCAGGCACATAAACTTTTGTTACAGACGACATCATGAAAGCATATTCGCCTATTTCTCGCACACCTTCTTCGATGTGATACTCGCCCGAAACGCCATAGCAATCCTTTAGCACGCCATCTTCCACTCTTTGGGCAAACAAACTAAGAGGCAATAGTGCCAAACACGAAATGAGTAGGGTTTTCATTTTCATATCTTAAGACTAAAATTAAGGTGGGCTCAGTTTTGATTTCTTCCATCATCTTCAAGTAGGAATAAGCCCAACATCCTCCCGAAGATGGTTTTCTCTTCATTGTATGTAAACTGACAGTAGAGCTGTTGTGTTTCTGATGGAAACGAGGCAGGAAACACTCCTTTTAACGAAGTGTCTCCTACGCAGGTTTATCATTTAAAGCGAAGATTGTCTTACACCCATACGGGCTTCAACAACATTGACGACATAGTCGCCCAGTTTTTCACATTCTTGAATAATGTCCATATACATCGTACCAATTCCGTAGGTGTACTTATGGTCGTTGACGTCTTGAATGTTTTGTGTGCGCAGTTGGTTGCGATAATTGTTGATTTCGTTTTCCACATTAAACGAAAGATTGACATTATTCTCGTGTTTATGTCCAACGAGCATACTGTTCATCTGTGCCAAGGCATTATCAACCAGTTCAAACATCTGCGATATGTTTTCATATTGCATTTCCACAAAATTTTCTTTCGCATTGATGCGTCTTTGTTGCGTGCGTGCAATGTTGTAGCACGCATCACCAATACTTTCAAGTTCTGAAATCTCACGCAACATCGCTCGAACTTTTTCTTTTGTGTCATCGCTCAAATGTGCATTGCTGATTTGGTCGAGATACTTTGCTATCTCAATTTCCATATTGTCGGAAATGCCTTCATATTTCTCAATACGTGCAAATAGCTTACTGAAAGCAGCTTCGTCGTTTATCGTGAGAAGCTCTCTTACCATATTAAACATACGCCGCATTCGTTCGCCAAAGGAATGAATTTCTTTGCTGGCTTCAAGCAACGAAAGTTCGGGTGTTTTCATAATACCGCTTTGGATAAAGCAGAGACGAGACTCTTCGTCTTCTTCCTTTTTCTTCGATTTAACAATCATGCAAACAAGTTTCTCTAATTGAGGAATGAACCAAATGAGAAGTGATGTATTGATGACATTAAACGATGTATGGAAAGCTGCCAAAACAATAGGAAGACGCAACGCAAGTTCTTCGTGACTAAGGGTGTTGTTTGTAGGGTCAAAACCAACAGCTTTGCAAACCGTGTTCACAAAAGGATAGAAAACAATCAGTACCCAAATAACACCTATGACGTTAAACAGCAAGTGGGCCATAGCCGTTCGCCGCGCTTGCGTATTTGCCCCCAATGCAGCCAAATTGGCTGTGGCGGTTGTTCCAATGTTTTCTCCCATCACCAACGCTATACCAAGATGAATAGGAAGTACACCCGTAGAACAAAGTAAAATCGTAATAGCCATCACTGCTGCAGAGGATTGCACAATGCAAGTGATAACCGTTCCGATGGCGAGGAAAATAAAAATACTTGAGTAATTGCTTACATCGATCGAAGAGAAGAAGTGTATCACTTCTGGATTGGTCTCAAGTTTGAGTTCTTTGCCCGCTGCACTTAGCAACACAAGGCTAAAGAACATAAAAGCTATACCAAAAAGAAAATCGCCAATATAGCGTGCCTTCCGACTATAGATGAGGATGATTCCAATCATGAATGAGGGAAAAACGACACTCGTCAAGTCTACAGAATAGCCCAAAGACATGATCCATGCCGTCAGCGTTGTACCGATATTGGCACCCATAATAACGGAAATGGCTTGCGCCAAAGTGAGCAAGCCAGCATTCACAAACGATACGGTCATCACCGTCGTAGCCGAAGAAGACTGAACGGCGCAAGTGATGAACGTTCCTGTTAGCATACCTGTAAAACGATTGGTGGTCATTGCACCCAAAATGTGACGCAACTGCGAGCCTGCCATTTTTTGTAAAGCTTCGCTCATGACCTTCATTCCGTAGATCAATAACGCTAGCGAGCCAAGAATTTTCAAAAAAATAGCTAAATAATCATTGGTTGTCATAATTTATTTTATTGTAATGCGAGTTCGTTTTGCATTATGAAATGATTTTATTAATTTTATCCCATCAATCAAGTATTAGGACACTCAAATGAAAGATGTAATACAAATCCGTTGCAAAAATAATAAAAAATCTCAAGAAGTACCAAACGGAAGCTCACTTTATGAAATTTTTCGTGCATTTAATCTCGAAATGGACTTCGGACCAGTGAGCGCAAAGGTAAATAACAAGGTGGTGGGAATGGAATATCGTGTTTATAAAAACAAAGATATAGAGTTTCTCGATCTCCATTCGGCTTCAGGATTACGCACCTATACGCGCTCCTTATTCTTGGTGCTTTGCAAAGCTGTTCACGACCTTTATAAGGGTAGTAAGGTTATTATTGATACGCCGATTTCTAACGGCTATTATTGCAACCTAAAACTGGGGCATGCTGTCGAAGATGCAGATGTGGAGAAAATACGCACACGTATGCAAGCCATCATTGACGAAAAACTCCCCATAGAGCGGTTTGAAATCCCCACAGAGGAAGCCATTGAACTATTTCGGCATTTGGGTGATGAGGCAAAAGTGAAACTATTGGAAAGCATTGGTTCGCTCTACACCATATATTATAAGCTTGATGATTACAAAGACTATTATTATGGTTCGATGCTCACCAATACTTCGCAGCTTCACCTTTTTGGTGTTGAAAAATATTATGACGGTATTCTCCTCAGAGTGCCATCGCAAGAAAATCCTGCCGAACTCGGAAAACTCATCCGGCAAGACAAGATGTTTGATGTTTTCAAGGAACACCACAGATGGCAAAACATCTTGGGTATTAGTACGATTGGTGATTTTAATGCTGCCATCAAAAAGGGATTTTCGTCTGATTTGATACATGTTAGCGAAGCTTTGCAAGAAAAAAAGATTGCGAAAATTGCCGATATGATTGTTGAGCGCAACAATGTGAAGGTGGTTTTGATTGCCGGACCTTCCTCAAGTGGAAAGACCACATTTTGCAAACGACTTTCGGTTCAATTGTTGGCATCGGGCGTAAAACCTATTCAGATTTCTTTAGACGACTATTTTGTAGATCGCTTAAAAACACCCAAAGATGCCAACGGAGAACTCGACTTTGAAAATCTCCATGCGGTCAATATCCCATTACTCAATAGTCAATTAACGGCATTGTTTGCGGGCGAAACCGTGGAGCTACCCAAATATAATTTTCATACTGGTTTGAGCGAGAAAAGTGGCGTAGAACTGAAATTAGAAGACAATAATTTGCTCATTCTTGAAGGTATTCACGCCCTCAATCCCTCTCTGACCGAGCAAATTCCTGACCCCCAGAAGTTCAAAGTCTATACCTCTGCACTCACCACCATTCTATTGGACGATCACAATTACATTCCAACAACCGACAACCGCTTGCTTCGCCGCATTGTTCGCGACTATAAATACAGAGGCTATTCTGCACAAGAAACCATCCAACGATGGGCAAGTGTCAGAGCGGGTGAAAATAAATGGATTTTTCCTTATCAAGAGATAGCTGACGTGATGTTCAATAGTGCGATGCTCTTTGAATTTGCTGTGCTCAAAACACAAGCACAGGAATTACTTGAGCAAGTTCCCGAACATTGCGACGAATTTGCCGAAGCCTACCGACTGCGCAAGTTTTTGGCTTATCTTTCACCACTCCCACAAAACGCTCTTCCCCCAACTTCGCTCTTAAGAGAGTTTCTCGGTGGGTCATCGTTTGAATATTAAACCCAATTCGGTCATTAGAGA